>NZ_JBSGAI010000074.1:0-27389 GCF_053600695.1 Amycolatopsis sp. NPDC005003 | reverse complement strand
ACATCCGCGACAAGCTGGCTGCCGTCGGCTTGGTGGACGTGCCGCTGGTGGCGCTGAACACCCAGCGAGCCGTGTTCGCGCGGGTCCGGGAACCCGAATTACCACTCACGACCAGCCGCGGCAGGACGGGTCAGTGGACCGCCATTCCTTCCGGCATCGGCTCGAACCTCGCGTGGCGGCGGGTGAACGTCGCCGTGCCCGAGGTCATCGAACGCAGGTCGATCAGGTAGCGGACCAGTTCCGTCGCCGGGACCTCCGCGCGGATCACCGTCCGGCCGCCGTCGCCCGCCTCGGTGCCCAGGACGCGGCCGCGGCGGGAGGACAGGTCGCCGAGGACCGTGCCGAGGTGCTCGTCCGGGAGGCGGATCGCCACTTCTTCCAGGGGCTCGAGCATCGTGATGTGCCCGTTCGCCGCGGCCTCCCGCAGGGCCAAGGCGCCCGCGGTCTGGAACGCCGCGTCGGAGGAGTCCACGCTGTGCGCCTTGCCGTCGACCAGGGTCACCTTGACGTCGACCACCGGGTGCCCGTCGGCGAGCCCGCGCGCCAGCTGGGCCCGCACGCCCTTCTCCACGCTCGGGATGAACTGGTGCGGCACCGCGCCGCCGACGACCTTGTCCACGAACTGGAAGCCGCTGCCGCGCGGCAGCGGCTCGACCTCGATGTCGCAGACGGCGAACTGGCCGTGCCCGCCGGACTGCTTGACGTGCCGCCCGTGGCCCTTGGCCGGCTTGCTGAACGTCGAGCGCAGGCTGATCTTCACCGGTTCGGTGTCGACGTCCGCGCCGCCCGCGCGCAGCCGCGAGAGCACGACGTCGGCGTGGGCCTCGCCCATGCACCACAGCACCAGCTGGCCGGTCTCGGCGTTGCGGTCCAGCCGCAGCGTCGGGTCGCCGGCGACGAGGCGGGAGAGGTTGCGGGCCAGGGTGTCCTCGTCGCTGCGGGTCTTCGCGACGACGGCGACCGGCAGCAGCGGTTCCGGCATCGCCCACGGCTCCATGAGCAGCGGATCGTCGGGGGAGGAGACGGTGTCGCCGGTCTCCGCCGAGCCGACCTTCGTCAGCGCGCAGAGGTCGCCCGCGACGCAGTAGGGCACTTCCCGCAGGGCCGAGCCGAGCGGGGAGTACAGGTGCGCGACGCGCTCGTCGGCGTCGTGGTCCTCGTGGCCGCGCTCGGCGAGACCGTGCCCGGACACGTGCACCGGCCGCTCGGGGCGCAGCGTCCCGGAGAACACCCGGACGAGTGACACCCGGCCGACGTAGGAGTCCACCGCCGTCCGGACGACCTCCGCGGCGAGGGGGCCCGCGGGGTCGGCGGTGATCGCGGCGTGCTCGCCGCCGTCCGGCGTGGTGACGTCCGGGGGCCGGTGCTCCAGCGGGGAGGGGAACGCGCGGACGATGCCGTCGAGCACCTCGGCCAGGCCGATCCCGCTGGTCGAGCACACCGGGATGACGGGGTGGAAGGACCCGCGCGCGACCGCGGTCTCCAGGTCGGCGATGAGGGTGGCCTCGGCGATCTCCTCGCCGGCGAGGTAGCGGTCCATCAGGGACTCGTCCTCGCTTTCGGCGATGATGCCTTCGATCAGCTCGTTGCGGGCCTCGGCCAGCCGTTCCAGGTCGGCCGCGGCCGGCTCGCCCACCTTCGGTGGGTGCCCGCCGGAGTAGTCGAAGTACCGCTGGGTGATCAGCCCGACCAGGCCGTCGCCCGCGGGGAGGTACAGCGGCAGCACGCCGGCGCCGAACGCGGCCTGGCAGGCGGCGATCTCGGCCGTCGCGTCGGCCCGGTGGTGGTCGAGGCGGGAGACGACGACCGCGCGCGGCATCCCGACCGCGGCGCACTCCTCCCACACCGCGACGGTCGCCGCGTCGACGCCTTCGGCGGCGGAGACGACGAACAGCGCCGCGTCGGCCGCCCGCAGCCCGGCCCGCAGCTCCCCGACGAAGTCCGCGTACCCGGGCGTGTCGATCAGGTTGATCTTGTGGCCCTGGTGCAGCACCGGCGCGACCGAGAGGCCGACCGAGCGCTGCTGGCGGACCGCCGCCGGGTCGTGGTCGCACACCGTCGTGCCGTCGACCACCGAGCCTGCCCGCGGCACCGTGCCGGAGGCGGCCAGCAGGGCTTCGGCGAGGGTGGTCTTCCCGGACCCCGCCGGGCCGACGAGCACGACGTTGCGGACCTTGGCGGGGTCGTCCACAGCGACGGCGGCCCCGGTGTCGGCGTTCTTGGCTTGTTTGTCTGCCATGACGACTCCTCGGCGAACGGCTCGTGTACGGGATGTGTCCTCGATCACACACCCGCTACCCTGGTCACGGCAAGGCAAGGCCCCCGGGACCAGCCGAATGCCCCGGGGCGCGGGCAGGGGGGAGCGGCATGGACAGAGCGGCTTCCAGCGCGGCGTTCCCGTCGGCCGGCGACTGGGAGCGGCTGCGCGGCCGGCTGGCCGGGCCGCTGTTCCGGCCGGGTGAGCCGGGCTACGCCACCGCCCGGCGATCGTTCTTCACGATGTTCGACGACCGCAGACCCGCCGCCGTCGTCGGTGCGGCGCGCGTCGAGGACGTCCAGGCCGCCGTCGGCTTCGCGGCCCGCCACGGCCTGCCGGTCGCCGCCCGCGCCGGCGGGCACAGCTATCCCGGCTATTCCACAGTGGACGGCGGGATCGTCGTGGACCTGGGCCGGTTCTCCGGCATCGAGGTGCGGCCGGACGGGCGGGCAGTGCTCGGCGCCGGGACCCGGCTCGGACCGGTCGCGGCGGCGCTGGCCGCCGCCGGCCGGGTGCTGCCCGCCGGCCTCTGCGGGGCCGTCGGCGTCGCCGGGCTCACCCTCGGCGGCGGGATCGGCGTGGTCGACCGCAAGTACGGGCTGACGTGCGACCACCTCGAAGCGGCGCGGATCGTCACGGCCGACAGCCGCGTGCGCACGGTTTCGGCGACGGCGGAGCCGGACCTGTTCTGGGCGCTGCGCGGCGGGGGCGGCGGGAACTTCGGGATCGTCACCGGGTTCACCTTCCGGACCGTCCCGGCCGCCGACCTCGCCACCTACTCGCTCGAGTTCCCGGCCGCCGCGCGGGCCGCGCTGTTCGGCGCCTGGCAGGACTGGCTGCCCGGCATGCCGGACGAGCTGTGGTCCGCCATCGAGTTCGCGCCCGGCCGCACCGCGCTCGCCGGCACGTTCCTCGGCACCGGGACCCGGCTGGCCGGCCTGCTGGACGACCTCGTCCGCCGGATCGGCACCCGGCCCTCCGCCCGGCGGACCCGGGTGCTCGACCACCTGAGCGCGGTGCGGTCCTTCGACGTCCGGGACGGCCGGCCGGGGCTGCGCGAGGCCTACACCGGCACCTCGCGCATGCTGACGCGGCCGGCCGCCGACCCGGCCGCGGTGACCGAGGTGGTGACCCGCGACCCGGGCGTCACCACGCTCATCGACTCCGCGGGCGGCGCCATCGCGCGCGTCGGCGTCCGGGAAACCGCCTTCCCGCACCGGACGGCACTGGCCAGCTTCCAGTTCCTGCACGACGCGGCGCCCGCGGACGGCGGCGAAGCGGGGGCCCGGCGCGCGCTGGCCGCCGTGCGTGACGGGCTGGGGCCGGAGTTCGGCACCACCGGGTACGTCAACTACCTCGACCCGGACATGCCGGACTGGGCCCAGGCGTACTACGGCGTGAACCTGCCGCGGCTGCGCGCCATCGCCCGGAAGTTCGACCCCGAAGGGATCTTCACCTTCCCGCAAGGCCTCTCGGCGCCCCGCTCGACTGTCCACATCGGAGAGACTTAGACTGCCCCGTACTTCGGGCAGAGAGGCAGCGCGTGCTCGATCTGGCATTCTCCACAGAGGACCTGGCGCACACCCGGTTCGCGTTCTCCCCGGCCTGGGAGATCGTCGCGAGCGTCCGCGTCCTCAACTCCCCGGGGCAGCACGCCCTGCACCTGCCGTGGCTCAAGCGCGCCACGGCGGCGCTGGACGAGGCCGGCCTCGACATCGGGCTGCTGCGCGACCTCGTCCCGCTGCGGCACCTGCCCGGGTTCCTGGCCGGGACGCCGTCGACGCCGCTGCCCGAGCTCGCCGACGAGCTCGCCGACCTGCGGGACGTGCCCGCCCGCCTGGTCCGGCGCGAACTCGACGCGATGGCCGGGCCACGCACGCCCGCGCTGGCCCGCTTCCACCGCGAGCCCGAGGCGGGCCTGGAGCGGCTCGCCGCGCTGATGGAGCAGTACTGGCACCTCGTGCTGGCCCCGGACTGGCCGCGGATCCGCGCGCTGCTCGAGGCCGACGTGCTGTACCGGTCCCGGCTGCTGGCCCAGGGCGGGGCGGCCGAGCTGTTCAACGACCTCACCCCGCTGGTGCGCTGGCAGGCCGGCACGCTCACGGTGGCGCACCGGCACCTGCACGCCGCCGTCCCGCTCGACGGGCGCGGCCTCGTGCTGGTGCCCTCGGCGTTCGTCTGGCCGCGGGTGTTCTCCAAGACCGACGCGCGCTGGCAGCCGGTGCTGCGCTACCCGCCGCGCGGGATCGCCACGCTGTGGGAGACCGGCACGGCCACCGCGCCCGGTGCGCTGGCCGCCGTGGTGGGCCGTGGCCGTGCCATGCTGCTGGCCGAACTGGCCGCCCCGGCGTCCACCGCGGAGCTGGCCCGGCGGACCGGGCTGAGCGCCGGGGCGGTGTCGCAGCACCTCGGCGTGCTCCACGCTGCGGGCCTGGTCAACCGGCATCGTGCCGGACGTCACGTGCTCTACGTGCGCACGTCGCTCGCGGAAGCCCTGGTCGCGGGCCACGGCGAAGTGGACTGCTGAGATACCCGCGTACTGGCCTGCTTGAAGGGGCCACCGCCGACCTACGCTCGAACTCGTCCACCCCTGACCCGTGTCGAAAGGCGTCGTCGTGTCCGAGCAGCAGCCCACCCCCTCCAGCGGGACCGTCCAGTCCGTCACCGGCACCGCCAAGGTGAAGCGCGGCATGGCCGAGATGCTCAAGGGCGGCGTGATCATGGACGTGGTCACCGCCGAGCAGGCCAAGATCGCCGAAGACGCCGGCGCGGTCGCGGTGATGGCGCTGGAGCGCGTGCCCGCCGACATCCGCGCCCAGGGTGGCGTCGCCCGGATGAGCGACCCCGACCTGATCGACGGCATCATCGAGGCCGTCTCGATCCCGGTGATGGCCAAGGCCCGCATCGGCCACTTCGTCGAGGCGCAGGTCCTGCAGTCCCTCGGCGTGGACTACGTCGACGAGTCCGAGGTCCTCACCCCGGCCGACTACGCCAACCACATCGACAAGTGGGCGTTCACCGTCCCCTTCGTCTGCGGCGCGACCAACCTCGGCGAGGCCCTGCGCCGGATCACCGAGGGCGCGGCGATGATCCGCTCCAAGGGCGAGGCGGGCACGGGCGACGTCTCCAACGCGACCACGCACATGCGCAAGATCCGCCAGGAGATCCGCCGGCTGCAGAGCCTGCCCGAGGACGAGCTGTTCGTCGCGGCCAAGGAGCTGCAGGCGCCGTACGAGCTCGTCCGCGAGGTGGCGGAGGCCGGGAAGCTGCCGGTCGTGCTGTTCACCGCGGGCGGCATCGCCACCCCGGCCGACGCGGCGATGATGATGCAGCTCGGCGCCGAGGGCGTGTTCGTCGGCTCGGGCATCTTCAAGTCCGGCAACCCGGCCCAGCGCGCCGAAGCGATCGTCAAGGCGACGACGTTCTACGACGACCCGGACGTCCTGGCCAAGGTCTCGCGCGGGCTGGGCGAGGCGATGGTCGGCATCAACGTCGAGGAGCTGCCGGAGCCGCACCGCCTCGCCGAGCGCGGCTGGTGAAGCCCTCCGCTCACCGGGGGAGGAGCACGATCTTGCCGCGCGAACGGCGGCGCAGCAGGTCGTGGAAGGCCGCCCGGACCTCGGTGAGCGGGTAGGTGGCGGCGATGGGGACCTCGAGTTCTCCCGCCGCCACCAGCTTCACGAGCTCGCCCAGCACCTCGACGGTCGCGGACCCGGCCATGCCTTCGCTCTTGACGCCGGTCCGCGCCGCACCGGCGAAGTCGATGACCGTGTTGATCCGGTCCTTCGCCACGCCGAGCTCCAGCGCCAAGTCGACGTAGCCGTCGCCGAAGTTGTCGATGAACGCGTCGACGCCGGAGGGCGCGGCCGCGCGGATCCGGTCCAGCACGCCGTCGCCGTAGGTCACCGGGAGCACGCCGTGCCCGTGCAGCCACTCGTGGTGGGTCTCGCTCGCCAGGCCGATGACGGTCGCCCCGGCGTGGCGCAGCAACTGCACGGTCAGCGAACCCACGCCGCCCGCGGCGCCCGCGACGACGACCGTGTCGCCCGGCCCGGCCCCGACGGCCCGCACGTTCGCGTGCGCGGTGGTGCCCGCGACGAACAGCGAGCCGCCGACCTCCCACGGCACGGCCGGGTCGCGCCGCACGAGGTGCGCGGCCGGGACGACGACCAGCTCGGCGTGGCTGGCGCGGGTGTCCACCCAGCCGATCACCTCGTCGCCGGGGGACCACGTGCGGACCGCCGAGCCGACCTCCTCGACCACGCCGGCCAGGTCGCTGCCTTCGCCCGACGGGAAGGTCGCGGGCCAGCGCTCGTGGAGCGCGCCGATCCGGATCGTGTTCTCGCCCGGGTTGATCCCGGCGGCCCGCACGCGCACCAGCACCTCGTCGGCCGCCGGCGACGGCCGGGGCACGTCCCGCACCTCCAGCACGTCGAGGTCGCCGTAGTTGTCGAACCGCACTGCCTGGGGCATCTCGCCCCTCCTTCCGGACTTCCTGTTCCTGAAGACAAGGAAACCCGGTCCACGGAGCATGATCCATGCTGGATTCGCGCGAAAAGATATGCGATCGTCTCATGGCGTGGACGTCCTCACAGATTTGCTGCAGCGTTCGAGGGCCCGCGGCGCCGCGTTCTCGCACACGACGGCGCGCGGTGACTGGGGCATCGAGTTCCCCACCGGCGCCAAGCTCGCGATCCACGGCATCCTCGGCGGCGAGGCCTTCGCGTGGACCGGAGACCCGGCGTGCGCCCGCCACGTGCTGCCCGGCGACGTCGTCCTGGTCCGCGGCCCGGTCCGCCAGTTCATGGCCCACACGCCGGGCGCCGGTGTCGAGCCGTTCCGGTACCACCCCGCCGAGCCGGGCGCGGGCACGCGCCGGATGCGGTTCGGTGCGGAGGCGGGCGACCCGACCACGTTCTTCTGCGGCGCGTACACCTTCGACGGCGAACTCTGCGCGGGGCTGCTCGCCGGGCTGCCGGACCTGACCGTGGTGCGCCCGCGGGCCGGGTCGAGCCTGCGCGCGGTCCTCGACGTGTTCGCCGCCGAGATCCTCCGCGACGCGCCGGGGCAGCAGGCGCTGCTGGACAGCCTGCTCGACGTCGTCCTGGTGCAGGTGCTGCGCGAGCAGCTCGCCGCCGACCTGCGGACGGCTCCCGCGTGGTTCCGGGCGATGGACGACCCGGCGGTCGGAGCCGCACTGCGCGCCGTCCACGAGACCCCGGCACGCGCGTGGACGGTCGCGGACCTCGCCGGCGAGGCGTCGCTCTCTCGCGCGACCTTCGCGCGGCGGTTCACCGGGCTGCTCGGCGTGGCCCCGCTGACCTACGTCGCCGACTGGCGCATGGCGCTGGCGCGCGAGCAGCTGCGCGACGGCGACGCCGGCCTCGCCGCGATCGCGCACTCCCTGGGCTACTCGTCGGAGTTCGCGTTCGCCGCCGCGTTCAAACGCCACCACGGGACACCGCCCGGACGCTGGCGCGCGTCGAAGGCGGCCGCGGCGAAACCCTAGATGTACTCGGAGATCTCGACGCCGTAGGTGCCCGGTTCCAGGGCCTCGAAGATGTGCGGGACGTCGCCCGGGTAGCAGATGTAGTCCCCGGGCAGCAGTTCCTCCGGGGCGTCCATGACACCGATGCGGGCCCGGCCCGCGCAGAGCACGATGTGCTCGACCACGCCGGTCATGTGCGGGTCGGAGCGCCGGGGCGTGCCCGGCTCGCCGCGGACGACGTAGATGTCGCGCCGGGCGCCGGTGGGGCAGGCCGACAGGAGCGTGCACGCGTAGTCGGAGTGCTCGGCGAAGACAGTCGGCCCCTTGCCCGCGCGGACCACGCGGACCTTGGGCCGTTCCGGTTCGACGAGCCGGGAAAAGGGTACGTCGAGAGCGACGCCGAGGGCCCACAGCGTCTCGACGCTCGGGTTGCCGGTACCCGACTCGAGCTGCGAGAGCGTCGACTTGGCGAGGCCGGCGCGGCGCGCGACCTCGGTCAGGGAGAGCCCCGCGCGGGTCCGTTCGCGGCGCAGCGACGCCGCGATGATCTCCAGCGGCGCCCCGGTGGCTTCCTGAGACATGCTGTTCGCTCCATCGGTCTGTTCGTTCGCCTTGACGAACACGTGGCCCTGTGTTCACCATAGAACACATGCGTTCGATATGGCGAACACTGGATCGGGGTCTCGCCCGTGACATCGGCCTGGTCTGTCTCGCCGATTGTCTCGTGGGCGTTTCCTACGGCGCCATCGCGGTGAGCTCGGGCTTCCCGCTCTGGCTGCCGATGCTGATGTCGTTGCTGGTCTTCGCCGGCGCGTCGCAGTTCATGTTCATCGGCATCGTGGCCGCCGGCGGCAACCCGTTCGCGGCGGTGCTGGCGGGACTGCTGGCCAACGCGCGTCACCTGCCGTTCGGCTTCGCGGTCGGCGACGCGGTGGGGCGGCGCCGCGGCACCCGGGCGCTCGGCAGCCACCTGATGAGCGACGAGACGGTGGCGTTCGCGATGGCCCAGGAGGAAGCCCCGCGCCGCCGCGCGGCCTACTGGGCGTGCGGGCTCGGGATCTTCGTCTTCTGGAACACGGGCGTCCTGGTCGGCGCGTACGCCGGGACGGCGATCAGCGACACGGACGCGTTCGGCCTGGACGCGGCGTTCCCGGCGGTGCTGCTGGCGCTGGTGCTGCCGTCGCTGCGCGACAAGGCGGCCCGGCTGCCGGTGCTGATCGGGGTGCTGGTCGCCCTGGCCGCGACGCCGTTCCTGCCGGCGGGGCTGCCGGTGCTGCTCGCGCTGGCCGGCGTGCTGGCGGGAGTGGCGGCGAAGGACCCCGAGCCGGCGGAGGCGCGCTGATGGACGGGACGGAACTGCTGATCGCCACGGCCGTGCTGGCCGCGGGCACGTTCGCCTTCCGGTTCGCCGGACCGGTACTGCGCAGCCGGGTGAAGCTGACACCCCGCGCGGAACGGCTGATGGCACTGGCGGCGGTGGTGCTGCTGGCGGCGCTGGTCGCGGTCAGCGCGCTGACGGAGGGGCACGGCTTCGCGGGCATCGCCCGCCCGGCCGGGGTGCTGGTGGCGGGCGTGCTGGCGTGGCGGAAGGCCCCGTTCGCGCTGGTGGTGGTCGCCGCCGCGGCGACCGCGGCCCTGCTGAGGCTGGCCGGCGTCCCCTGACCCGGCGGCCCGGACGTGGGCCCGGCGTGCGGAAAGAGGCATCACCCGTGACCAGCCGGGCCTCACGCGTGATCCGAGGGGCATCACGCGTGATCGGAGGGGCATCGGGGTGATGCCCCTCCAGACACGGGTGATGCCCGCTCGGGCACGGGTGATGCCTGGGGGAGGGGGCGGGCGGGAGCGGGTCTGACCTGCCGGTAAGGCGTGCGGCCGGTGCGTCTAGGCTGGTGGGAAGGTCTTTCGGGAGGTCGGGTGGCAGGAGAGTCTTCGGAACCGGTCATCGGTGTGCTCGCGATGCAGGGCGCCGTGCGCGAGCACGTCGCCATGCTGGCCGAAGCGGGTGCGCGGGCCGTGCCGGTCCGGCGGGCCGCCGAGCTGTCCGAAGTGGACGGTTTGGTGCTGCCGGGCGGGGAGTCCACCACCATGTCACGGCTGCTGGAGAGCTTCGAGCTGCTGGAGCCGCTGCGGGCGCGGATCGCCGACGGGCTGCCCGCCTTCGGCTCCTGCGCCGGGATGATCCTGCTGGCGCGGCAGACCCTCGACGGGCGGTCCGACCAGCAGCAGCTCGGCGGGCTCGACATCGTCGTGCGGCGGAACGCCTTCGGCAGGCAGGTCGACTCCTTCGAGGCCGACCTGGACTTCGCCGGGATCGACGACAGCGTGCACGCCGTGTTCATCCGCGCTCCCTGGGTCGAGAAGGCCGGCGACGGCGTCGAGGTGCTGGCCACCGTCAGCGGCGTGCCCGGCGTGGACACCGGCACCGCTAGGATCGTCGCGGTCCGGCAAGGGGCGGTGCTGGCGACCGCGTTCCACCCGGAACTCACGCCCGACGTGCGGGTGCACCGGCTGTTCGTCGACCTCGTGCGAAAGGCTGCCTGAGACGCGGTGCCCGGCCGGGGTACGGAACAGATGGAGGAGAGATGAGCGGCCACTCCAAGTGGGCCACCACGAAGCACAAGAAGGCCAACCTCGACGCGAAGCGCGGCAAGCTCTTCGCGCGGTTGATCAAGAACATCGAGGTGGCCGCCCGCACGGGCACCGGTGGTGGCGACCCGGATGGCAACCCCACGCTCTACGACGCCATCCAGAAGGCGAAGAAGAACTCGGTCCCGCAGGACAACATCGAGCGTGCCCGCAAGCGCGGCGCCGGTGAAGAGGCCGGTGGCGCCGACTGGCAGACCATCACCTACGAGGGTTACGGCCCGAACGGCGTCGCCGTCCTGATCGAGTGCCTCACCGACAACCGCAACCGCGCGGCGTCGGAGGTCCGCACCGCGCTGACCCGCAACGGCGGCTCGCTCGCCGACCCCGGCTCGGTGGCCTACCTGTTCAACCGCAAGGGTGTCGTGCTGATGCCCAAGGGTGACGCGGCCGAGGACGACGTCCTCATGGCGGTGCTCGACGCCGGTGCCGAAGAGGTCAACGACCTCGGCGAGAGCTTCGAAATCGTCTCCGAGGCGACCGACCTGGTGCCGGTCCGCAAGGCGCTGCAGGACGCCGGCTTCGAATACGAGTCGGCCGACCTGACGTTCCTGCCCTCGGTGAGCGTCCCGCTCGACGCCGACGGCGCGAAGAAGGTCTTCAAGCTGATCGACGCCCTCGAAGACTGCGACGACGTCCAGAACGTGTACGCGAACTTCGATGTGTCCGACGAGGTGCTCGCCGAAGTCGGCTGAGTTTTCCCTTGCGTCGCAATGCCTTCGTGCCCGGGCCGGAAAATTACCGGCCCGGGCACTGGGCCGAAGGCGGGCCGTCAGGCAGAATGTGCGCCGTGACCTCGACGACCCCCGCCGCTGCCGCCGACATCACCGCCGAACTGTCCGCGGAAGAACTGCGCCTCATCGAATGGATCGAGGGGCAGGCGAAGGAACGCGGCAACGCCGTCATCAACGTCGCCGGTGACGACGAAGGCGCCGGCTACTCCTTCACCGCCTGCGCGTGGGCGCTGCACAACGTGCCGGAGGCCGTCGTGGTCGGGCTGCCCGGCCAGATGGGGCAGGTGCTGCTCGACGCCTACGTCGACCGCGCCGCCAACGGCGAGATCTTCGAGGTCGGCAGGCGCTACGACGACTTCTTCGAGGGCGTCCCGGTGGTGCTCGAGCGCGTCAACAAGGGGCACTACCCCGAGTACTTCGGCACCGCGTTCCTCATCTACCCGGACGGCGACTTCCCGGCGCTGCAGCTGATCGTCGCGACACCGGAGGGCAAATTCCCCTGGCACCCGGACGCGCCCGAGGGCTTCGCCCGCTGGCAGCTGGTGCTGACCGAGAGCGGCGACCCCGAGAGCTGGACGCCGGGCGTCGACGGCCCTTAGAACTTCCCCAGGTCGGCGGCCGCTTCCGGATACTTCGACGCCAGCTCCGAAGCGGGCGCGAACTCCACGCAGTCGTCCGTGTAGGGCGGCACGACGACCGTGCCCAGCAGGCTCCACTCGCCCCGTGTGACCGTGGCCTGCCAGGTCCCGGCGGGCACCACGACCTGGGGCCGCTCCCCGGCGGCGACGTCGGTGCCCAGCACCGGCCGTTCGACCGAGCCGTCCGGGTGCAGCAGCAGCATCTCCGCCGGCGCGCCCGCGTGGTGGACGTACACCTCGACGCGGTCCAGCCGGTGCGGCGCGGAGAACTCCGGCGCGACGAGCAGGTAATAGATCGCGGACCCGGCGTCGGAACGCCAGCTCTGCGCCCACTGCCCGCCTTCGACCGGCAGGGGCTCGAGCCCCAGGTGGGTGACGAAATCCGATGGCTCCGGCATGTCACCCATCCTGCCGCAGACGTGCCCAGTAGCCTGCAAGCTCGAACTGATGTTCGCGGCGGGAGGAATGCGGGTGCGGGTGCTCGGGGTCGACCCCGGTCTGACCAGGTGCGGCCTGGGCGTGGTCGACGGCGGCAAGGGCCGGGCCGTCCGCTGCGTCGCCGTCGACGTCGTGCGGACGCCGGCGGACGCCGATCTGGCCCACCGCCTGCTCGGCATCTCCGACGAGGTCGAGCGGTGGATGGACAAGTACCGGCCGCAGGCCGTCGCGGTCGAACGCGTCTTCGCCCAGCACAACGTCCGCACCGCGATGGGCACCGCGCAGGCCGGCGGCGTCGTCGCACTGGCCGCCGCGCGCCGGGGCCTGCCGGTCGTCTTCCACACGCCCAGCGAGGTGAAGGCCGCGGTCAGCGGCTCGGGCCGGGCGGACAAGGCGCAGGTCACCGCCATGGTGATGCGCCTGCTCAACCTCGAGGTCGCGCCGAAGCCCGCAGACGCCGCAGACGCCCTCGCCCTGGCCATCTGCCACCTCTGGCGGGAGCCGATGCGGGCCCGGCTCGCCGAAGCCGAAGCCCGCGCGGCCGAGATGGCCCGCACGCACAAGGCCCGGCTGGCCGCCGCGGCCAAGCAAGCCACGACCAAGAAGCCTGGAGCAGCACGATGATCTCGTCGGTACGCGGAGAAGTCCTGTCGGTCGGCCTCGACCACGTCGTGGTCGAGGTCGGCGGGGTCGGCTTCGCCGTGCAGGCCACCCCGGCGACCCTCGCCACCCTGCGCCGCGGCGAAGAGGCCCGCCTGCACACCGCGCTCATCGTCCGCGAGGACTCGCTGACGTTGTTCGGGTTCGCCGACGCCGACGCCCGGGAGCTGTTCGGCCTGCTGCAGACGGTGTCCGGGATCGGGCCGCGCCTGGCCCTGGCCACCCTCGCCGTGCTGGACCCGGACAAGCTGCGGGCCGCGCTGGTGGAAGGCAACATCACCGTGCTCACCTCGGTGCCCGGCATCGGCCGCAAGGGCGCCGAGCGGCTCACCCTCGAACTGCGCGACAAGGTCACCGCGCTCGGCAGCACGGGCGACGCCCCCGCCGTCACCGCGCCCGGCGCCCTGCGCGCCGAGGTCGTCGAGGCGCTGGCCGGGCTCGGGTTCCCGGCCAAGCAGGCCGAGCAGGCCGTGGACAAGGTCCTCGCCGACGGTGACGGCCACACCACGTCCAGCGTGCTGCGTGCGGCACTGGCCACCCTCGGCCGGAAGCGGTAGGCGCGGCCGTGGAGTATGAAGCGGTGGACGAGGAAGAGGCCCTCTCGGCGTGGGCCCAGACCGGCGAAGAGAACGTCGAGGGCACGCTGCGGCCCCGCAAGCTCGACGAGTTCGTCGGCCAGCTGCGCGTGCGCGAGCAGCTGGAGCTGGTGCTGGAGAGCGCGCGCCGCCGTGGCGTGCCGCCCGACCACGTGCTGCTGTCCGGCCCGCCCGGCCTGGGCAAGACGTCGATGGCGATGATCGTCGCCGCCGAGCTGGGCGCGGCCATCCGGATCACCTCGGGCCCGGCCCTGGAACGCGCCGGCGACCTCGCCGCGATGCTGTCCAACCTCGCACCGGGCGACGTCCTGTTCATCGACGAGATCCACCGGATCGCCCGCCCGGCGGAGGAGATGCTCTACCTGGCGATGGAGGACTTCCGGGTCGACGTCGTCGTCGGCAAGGGCCCGGGCGCCACCAGCATCCCCCTGGAGATCGCGCCGTTCACGCTGGTCGGGGCGACCACCCGGTCCGGTTCGCTGACCGGCCCGCTGCGCGACCGGTTCGGCTTCACCGGCCAGATGGAGTTCTACACCGACGCCGAGCTCGAGCTGGTCGTGCGCCGGGCGGCGACGATCCTCGACATCCCGATCGACCGCGACGGCTGCGCCGAGATCGCCCGCCGCTCGCGGGGCACGCCCCGGATCGCGAACCGGCTGCTGCGGCGGGTCCGCGACTACGCCGAGGTCCGCGCGGACGGCAAGGTGACCCGCGACGTCGCCCGCGCCGCGCTGGCCGTCTACGACGTCGACGAGCTGGGGCTGGACCGGCTCGACCGGGCCGTGCTGACCGCGCTGACCAGGTCGTTCGGCGGCGGGCCGGTGGGTATCTCGACGCTCGCGGTGGCCGTGGGGGAGGAGGCGAGCACCGTGGAAGAGGTCTGCGAGCCCTACCTGGTGCGCGCCGGTATGCTCGCCCGCACCCCGCGCGGCCGCGTCGCTACCGCGACCGCGTGGGAACACCTCGGCATGGTGCCGCCCGCGGACCTCCCGGGGCGCCCGGACCAGGGCGGGCCGTCGCTGTTCGACGAGGACTGAGCGGCCCGTACCGGCGGGTGGGTGCTGGCGTCCGCGCTGGTACCTGGCACACTCGACAGGAGCACATACCCAAAAACCGGACATTTCGGCAGGGCCCGGGTGTCCGTCGAACGGAGAATCATGCAACAGCTATTGCTGCCCCTGCTGCTCGTGCTCGTCCTCGCCGTGCCGCTGGTGATGAGCACGCGGAAGCAGAAGAAGCAGCAGGCCGCGCAGCAGGAACTGCAGAGCAGCCTGGCGCCCGGTGACCGCGTGATGACCACGTCCGGTCTCTACGGCACCGTCGCCGACGCCACGGGCGACACCACGATCGACATCGAGATCGCCCCCGGTGTCGTCACCACCTGGCTGCGGCTGGCCGTCCGCGAGAAGGTCGAGCCGGTCGTCGAGACCGACGAAGACTCCGCCGACGAGGTCGAGGAGACCCCGGCCGAGGAGCCGAAGATCATCGAGTCGACCTCCGGCATCAAGGACGACGAGCCGCAGACCACCGCGCAGGTGGCGCCGCCGCTGGAGCACGGCAAGAAGTAGCCTTCCGCGGCACTCCTGGGCGAGGGCAGGACTCCCGACGAAAGTCGGTGTGGCCTCGCACGCCGGGCTCACGCAGCACCGAGTAGTGTCTCGGTGCTGCGTGCGTGTCCGCCGTCATACCCGTGCCCGGGAGTGAATCGCACACGGTCGGTGAATGCACACAGTCCCTCCCGGTAACCCTCCGGGCGGGCACCGCAACGTTGGGGTCCACCCCGTCCGAGGAGACCGAAGCACCGTGGCAGCTTCAGCCGGGCATCTCCGCCCGGGACGCTATCTCGCCCTGTTCGCCCTGATCGTGATCGTCTTGTACGCGCTGGTGTTCCTCACCGGCAACCACAAGCCGACCCCGAAACTGGGCATCGACCTGCAGGGCGGCACCCGGGTCACGCTCACCGCCCGCACCCCTGACGGCGGCCAGCCGACCCGCGAGTCCCTGAACCAGGCGCGCCAGATCATCGAACGGCGCGTCAACGGGATCGGCGTCAGCGGCACCGAGGTCCTCCTCGACGGCAACAACGTCGTCATCACGGTCCCCGGCGAGCAGGGCGACCAGGCGAAGAACCTCGGCAAGACCGCGAAGCTGGGCTTCCGGAAGGTCGTCTCGGCCGCCACCCAGCCGGTGGTGCCGCCGCAGACGAACCCGCCGCCGCCCGCCACGGGCACGCCGACCTCGGGCGCCCCGACGACCTCGGCCCCGCCGTCCTCGCCCGCGGCCACCTCCGGGGCCCCGACCACCACCAAGACCGGTGGCGGTGGCGCGCCGGGTGCCGCGCCCGCGCAGCAGCAGAGCACCACGCCGGCCGCGCCGAGCGGCAGCACCCCGCCGCCCGCGTCCACCTCGGCGCCGGCACCTTCGGACGGCTCGGTCGACGCGGAGACCGCGAAGGAGATCCAGGCCGCCAAGGCCCTCCGGCAGAACCCGCAGCTGATCGGCGCCGACGGCCAGCCGAACCAGGAGCTCGTCTCGAAGGCGATGGCCGCGCTGACCTGCGCGCCGAACGCCAAGGACGCCCTCGAAGGCAACGACGACCCGAAGCTGCCGCTGGTCGCCTGCGGTGACCACAACACCTACAAGTACCTGCTGGAGCCGGAGTTCCTGCCGGGCACCGAGATCGCCGACTCGACCTCGGGCTACGACCAGCAGCGCGGCCAGTGGGTGGTGAACCTCAGCTTCAAGAGCGAGGGCACCAAGATCTGGGCGGACTTCACCTCGAAGAACACCGGCCAGCAGGCGGCGTTCGTGCTCGACACGCAGGTCGTGTCCGCGCCGAACATCCAGGTGGCCATCCTCGACGGCAACACCCAGATCACCGGCAAGTTCACCCAGTCCGAGGCGAAGGACCTCTCGGACATCCTCAAGTACGGCTCGCTGCCGCTGTCGTTCGCCTCTTCGGACGCGACCACGGTGTCGGCGACGCTCGGCCTCGCGTCCCTGCAGGCCGGCCTGATCGCCGGCGGCATCGGCCTGCTCGTCGTGTTCATCTACTGCCTGTTCTACTACCGGCTGCTCGGGGTGCTCACCATCCTGTCGCTGGCCCTGTCCGGCGCGCTGGTGTTCGCCGTGCTGGTGCTGCTCGGCCGCTGGATCGGCTACACGCTGGACCTCGCGGGCATCGCCGGCCTGATCATCGCCATCGGGATCACGGCGGACTCGTTCGTCATCTACTTCGAACGGCTCAAGGACGAAATCCGGGAGGGCCGGACGTTCCGGTCCGCGGTGCCACGCGGCTGGGTCCGCGCCCGGCGCACCATCCTGGCGTCGGACGCGGTCAGCTTCCTGGCCGCGGCGATCCTGTACGTGATCGCGGTCGGCGACGTCCAGGGCTTCGCGTTCACCCTCGGCATGTCCACGGTGCTCGACCTGGTGGTCGTGTACCTGGTGACGCACCCGCTGGTGGCCATGGTGTCCACGTCCAAGAACGCGTTCCTGTCCAATCCGAGGCATCTGGGCCTCGGTGCCGTGCAGCAAGTGGGTTCGCAGCGGAAGAAGTCGACCACGGTCGGCCGCGCGAACGTGAAGGAGGCCTGACATGGGGGTCGAAGAACTGGGCACGGACGCCGAAGGCAACGCCAAGACGGCGGCGAAGCCCGGCAAGAAGGAAAGCGTCTTCCACCGGCTGTACGTCGGCACCGGCGCGTTCGACGTCGTCGGCAAGCGCAAGCGCTGGTACATCTTCTTCGCGGCGCTGGTGCTGGTGTGCCTCGCCTCGATGATCTTCCGCGGCTTCAACCTCGGCATCGAGTTCGAGGGCGGCACGCAGATCCAGATGCCGGCCAACGGCATCCACGGCGTGATCACCGAGGAGCAGGCGAAGGAGTCGTTCCAGAAGGCCCTCGGCCACCCGGCCTCGGAGGCGCAGAAGGTCGGCACCGGCAACGCCGCGACGATCCAGATCCGCACCGACACGCTGAACGCGGCCGATGTCGCCAAGCTGAAGCAGGGCCTGTTCCAGGACCTGGGCCCGAAGGGCACCAACGGCCAGCCCAGCGTCCAGGCCATCAGCGACAGCGCGGTGAGCGCGTCCTGGGGTGGCGAGATCTCGCAGAAGGCGCTGATCGCGCTCGGCGTGTTCCTCGTCGCGGTGGTCATCTTCCTGGCGATCTACTTCGACGGGCGGATGGCCGCGGCCGCGCTGATCTCGCTGCTGCACGACATCCTGGTCACGGCGGGGGTGTACTCGCTGGTCGGCTTCGAGGTCACCCCGGCGACGGTCATCGGCCTGCTGACCATCCTCGGGTTCTCGCTCTACGACACGGTGGTGGTGTTCGACAAGGTCCGCGAGAACACGCGCGGCCTGCTCGGGCTGACCCGCCGCACGTACGGCGAGGCCGCGAACCTCGCGCTGAACCAGACCCTGATGCGGTCGTTCAACACGGCGTTCATCGCGCTGCTGCCGATCCTCGGCCTGCTCATCGTCGGGTACGTGCTGCTCGGCTCGGGCACGCTGCAGGACCTGGCGCTGGTGCAGCTCACCGGTACCCTCGTCGGCGTTCTGTCGTCGGTCGCGCTGGCGACGCCGCTGCTGGTCGACTTCAAGATGCGCGACCCGAAGTACGCGCAGCAGGCCGAGCGCGTCCGCCAGCGGCGGGCCAGCCAGGAGCGCAAGGCGGCGGGCGAGGACTTCGACGCCTCGGACGACGACGCCCTCGCGAAGGAGCTGCGCAAGGAGAAGGCGTACGCGGCCGCGGCCAGCGTCCCCGCCCGGATCCAGAAGCAGCGCCCGGCCGGCAAGCCCGCGGGCAAGCGGAAGCGCTGACGTGGAGCTCGACGACGCCCTCGGCCTGATCGCCGAGGTGCCGGACTTCCCCGAGCCCGGCGTGCTGTTCCGCGACCTGAGCCCGCTCTTCGCGGACGCGGGCGCGTTCAAGGCGGTCACCGACGCGCTGGCGGGCACCCTCGATCCTTCGGTCGAGGCGCTCGCCGGCGTGGAGGCCCGCGGGTTCCTCCTCGCCGCGGCCGTCGGGTACGCCCGCGGCCTCGGCGTGGTGCTGATCCGCAAGCCGGGCAAGCTCCCGGCGGTGGCGGGCCGCGTCGACTACGCCCTGGAGTACGGCACGGCGACGGTGGAGCTCCCGGCCGGCGTGGTCCGGCCGGGCCAGCGCATCGCGGTCCTCGACGACGTCCTGGCCACGGGCGGCACGGTCGCGGCGACCGGCAAGCTCCTGGAGGACGCGGGCGCGGTGGTCGACAGCGTCTCGGTGGTCCTGGAGCTTGCCGCCCTGGGCGGCCGCCAGGTCCTCGGCGACCGCAAGATCCACGCCCTCCGCACCTGCTGACAGGTCTGCCGCGGCTCTCGTGAGTGGTAATTCGGGTTCTAACCCGAATTACCACTCACGACGGCGTGGGTGGTGAAGGCGCTGGTGACGGGTTCCACATCCCCCTGAACGGGCGCACCCGGCAGGGCTGCGAGGCGCAACGGCTACCCTGGTGGTCCGAAGGCCGCACGAGCAGCAGGAGGTGCGGGTGAGCCAGGAGCTCGACGCCGCGGTGCCCGCGAAGCAGGGCGCCCCGCAGAACGGGCAGGCGGCGGCACAGCCCGCGCCGCCGAAGCCGAACGGTGCGGCGCCGAACCCGTCCGCCACCCG
Organism: Amycolatopsis sp. NPDC005003; assembly: GCF_053600695.1. NCBI lineage: Bacteria > Bacillati > Actinomycetota > Actinomycetes > Pseudonocardiales > Pseudonocardiaceae > Amycolatopsis > Amycolatopsis sp. NPDC005003. The sequence goes on along the minus strand of NZ_JBSGAI010000074.1, from coordinate 8,281 downwards.
GCGGGTCCGGGCGCGCCTCGCCCGGCGGATCACCGCCCAGCGCGCCGCCCCGGTCAAGCAGGTCCTCGAGCCGCTGGCCGTCATCCACCGCGAGCTGCACCCCAACGCCGACCTCGGCCTGCTCCAGCGCGCCTACGACGTCGCCGAGGAGCTGCACCGCAACCAGCGGCGCAAGTCCGGCGACCCGTACATCACCCACCCCCTGGCCGTCGCCACCATCCTCGCCGAGCTGGGGATGGACACCACGACGCTGGTCGCGGCGCTGCTGCACGACACGGTCGAGGACACCGGGTACGCCGTCGAGAGCCTGAAGGCGGACTTCGGCGAGAAGGTCGCCGAGCTCGTCGACGGCGTCACGAAACTCGACAAGGTGCAGCTCGGCTCGTCCGCCGAGGCCGAGACCATCCGCAAGATGGTCATCGCGATGGCCAAGGACCCCCGGGTGCTGGTCATCAAGCTCGCCGACCGGCTGCACAACATGCGCACCATGCGCTTCCTGCCGCCGGAGAAGCAGGCCCGCAAGGCCCGCGAAACGCTCGAAGTGCTCGCCCCGCTGGCCCACCGCCTCGGCATGGCCACGGTCAAGTGGGAGCTGGAGGACCTCGCGTTCGCCATCCTGCAGCCGAAGAAGTACGACGAGATCGTCCGCCTGGTCGCCGACCGCGCGCCCTCGCGCGACATCTACCTGCGCTCGGTGATCACGGACCTGACCAGCAACCTCGTCTCGTCGCGGATCACCGCGAAGGTCGAGGGCCGCCCGAAGCACTACTATTCGATCCACCAGAAGATGATCGTCCGCGGCCGCGACCTGGACGACATCCACGACCTGGTCGGCGTCCGGATCCTGGTCGAGGACGTCCGCGACTGCTACGCCGCCATGGGTGTCGTGCACGCGCTGTGGCAGCCGGTGCCCGGCCGGTTCAAGGACTACATCGCGCAGCCCCGGTTCGGCGTCTACCAGTCGCTGCACACGACGGTGATCGGCCCGGACGGCAAGCCCCTCGAGGTGCAGATCCGCACCTACGAGATGCACCGCACGGCCGAGTACGGCATCGCCGCGCACTGGCGGTACAAGGAAACCAAGGGCACGCACACCGGCAACGCCATGGACGTCGACGAGATGGCGTGGATGCGCCAGCTCCTCGACTGGCAGCGGGAAGCGGCGGACCCGGGCGACTTCCTCGAGTCGCTGCGCTACGAGCTGGCCGCCCGCGAGATCTTCGTGTTCACGCCGAAGGGCGACGTGATCACGCTGCCGGTGGACTCGACGCCGGTGGACTTCGCCTACGCCGTGCACACCGAGGTCGGCCACCGCTGCATCGGTGCCCGCGTCAACGGCCGCCTGGTCGCGCTCGAGCGCAAGCTGGAAAACGGCGAAGTCGTCGAAATCTTCACGTCGAAGGCGGAGAACGCCGGGCCGTCGCGCGACTGGCTGCAGTTCGCGGGCTCGCCGAAGGCCCGCGCGAAGATCCGGCAGTGGTTCGCCAAGGAACGCCGCGACGAGGCGATCGAAGGCGGCAAGGAAGCCATCACCAAGGAGATCCGCAAGGTCGGCCTGCCGATCCAGCGGCTGGTCTCCGCGGAGTCGATGGGCGCGGTGGCCACCGAGCTGCGCCACGCCGACATTTCGTCGCTGTACGCGGCGGTCGGCGAGGGGCACACCAGCGCGAAGCACGTCGTGCAGCGGCTGGTGGCGCTGATCGGCGGCGTCGACGCCGCCGAAGAGGAGCTCGCCGAGCGCGCGACACCGTCCACGGTGACCCGCCGCCGCGGCTCCAACGACGTCGGCGTGGTGGTCAAGGGCGCCAGCGACGTCTGGGCGAAGCTGGCCCGCTGCTGCACCCCGGTGCCGGGCGACGAGATCCTCGGCTTCGTCACCCGCGGCGGCGGCGTGTCGGTGCACCGCACCGACTGCACGAACGCCGGCGACCTGCAGTCCCAGCCCGAGCGGCTGGTCGAGGTCGAGTGGGCGCCCTCGGCGTCTTCGGTGTTCCTGGTGGCCATCCAGGTCGAGGCGCTCGACCGGCACCGCCTGCTGTCGGACGTGACCAAGGTGCTGGCCGACGAGAAGGTCAACATCCTCTCGGCGTCGGTGACCACGTCCCGCGACCGGGTCGCGGTCAGCCGCTTCTCGTTCGAGATGGGCGACCCGAAGCACCTGGGCCACGTCCTGAAGGTGGTCCGCGGCGTGGAAGGCGTCTACGACGTCTACCGCGTGACGTCGGCTTCCTGAGGCCGCCACGACCCGTCGACCGGGATGCCCGCGGCCGCGGCGATCCGGTCGCGGGATTCGAGCAGCCGCGCGCGCAGGGCCGGGAGGTCGACGCCGAGCAGCCTGCCGTCGCGCTTGACCGCCTTCCCCGCGACGAAGACGCTGTCGACCAGGCCGGGGTGGCCGGCGCTGACGATGCTCCCGGCCGGATCGCCGACGGGGAAGATGGCCGGGTCCTCGGCGTCGAGCAGGACGAGGTCGGCGGCCTTGCCGGGGGTGAGGCGGCCGGTGTCGCGCCCACAGGTCAGGGCGCCGTTCACCGTGGCGCACTCGAGGACGGTCCGCGTCGTCAGGCCGCGGTCGGCGGCCAAGGCCGTGCGCATGGCGCCGAACAGGTCACCGCCGGCGGACAGGCAGTCGTCGACCGACAGCGTCGGGCGGAGGCCGGCGGCCAGCGCCCGGCCGGTGATGGGCGGGGCGAAGCCCATCTTCAGCTCGACGTCGGGGCTGATCGACACCGAGGAACCCGCGTCGGCGAGCATCGCCAGCTGGTCGTCGGAGAGCCCGTTGCCGTGGATGACGGTCGTGCGGTCGTCGAGCAGTCCGCGGGCGTGCATCTCCGCGATCGGCCGGTCGCCGTACGGCCAGCCACCGGTACCGTGGACGTGGGTGCTCACCGGCAGCCCGAGTTCCCGTGCCAGCGCGACATCCGCGGCGGTTTCGTCCATTGTGGAGATCACCGGGCCGCGCAGGCCGAGCACCATGTCGTCGCCCGGCAACAGCTTGCGCACCCGCCGGATCTCCGGCGTGATGTCCGGCCCGTCGGCGCCGTAGCAGAAGATCGAGTGGCCGGGTGCGTCGTGCAGCCCGGCGATCGCGGCGTCGGCGTTCTCGGGGTGCAGGGCGCAGTGGAACCAGTCGAGCATGGTCGTGACGCCGGAGTTCAGGGCTTCGAGACGGCCGAGGAGGTTGCCCAGGTAGACGTCCTCCGGTCGGTAGTGCGGTTTGAGCGTGCGGTGCGCGGCGACGCGGTACTGGTCGAACGTCCAGTCCGCGCCGAAGCCGCGGAACGCCGTCTGCCAGGTGTGCCGGTGCGTGTCGACGAACCCGGGCAGCACGATCTTCCCGGTCGCATCGACGATCTCGACGTCGACGTCGACGTCGAGCGTGGCGCCGATGGCGGCGATCCGGCCGTCTTCGATGAGCACGTCGCCACGGGGCAGGTCCCCGAGCGCCGGATCCATGCTGACCACCATGCCGCCGCGCAGCAGTGTCTTCATCGGTCTCCTCCATGAGTTGACGCGTCAACTCTGTATGCTACGCCCATGCTGGAGCCGGCGGAGTGGGAGTTCTGGGACACCTGGATGCGCGCCCAGCGGCAGCTCGCCCGCGAACTCGATCGCGGGCTGCAGCGCGACTGCGGCATTTCGAAGGCCGAGTTCAGCGTGCTGATGACACTGACCGGGCCGATGCGCGTCGGCGAGCTCGCCGACGCGCTCGACTGGGAGAAGAGCCGCGTCGCGCACCTGCTGACGCGGATGGAGAAGCGCGGCCTGGTGGCGCGGATCGAAGACGGCGCGACCAGCCGGCGCACCGGAATCGAGCTGACCGGCGAAGGCCGCCGGACGGCGAAGAACGCCGTCCGGGCCCACGGCGCCAACCTTCGCCGGCTCGTCCTCGACCGGCTCACGCCCGAACAGGCCGCGGCGATCCGGGCCTGGAGCGAGCAACTGCTCGAATCCGGCTAGAACAGCGCCGCGACCAGGGCGACCAGCGGCGGCACCGCCTGCGCGAGGGCACCACCGCGGCCCGCCCCGCGCGGGCGGCTGAGCGCGAGCAGGTCCGACACGCCGAGGGCGATCCCGGCCAGCAGCATGAACCCGCAGCAGTAGAGCACCAGCGCGCGCCCGGCGTCGGCGTGCCCGGTGTGCAGCAGGACCAGGCCGAGCACCGGGCCGGCCGCCAGGAACAAGTTGTAGAAGCCGACGTTGAACGACCACAGCCGGGTGGCCGGCAGGTTCGCCGCCGGGATCTTGAAGATGCCCTCGTGCACGCCAGGCCGTTCGAACAGCACCACCTCCCAGGTGAACGCCAGCAGGTGCACCAGCACCGCCAGCCCGGCGAAGACCTGCGCGACGGCGTTCACGGCACGAGCTCGATCCCGTGGCGCCCGGCGATCTCCGCGATCTGCTCCGGTGCCGCCTGGTCGACGGCGCGGAAGAACCGGCCCATCCCGTCCGTCAGGCACACCGCGAGGAACTGCGCCGACGGCGTGTGCACCGTGAAGGTGTTCGCCGCGCCCGCCGGGACGCTGATGGCCGCCCCCGGGCCGAGGTCGTGGAGTTCGCCGTCGACGTAGACCGTGATGCGTCCGTGCAGCACGTAGAAGCTCTTCGCCCAGGGCTCGGTGTGCGGCGGGACGGACGGCCCGCGCGGCGCGTCGACCTCGAACACCTCGTACGCGCCACCGGTGTGCTCCGCGCCGACCTTGACGGTGATCCGCGCGTCCTTGCTGTCGAGTTCCGGGCCCTGGCCCGGCGCACTGAAGTGGGTCATGACGACAACGCTAGGAACCGCGGCCGCGGGCGGGCCATCCCGGAAAAGTGGGATACCGCGGGCCGCCGCGGGCGGCGCATACTGCCTCCATGTGGGACGGCCGGGCGCAGGGAGTGCGGCGGGAGGTCGCCGCGCTCGCGACGGCGGGCCGCGGCGTCGCCGAGCTGCACGCCGCCGCCATCGAGCTGGTCGACCGCGTGGTGCCCGCCGAACTGACCTGCTGGGCGTCGCTCGACCCGGACACCGCGGTGATCAGCTCGATGACCAGCGGCCGGGCCCGCATCCCGGGCGAGTACGAGCCGCTGCTGGCGACCTACGAATACGACGGCGCCCAGCCCCACACCTTCGCCGAGCTGGCGGAACGGTCGGTGCCGGTGGCGCGGCTGTCCGACCTGCCCCGCCGCGTCGCCGAGCGCAGCGGCCGGCTCGCCGAGGTCTGGCGGCCGCTGGGGCTCGGCCACGAACTGCGGGTGGTGTTCCGGGTCGACGGGACGTCGTGGGGTGCGGCCGGCCTGGTGCGGCGCGGCGAGTTCGGCGACCGCGAGGTCGAGTTCCTGACGGCGGTCGCGCCGGCGCTGGCGGCGGCGACGCGGGTGGCCGCGCGCACCCGCGGGACGGGGGGCGGGTGCGAACCGGCGATCGTGGTGGTCGGCCCGGACGGCAGGCAGCGGGCGGCGACCGCGGCGGCCGCGGCGTGGCGCGCCGAGCTCGACGAGATCGCCCCGGGCCGGTTCGCCGTGGTGCTGCGCGCGGTGGTGACCGGAGCCCGCGCGGCGGCGACCGGGACGTTCCGCGCCCGGGTCCGCGACGCCCACGACGGCTGGATCGTGTTGCACGCCAGCCGGTTGGTGACGGGCGAAGGGGAAACGGACGGCGAGACGGCCGTGACGTTCGACCGCGCTTCGGGCGCCGAGCTGCTGGGTGTCCTGCTCGCCGCCTACGGGCTGACCGCCCGGGAGCGCGATGTCTGCCGGGAGGTGCTGGCCGGACTGTCCACGACGGACATCGCCGCCCGGCTGGCGATCTCGGCGCACACGGTGCAGGACCACCTCAAGGCGGTGTTCGGCAAGGTCGGTGTCCGCAGCCGTGGGGAACTGACCGCGAGGCTGATGTCCTGAGCGTTTCAGCTTGGGGAAATGCCGGTTTGCTGCCGGAATTACCGTCCCGCTTTTCGTGACAGCATGCTACCTTCTGCAACTTGCGGGGGAGCGAGCTGTCCGGCGATCGCGGCCCCGGCCTGACAAGGGGGCGGCATGGCCGACGACACGACGCGCTACCTCTGCGCGGCGTCCTACCTCGATCCCGCCTACAGCAAGCGGGCCATCACGGAGTTCCTCGTCGAGCCCACCCGCCCGGTCCCGCCGTCACCGGGCCTCGACGCGGGCCGCGTGCTCACCGAAGCGGTGCGGGCGCGGGCGCGCCGCAAGAACTTCGACGGCCTGCTGGTGCTGCTCATGGCCGTCGTCATCGGGCTGTTGTGGGACAACCCGTTGCTCTACGGCTGGATCGTGCTGTCGCTGCTGCTCGTCGTGACGCGGGCCGGGAAGAGCGCCTACGCGCTGGAGAAGGCGATCAACCCGAAGACGGCGTTCGTGCTGGGGCTGGCGGTCGTCGTCGCCTGGCTGCTGCTGTCCTATTCGGACGAAATCTTCGGCTCCGGCAGCCGGTACTCCTCCCGTTACTACGACGTGGACCCGTACGAGGTGTCCTCCGGCGGCGACACCGCCCGGACCGTCATCGGCATCGTGCTCGCGGTGGTCGTGTGCGTGGCCGTGACGATCGAGCGGTGGTCCCTGTGGAACCTGCTGACGACGCGCTTCCGGCGGTTCGGCGGCGACCCGGCCGGCGGCGGTGGCAGCCTCACCGGTCTGCTCACCGAAGACTTCCGGAACCAGCTCGCCCGCTACCAGGGGAGCACCGAGTCCGCCGAGGCGCCGGGGGCGCCCTTGGTGGTGTACCGCGGGTACAACCCGTTCGTGGGCGCCGGGTTCCGCCGGGACGCCTGGTCGATGGCGATCCCGCTGGAGCGGGTCGAGGACGGCGAAGGCCGCCCGGAACTGACGACCGAGACCTTGTACGACGGGATCCGCACGGCGATCGCGAACCTCCGCCACGCGAACGCGCTGTCGCCGGACCACCGGCTCGGCGGGCTGACGGTGACCGAGGCGGTGTTCACCCCGGCCACCGAGCTCGTCGACCACCTGGGCACCCCGGAAGCCGCCGCCTACCTGCCGGACATCGAGCGCCCGCCGCACACCCGGCTCACCGCCGCCGAGGTCGCCCGGCTCCGCACGGAGCCGAAGGAATGGGCGCGCTACTACCTGTCCTTCCAGGTGGAGACCTGGGACCGGGACCTGGTGCTCACCACGTTCCTGCACGTCGCGGTGGACGACACGACGCTGTACGTCGAGTGGACGCCGTACATGCTGCCGCCGATCCGGGCCGAGTACCGCGTGGTGGACAAGATGCGGCCGGACTCGCTGCGCCCGCTCGGCCAGGGCCTGCTGGCCTGGCTGGAGATGCCGGCGAGCCTGCCGGGCCGGATCGTGAACCTCGCGTCGTGGATCCGGCAGCCGAAGCGCGAGCCCGGCGTGCTGGACCCGGACCGCTACGGCGCCGCGAACACGCTGCGCGAACTCGCGTCGGTGAACCTGCTCGCCGACTACTTCCAGCTGGTCGACATCGCGCGGTACGAGAAGATCATCGAAAGCCGGCTCCTGCCGGCGATCGGCAAGCTCCTCGGCGACGCCGGCTTCTCGACGGCGAAGTTCGACGAGCAGGCATCGGTCGTGATCAACAACGACGTCACCATCCGCGGCGACAACCGTGGGACGATCACCCAGACCGGGCTGCGCACCCCGCGCCCGCGCCCATCCGCGGCCCCCGGCCGCCCGGCCAAGACGGAGACCTGATGAGCCACCGCATCACGAACAAGGTCAGCATCGGCGGCGACAACTCGGGCAAGATCACCCAGACGGGCATCGAAGCCGGCGGCGCGGAAACGGCGGTCTCGTCGTTGCTCGACCTGATCGAGCGGCTGACGACCGAGGTGCGCGGGAAGGAGCTGGCCAAGCAGGAGGTACTGGAGGACACGCTGACCGACCTGGCGGCCGACCTGCGCGCGGGCGACGCCGCGGAGCCGGCGGTGGTGCGCAGCCGCTGGGAGAAGGTCAAGGGCCTGCTGGGCGGGGTCGTGCAGTTCTCGGAGCTGGTCGCCAAGATCTCCGATCAGGTGCAGAAGATCTTCGGCTGACGGCCGCAGCAGGCGGGGAGGGGACCGACGGAATCGGCCGCCTCCGGGGTGGTCCACTGGGGACATCCGAATCGGCCGAACGGGGGATGCGAACCGGCGGCCAACAGCCGGAGCCTGGACTCGACAACACGCGAACCGCCGGCCGGGAGCGCGAGGCGACCAACAACCTCACCAGACCTCCCCCGCCCCTCATCCCAGCCTTCTCTTCAGTCGGCGGTCGGGTTTGTCAAGGCACGCTTTCCCGCCTTGACAAACCCGAC
>NZ_JBSGAI010000073.1:0-29418 GCF_053600695.1 Amycolatopsis sp. NPDC005003 | reverse complement strand
GCCGGTGAGCAGGTTGACGGCCACCGCACCGGCCAGGGTGACGGCGTACACCGGCAGGTCGCCGTGGCGCCGGACTTCCATTCGGGTTCTAACCCGAATTACCACTCACGACCTCGCCGGGTCGGGGCCGAGCGCCGTGACCAGGTCGGCCACCCGGTGGTGCGCTTCCAGGGGGTGCCGCAGCCGGCCCTCCGGGTGGATCTTGTAGTGGTTGCGCCGTCCGACGCGCTCGCGCTCGAGGTAGCCCTCCGCGATCAGGTCCGCGAGGATCAGCTGCACCCCGCGTTCGGTGATCCCCACCAGCCCGGCGATGTCGTGCAGGGTCCGGTCCGGATCCGCGGCCACGCACAGCAGGACGTGCGCGTGGTTGGTCAGGAACGTCCACGAAGCCATCCGGCCCCCTCACCCCGGCCCACCTTGACAGACGAAGTGTAGTTCGTCATTCTGGAGGCACGGAGGGGAGTACCCGCCCGGTCCGGCATCGTCAGTCCGGCTGCCCGCGCAGCCCGGTGCCGGCGTCACCTTCGGGTGGCCGGGGAGACCTCTGGTTCGCCACCGAACCAGAGGAGTCTGTCGTGACCGTCCCGATCTGGGCCTGGGCCGCCGTGCTCGGCGTGATCCTGCTGATGCTCGCCGTCGACCTGCTCGCCCACCGGCGCGCGCACGTCGTCGGCGTCCGGGAAGCTCTTGCGTGGTCCGCGGTGTGGGTGGCGCTCGGGCTCGCCTTCGGCGCCGTGGTCTGGTGGGTCTGGGGCGGGGAGTTCGCGGGCCAGTACTTCGCCGGTTACGTCATCGAGAAGTCCCTGGCCGTCGACAACGTCTTCGTCTTCGCCATCATCTTCGGCTACTTCGCCGTCCCCCGCGAATACCAGCACCGCATCCTGTTCTACGGCGTGCTCGGCGCGCTGGTGTTCCGGGCGGTGTTCATCGCCGCCGGCTCGGTCCTGATCGCGAGCTTCGCGTGGATCCTCTACGTGTTCGGCGCTTTCCTGGTCCTCACCGGGATCCGGATGGCCCTGCACCGCGACGAAACCGTCGACTACGAGAACAACGCGGTGCTGCGGGTGTTCCGGCGGATCGTCCCGGCCACGGACCGGTTGCACGGCAAGAAGTTCCTCGTGCGCGAGGCCGGCCACTGGGTGGCCACCCCGCTGCTCACCGTCCTGGTGCTGATCGAGGTCACCGACGTCGTCTTCGCGGTCGACTCCATCCCGGCGATCTTCGCGGTCACGCAGGAGCCGTTCCTCGTGTTCACGTCGAACGCGTTCGCCATCCTGGGCCTGCGGGCGATGTACTTCCTGCTCGCCGACCTGATGCACCGGTTCGTCTACCTCAAGCTCGGCCTGGCCGCGGTGCTGGTCTGGGTCGGCATCAAGATGCTGCTGCTGGACGTCTGGAAGATCCCGACGGCCCTCTCGCTCGGCGTGGTCGCCGCGATCCTCGCGACGGCGGTGACCGCGAGCTTGCTCCGCACCTCGGCTGTCTCCCGGAAGGAATGACCCATGCGCCCGACAACGACGATCCTCGCCGCCGGCCTCCTGCTGACCCTCACCGGCTGCGGGGTGGCCGAGACGGCGGGGCAGGTGGGCAACGCCGCCTCGACCGCCGCGGTCTGCGCGGACGCGGTCCGCATCGCCACGGCCGACCCGGACCTGGCCAACCCCCAGGCGGCGGCCGACCGGGCCCACGCGGCCGCGGCCGAACTGACCGGCCTGGCCTCGAAAGCCGCGAACACCACGGCCGCCGAGGCGATCGACGGCCTGGCGACGACGTTGCGCGAGACGACGGTCGACGACCTGGTGAAGCGGCCCGCCGACTGGGTGCAGAAGAAGGCCGGCCAGGTGGCGGAGCTGACCAAGGCCTGCGCCGGCTGACCACTCCCCCGTCGCCAACCCCTCGTGAGTGGTAATTCGGGTTAGAACCCTAATTACCACTCACGACCACGGAAGGACTTCATGACCGTGTCACCGGCCGCAGCCGCCGAGCTCACCGGCGTGGCCGGCTGGGCCGTGGGGCTCATGGAATCCCTCGGCGGGCCCGGCGCGGCGCTCGTCGTCGGGCTCGACAACCTCTTCCCGCCGCTGCCGAGCGAGCTGGTGCTCCCGCTCGCCGGGTTCGCCGCCGGGCGCGGGACGTTCGGCCTCGGCGCCGCCCTGTTCTGGACCACGCTGGGCTCGGTGGCCGGCGCCGTGGTCGTCTACCTCGCGGGCGCGGTGCTGGGGCACGACCGGATGCGCCGGCTGGCCGCGCGGCTCCCGCTCGTCGGGACCGGCGACTTCGACCGCACCGCGGCCTGGTTCGCCCGGCACGGCGGCAAGGCCGTCTTCTTCGGCCGGATGATCCCCGTCTTCCGCAGCCTCGTCTCCGTTCCGGCCGGGGTCGAACGGATGCCGTTCGGCCGGTTCCTGCTCTTCACCACGGCGGGGAGCCTGATCTGGAACACCGTCTTCGTCGTCGCGGGCTACCTGCTCGGCGAGAACTGGCCGCTGGTCGAGCGGTATGCCGGGTTCTTCCAGTACGCCGTCCTGGCGGTCGCCGTCGTCGCCATCGGACTGTTCGTGGTCCGCCGGGTCAAGGCGCGCAAGGCCGTTTAGAGTTCCGCCCATGAGCCAACCCGTCGTTTCCGCCCTGCGGGAACGCGTGTACGCGACGCTGGTGGGGCTGTCCACCGTGCTGGTCCTGGTGAAGTACGCGAACGAGACTTCGGCGGCCGAAGCCGTCGCGGACATCGCCGCCGCCATGGGCGCGCTCTGCGTGGCGGGCGGGTTCGCGGACGTGACCGCCCACCGCATCGCCCACGGCCGGTTCCCGCGCGGCCACCACCTGCGCCACATCGCCAAGGCGGCGAGCCACGTCCTGGAGACCGCCCTGCTGCCCCTCCTCAGCGTCGGGGCGGCGGCGCTCGGCTGGCTGCCGCTGACCACCGCGCTGTGGCTCGCCGCGCTGTCACTGGTGCTCACCATCGCCGTGCTGGCGCTGCTCGCGACGCGGCACACGGCCGTGCGGTGGCCGGTCCGGCTGCTGTTGTTCGTCGGGGAAATGGCGATCGCCCTCGCCGTCGTGGCGGTGAAGCTGCTGGCCCACTGACGGCCCGCGGTCCGACCGCGTCGCCGGGGTCCCGGCCGGCGTCGTCACTGCAGCCGGTCCGGGAGGCCGGCCGCCGTGACGAGCGCCGGGCCGCGGAACTTCACCGCCCGGGAGAAGCGGCCGCCGGTGATCGTGAACACCCACAGCCCGTCGGCGCGGCGGGCACCGGAAGCGTCGAGGCGGTAGCTGCCCGCGGCGGGCTGGCCGTTGGCCCGGGTGGGCAGCAACCGCGGCGCGCCACCCGGCTCGGAGAAGGTGCGCTGCAGGAACGGCAGGCACACGTCGACGCCCTTGAACCACTCGGCGTGCGGCACGGCTTCGAGGCTGAAGTCGTCCTGGATGACCACCCGGATGGCCGCGGTGTCCTCGGCCTCGAACGCCGCGATGTACCGGTCGAGCAGGGCGCGCTCGTCTTCCGGACCGAGCTCCGGCGGGCCGTCCAGGTCCAGTTCGTCGAGCCGGACGCGGACCCGCTGCAGGAGGCTCTTCACCGCGGGCACGCTGATGCCGAGCGTGCCCGCGATCTCGGCGGCCGACCACGACAGGACTTCGCGCAGCAGGAAGGCCGCGCGCTGCCGGGGCGGGAGGTGCTGCAGGGCGGCGACCAGCGCGAGCCGGACGGACTCGCGCCGCACGACCACCTCGCCCGGATCGCCGAGCACGGCGTCGGGCAGCGGCCCGAGCCACGCGACGGAGTCGTCGGCGAAGACGCGGATCCCGGGATCGTCCGACGGCGCGCCGAGTCCGGCGGGCAGCACGCGCCGGCTCCGGTGGTTCAGCTCGGTGAGGCAGGTGTTGGTGGCGATCCGGTAGAGCCACGTCTTGAGGGACGACCGCCCCTGGAAGGCGTCCACCCCGCGGGCGGCCTTGAGGTAGGTCTCCTGGACGGCGTCTTCGGCGTCCTGGTGGGACCCGGTCATCCGGTAGCAGTGCGCGACCAGCGCCGGGCGCAGCGCGCCGAACTCGTCCCGCAGCCACTCCTCGGATGACACCGCACGCTCCTCGTTCGTCATCGGCATCGTCGATCATCCCTCCTCATGCACCCACCGTCCCGGCCGCGCGGCGCAGCTCCGCCAGCCCGTCGCGCAGCGCCGCGGCCCCGGCGCGGTAGAACCGCGGCCCGAAGGACACCCTGGCGACCCCCAGCGCCGCCAGGGTGGCCAGGTCCAGCTCCGGACCGGTGTTCCCGTTGACCGGGCCGGGCACGCCCTCGACCACCGGCCCGAGGTCGGCCGCGTGCGAAAGCCCGATCGGGTACACGCAGTCCGCTCCGGCCGCGCGGTACCGGCGGCCGCGCCGGATCGCCTCGGCCGTCCGCTCGGGGCCGGAAAACCCGCTCGACGGCAGGAAGGTGTCGATCCGCGCGTTGATCACCAGCGACCCGCCGGCCGCCGCGCGGACCGCGGCCAGCCGGTCCGCCTGGGCCGCCGCGTCGGCCAGTCCGCCGGCCCGGTGGTCGGTGTCCTCGAGGTTGCAGCCCACCGCCCCGGCGGCCAGCAGCTCGGCGACGAGCTGGTCCGGTTCCAGGCCGTAGCCCGCCTCGGCGTCCACGGTCACCGGCACCGGCACCGCGCGGGCGATCCGCGCCACGGCGGCGAACATCTCCCGCCAGGGTGCCCGTTCGCCGTCCTCGTGGCCCAGCGCGTCGGCCACCGCCGCACTCGACGTCGCCACGACCGGGAACCCCGCTTCGACGACGAGTTCCGCGCTCGCCTCGTCCCACGCGTTCGGCAGCACCAGCAGCTTCCCGTGGTGCAGTTCTCGCAGCAGCTCGGCCTTCGGCTCGGACATCGTTTCACTCCTCGGTGGAACGTCGGGGGATGACGGAACCGGCCAGCGCCCCCGCCGCGGCGAGCACGGCGCTGAGCACGGCAGCGGCGGTGAACCCGGCGGAAAACGCGGCGCTCGAGGCGTAACTGCCGGCCAGTGAGAACCCGGCGACCAGGATCGCGACGCCGAACGCCCCGCCCAGCTGCCGCATCGCGCTGAACGCACCGGAGGCCTTGCCGAGCAGCCGCGGCGCGACCGACGTCAGCACCGCGCTCTGCGCCGCCGGCAGGCACATCGCGATCCCGGTCCCCGACAGCACCAGCGGCACGGCGATCACCCAGTAGCCGATCGCGGGCCCGGCGGCCAGGCCGATCCAGAGCATGGCGGCGGCGTGCAGGCCCAGCCCGGCCACGATGAACGGCCGTTCGCCGAACCGGCCGACCAGCCGGCCCGCGAGCTGCGGGACGACCGTCGTCGTCAACCCCCACGGCGCCAGCCCGAGCCCGGCGGCCAGTGGCCCGTACCCGAGTCCTTCCTGCAGGAACTGGGCCATGAAGAAGACCGCGCCCAGCGCGGACGCCCAGTGGAAGAAGATCACGGTGTTGCCGGCGGCGAACCGGCGCGAACGGAACAGGTGCAGCGGCAGCATCGGGTGGGCGGCTCGCCGCTGCCACGCGACGAACGCGCCGAGCGCCGCCAAGCCGGCCACGAGCGGCCCCAGCACGGCCACGCTGGTCCAGCCGGCTTCGTTGCCCTGGGCCAGGCCCCACACCACGCCGAGGGAACCGGCGCCGGCCAGCACGAGGCCCGGGACGTCGAGGGCGGCGTCCGGGCCGTGGCTCTCCTCGATCCGGGTGAGCGCGAAGCAGGCCAGCGCCGCCCCGATCGGGACGTTGATCCAGAAGATCCACGGCCACGAGATGCCTTCGACGACGGCACCGCCGAGCAGCGGCCCGAGCGCGACCGCCACGCCGCTGACGCTCGCGAACACCCCGAGGGCCTTCGCCCGCAGCTGCGCCGGGAAGGCGGCGCCGAGCAGGGCGAGCGCCAGCGGCATGACGAACGCGGCGCCGGCGCCCTGCAGCACCCGCCCGGCGATCAGGACCGCCACCCCGGGCGAGATCGCGCAGATCAGCGACGCCGCCGCGAACAGCGTCAGGCCCGCCGCGAAGACCCGCCGGCGCCCCCAGCGGTCACCGGCGGCCGCCGCCGTCATGAGCAGGACGGCGAAGCTCAGGCCGTAGGCGTTGACCGTCCATTCCAGCTCGGTGACCGACGCACCGAGATCGTTCCGGATCGCCGTCAGCGCGGTCGCCACGACCAGCGCGTCGAGGATGACCATGAACGACGCCACCGAGGTGATGACCAGCACCCATCTTCGCTGGGCGGTTCCCGCGGCCGGGGCCGCCGGCGGGGGTGAAGTCCTGGTGCGCACTCTGTCTCCTTGCCTGGCGGTCATCGGCGTCTGCGCCGCTTCCGGAGACTTGGACACCGCCCGGCGGCCGAAGGAATCGGTGACGCTCCGCTACCGCTTGACCCGCGCACCCGGTGACCCCGGCTCAGTCGACCGCTTCGCCCAGCCGCGCCGCGAGTGCCCGGATGTGGTCGACCAGCTCCGGCGGCTCGTGCACCCGGAAGCCGAACCCCTTGCCGGCCACGTAGATCGCCAGCTCGTCGAGCGAATCCGATCCGGCGCGCAGGGTGCAGCTGCGCTCGTCGATCGGCTCCAGGGCCGCGGTGGTCGGGGCGATCCGCTCGGCCGCGGTCTCGGCGCTGACGTACAGGGTGAACCGGGCCTGGTAGCGGTAGGCCGACGTCGAGATCGCGCGCGAGGTGTAGCCGCCCAGGTCGGGGTCGGGCGGGGTGCGCGGGGTGAAGCGCGGCCCGGTGGGCGTGCGGGGTTCCAGGCGGTCGACGCGGTAGGTGCGCCAGTCCGCGCGGTCGACGTCCCAGCCGATCAGGTACCAGCGCCGTCCGGTGTGGACCAGCCGGTGCGGCTCGGTGGTGCGGGTGCTTTCGGTGCCGTCGTGGGCGCGGTAGCCGAACCGCAGCCGCACCGAGTCGCGGACCGCGGCGGCGATCGCCGTGAGCGTGTCCGGGTCGGCGGTGGGGCCGGTGTTGGCCAGCGGCACCGTCGCCGACCGCAGGGCGTTGATCCGGTGCCGCAGCCGGGACGGCAGCACCTGCTCGAGCTTGGCCAGTGCGCGCACCGACGTCTCCTCGATGCCGGTGATCGAGCCGCCCGCCGCGGTGCGCAGGCCCATCGCGACGGCGACGGCCTCGTCGTCGTCGAGCAGCAGCGGCGGCAGGTCCGCGCCGGCGCCCAGCCGGTAGCCGGCGGTGCCCGCGGTGGCGAGCACCGGGTAGCCGAGCGCGCGCAGCCGCTCGATGTCGCGCCGGACCGTCCGCGGGGTGATGTCGAGGCGCTCGGCCAGCTCCGTTCCGGACCAGTCGCGCCGGGTCTGCAGGAGCGAAAGCAGACGCAGCAGCCGTGCCGAGGTTTCCCACATGCGTTGCATTCTGCCGCTCACCTAGGACCGAAACTGACCTAACCGGCTCCTACAGTCGAAGACATGGAAAACACCGAGATCCGGCCCTTCACCATCGACGTCCCCCAGGCCGACCTGGACGACCTGCGCGACCGGCTCACCCGCACCCGCTGGGCCGCGGACCTGCCCGGGGTGGGCTGGAGCCGCGGGGTGCCGGCGGGCTACCTCAAGGAGCTGGCCGCGTACTGGCGCGACGGCTACGACTGGCGCGCCCACGAGCGGAAGCTGAACGCGTTCCCGCAGTTCGTCACCGAGATCGACGGGCAGGACATCCACTTCCTGCACGTCCGCTCGGCCGAGCCGGACGCGCTGCCGCTGATGCTGATCCACGGCTGGCCCGGGTCGGTCGTGGAGTTCCTGAACGTGATCGGCCCGCTCTCCGAGACGTTCCACCTGGTGATCCCCTCGATCCCCGGCACGGCCTTCTCCGGGCCGACCCGCGAGGCGGGCTGGGACACCGGCCGGATCACCCGCGCGTTCGCCGAGCTGATGCACCGGCTCGGCTACGACCGCTACGGCGTCCAGGGCGGCGACACGGGCGCGGTCGTCGGCCCGGGACTCGGCAGGCTCCACCCGGACAGGGTCGTCGGCGTGCACGCGAACGGGCTCTACGCATTCGGCGCGCCGGACGCCGCCGCCGAGCTGACGGACGCCGAGAAGGCGCGGCTGAAGCACTTCGAGTACCTGCGGACCGAGCAGGCCGGGTACGTGGCGCTGCAGACGACGCGGCCGCAGACGCTGGCGCACGGGCTGCACGACTCGCCGGTGGCGCAGCTGGCCTGGATCGTGGAGAAGTTCAAGGAGTGGACCGACCCGGCGGCCGAGCTGCCGGAGGACGCGGTGGACCGGGACCTGTTGCTCACCAACGTGATGCTCTACTGGCTGACCGGCACCGGCGGTTCGTCGGCCAACTGCTACTACGAGACCGCGCACGCCGGCTCGTGGAGCGCGAGTTCGCGCTCCACCGTGCCGACCGGGGTGGCGGTGTTCCCGCTGGACGTGTCGATCCGGAGCAGCCTCGACCGCGAGCACACGATCGTCCGCTGGTCCGAGTTCTCCCGTGGCGGCCACTTCGCGGCGATGGAGGCGCCTGATCTGCTGGTGGACGACGTCCGGGAGTTCTTCGGCAAGCTGGGGTCATGAGCGAAGCAGTGATCGTCGGCGATCTGCAGCGGGGCATCACCGGCCGGTTCGGGTTCACGCGCCGCGTGCTGGCACCGGTGGGCGACCTGTTGCCCAGGGCACGGGCGGCCGGGGCGCTGGTGGTGCACGTCCAGACGGCGTTCCGCGTCAACCGCGCGGATCTGCCGCCGGGCAACGCGCTGTTCGCCGCGTTCTTCGAGGCGGGCGAGGTGTTCCACGAGGGTTCCCCGGGCATCGAACCGGCCCTGCCGGTGCTGCCGGAGGACGTGGTGGTCCGCAAGCGGCGGGCGAGCGCGTTCGCGGGCACGGACCTGGACCTCGTGCTCCGGGCGCGCGGCGTGGACACGGTGGCCCTGGCGGGAGTGGCGACGAGCGCAATGGTCGCGGCAACGGCCTACGACGCGGCCGACCGCGGCTACCGCGTCACGGTGCTGGCGGACGGGTGCGCCGACGAGGATCCCGCGGTGCACGAGTTCTTCGTGCACCGCGTGTTCCCCGGCCGCGGGTTCGAGGTCCACGACTGCGCAGCCTGGGGGTGAACCCTGCCTGGGAGGGTTCCGGCAATGTCGGAGGGTCCTCGGCCGCCCGAGCCCTCACCCTGCTGCGAATCCCGACGTGACCTGCACAACGATTTTGCCGGAACCCCGCCCCTCCCCGGTTCCAGCGTATCGAGCCCGGCCGACGAAAAGGGGAAGCCCGCGGTGGCAACCGGGTTGCCACAAACTGTGCCCGGCTGCGGAGAAAACAGCCGGGCACACCCGCTTTCCCCCGCACCAGGTGAAGCCGCAGCCCGCGAACCCCGCCACCGTGGAACCGCCGCCGCTCGCCTCCGGAGGGATTCGCATGGTGCGTGCCACGCTCACCGATGTCCCGGCTCACCGGTTCCGCAAGCCCCGGCGGCGCCGGGAGAGGAGCCGCCCGCTCCGGGGACTCGCCGACCGGTTCGGCCGCGGCGGGCAACCGCCGCCGGTTCCGTGGCCTCCCGAGACCGGGCCCGGAACCGGCGGCGGCGCCCCGCTCCCCCGCGCGGTCGTCGTCCTGCTGGGCGCCGCCGCCGCGGTCGTCGTGCTGGCCGGTGTGCAGGCCGTGGCCTGGTTCGCCGGGCCCGTCTTCCTCGCCCTCGTCGTCGTCATCACCCTCGATCCCGTGCGCACCTGGTTGCGGCGCAAGGGGTGGCCGCGGTGGCTGACCGTCGGCGTGCTGGTCGTCACCGTCTACGCCATCCTGGTCGGCTTCTTCCTCGTCTTCGTGGTGTCCGTCGCGCAGCTGTCGGCCCTGCTCCCCCGCTACACCGGGCGCGTCGACGAGCTGCTCCACGACGGCCTGACCGTCCTGGGCCGGTTCGGCGTCGGGGAACCCGAACTGCGGGCCGTGCTGTCGTCCCTCGACACCGGGAAACTCGTCAGCCTGGCCGGTTCCCTGCTCGCCGGCGTCGGCGGCCTCGTCACGAACCTGGCCTTCCTGTTCGCGCTCCTGCTTTTCCTCGGCGCCGAAACCGCCTGGGCCGGGCAACGCCTCAACCGGATCGGGCGCGACCGGCCGTGGATTTCCGCCGCGCTGCGCGGGTTCGCGTCGGGCACCCGGCGGTACCTGGTCGTGACGACCGTTTTCGGCGGGCTCGTGGCGGCCCTCGACACCACCGCACTCGCCCTGCTCGGCGTCCCGGGTGCCCTGCTCTGGGGCCTGCTCGCCTTCGTCACCAACTACATCCCGAACGTCGGCTTCGTGATCGGCGTCGCCCCGCCCGCGGTGATCGCGCTCCTCGACGGTGGCTGGCGCAGCCTGCTCGTGGTGCTCGTCGTGTACGCCGCGCTGAACTTCGTGGTGCAGTCGCTCGTCCAGCCGCGGTTCGTGGCCGGCTCGGTCGGTCTGTCCACTTTGGTCACCGTGCTGGCGCTGGTGTTCTGGACCTGGCTGCTGGGCCCGCTCGGCGCGGTGCTCGCCGTCCCGGCGACGCTGCTGGCCAAGGCGCTGCTGGTGGACGTCGACCCGCGGGCCCGCTGGGCCGAGGCGCTCCTGTCCGCCCCGCGCCGGGACCCCGAAACCGGCTGAGCGCCTCAGGTCAAGCCGTGCTGGCGGGCCACCACGACGGCCGAGCGCCGGTTGTTCACCCCCAGCTTGCCGTAGATCGCCCGCACGTGCGTCTTCACCGTGTTGACCGAAACGGTCAGGTCCGACGCGATCTCGTCCAGCGACCGCTGGGACGGCAGCCGCTGCAGCACCACCTGTTCGCGGTCGGTCAGGTTGCTGGCCGGCGCGTGCGGGACGAGCCGGCCGCGGACGGCCTGGGCGAACCGGTCCAGTGCGCCGAATCCGCCGGAGTGGTCGATCAGCAGGTGCGCGACCTGCGGCTCGGCGAGGGCGAACGGCCGCACCAGCCCGTTCGGCCGGGCGAGGGCGAGCGCGCGGTCCAACGCGTGCAGTGCCTTGGTCCGCCGGTGCGAACGCAGCGCCAGCGCGGTTTCCGCCAGGCAGCGGTCGACCGGGGTGGCCGGCAGCAACGCCGTCGCCTCGGCGGTTTCGCGCAGGACCGCTTCCGCCGCCGCCGGTTCGTCCGCGGCCAGGTGGGCGCGGACCCGCAGGACGGCGAGCTCGCCGCTGCCGGGCAGCCGCTCGTGCATCCACGCGAGCACCTCCGCCGCGTGCACGCCCTCGGTGAGGGCGAGCGCCGCGTGGTACTCGGCGACGCCGCACATGCCGGCGAGCTCGGGTGGCAGCTCCAGGCCGGCGAGCCGGTGCCGGGCCGCGCGCATCGCCTGGGAGCCCGCCGTCCGGTCGCCGTCGTCGAAGCGCACCATGCCTTCGAAGAACTCCCGCAGCGGGGCCGGCAGCGGCGCGCCGCCCGGCACTTCCGCCGCGGCCGACTGGGCCAGCTCACGGGCCGCGGCGACCGGCTCGGCGCGCATCAGGTCGTCGTAGGCCAGCATGAGGTGGCACTCGGCCACGCCGGGGCACCGGCGCCAGCCGTGCCGCCGCGCGACGGCGAGTGCGCCCGTGCAGGCCCGCCGCATCGCCGGGTGGTCCCCGCCGACGGCGGCCGCGACGGCCAGTGCCAGTCTGCTGTGGAGCACGAGGTGGTCGAGCCGGCCACCCTGGGCCAGGCGCAGGGCTTCCTGCCCCCGGGTGACGGCGTGCCGCCGGGCCCCGCGGCGCAGCGACCGCCACGCGCGGTCGAGGGTGAACCAGGCGTCGAACCCGGACGGCGGGGCCGCCGTGAATCCGATCTCCGGGGGCCGCGCCCCGGTCGCCAGCGCCACGTGGCGGGCGGCGAGGGGCCACAGCTCGTGGTCGTGGTCCACCGCGCCGAGGTCGGCCGCGGCTTCGGCGGGCAGCCCGCGCTGGAGGTTCTCCAGCGCCGAGGCCAGCCGCAGCGGCGGGTGCGCGGCGGCCGTCGCGGCGCCCAGGTAGGTGAGCGCGATCCGCACCGGCTCGCCGTCGCCGGACAGGGCTTGGCGGACGGCGTGTTCCCGCGCCAGGTCGAGGACGCGCTGCCGGTCGCGGCCCGCGACGGCGTGCCGGAGCGCGTCCCCGAACCGGCCTTCGCCGGCGTACCAGCGGGCGGCGATCCCGTGCAGCCGCAGCACCCGCCCCGGATCCTGCCGGGCCAGCTCGGCCCGCAGGAACCCGCGGAGCAACGGCGGCAGCCGGTAGGTGTCGGCGGGCGTGCGGGTGACCAGCCCCATCGCGCGTTCGAGCTCGTCCAGCCGTGCCCCCGCGTCCGCGCGTCCGGACAGGCGCACGGCGAGCGTCGCGCCGACGGCGTCGCAGACACTGAGGCACAGCAGGAGATCCGACGTCGACCCGGGCAGCCGCGCGAGGACTTCGTCGGCGAAGAACCGCGCCACGGCCCGCTCGTCGCCGGTCACCGAGGCGACGAGCCCGTCCGCGTCGTCGGCTTCGCGCACCGAAACCGCGGCCCAGCCCAGTGCCGCGGCCCAGCCGCCGGTGCGTTCGGTGAGCTCACGGACGCGGTCGTCGCTCACCACGCTTCCGGTGGCGCGCAGCAGGTTCGCCGTTTCCCGGGCGGTGAACCGGAGTTCGGCGGCCTCCACCCGGGACAGGACGTCTTCGACGTGCAGCCGGGCCAGCCGCAGCCGCGGCTCGACCCGGGTGACGAGCACCAGCCGCAGCGCGGCGGGCAGGTGGCGGGCCAGCGCCGCGAGCGCCGCCAGGGGTTCCGCGCGGGAAATCTCCTGCAGGTCGTCGAGCACCAGCCGCACCGGGTGGGCGGCCCCGGCGAGCGCGTCGTCCAGATCGGCCAGGAAGGCCCGCCGCCGCCCGGGTGGCGGCGGGCCGAGCCGGTTCAGACCACGGTCGCCGGGCACCGCGGGACAGCGGCGCAACGCCGCCAGGATCGCCGCCCACAACCGCGGCTCGTCGTTGTCGTCGTCGTCCAGGGCCACCCAGGCGACGTCGTGCCCGTCGCCGGCCCAGCCGGCGAGCGCGGTGGTCTTGCCGGCTCCGGCCGGTGCCCGGACCACCGTGACGGGCCGGGCGGTGGCGCGGTCCAGCACCGCCGCGAGCCGGGGACGGGGGACGAAGGTGCCGGGCAGCCGCGGCAAGGCGACCTTCGCGCCGGGCACCGGCCGGAACGGGAGCGTCGTTCGATCGGGCACGTGAACCCTCTCGGCTGTCGGGAGAAGTCGCCCCGGATCCGCGGTCGGCGCCGGGCGGGGCCACGACTGGGGCTTGTTCTGGTCAGGCCGCCGCGCCCCACGCACAAACCGCTGGCCGGCATGGTTGTCATGCGGCGGCCGACGGCTGATTGGGCCTCACTGTACTGATCACCGGCGGGCGGCCGGGACGGGAGGGTCACCAGATTTCGTAGGTGGCTTCGTCGCCGTGCACGATGACGGCCCAGATCACGAGGACGTCGAGGGCGATCACGATGGCGCCCCAGAACGGGTACGCGGACAGGAAAGCCAGCTGCGCCAGCGCGTTGAACCCGGCGAGCGCGACCGTGACGACCCGCGCCCACTGCGCTCCGGTGAAGAGCGCGATGCCCGTCAGCACGACGAGGATGCCGACGATCAGGTGGAGCCAGCCCCAGCCGGCCAGGGAAAAGACGAGCAGCCCGGACGGGCCGATCACGTAGTAGTCCCGGTCGAACAGCGCGACCACGCCTTCGACCACGTTGAACAGTCCGGCCAGGACGGTGATCGCCCCGGCGAACCAGATCCAGCCGACCCGCCGCGACCGCGCGACGGCCCGGTCCGGCGGGAGCGGGGGCCGGGCACCGGTCGTTCCGGCCCGGGGCTGCATGGGTTCGGTCATGGTCGGTCTCCCTCGTTCCTCGGGTGGACTGCGAACCCGGGCGATCATGGTCGGTTGCCGGTTCACCGGTCCTCGCCCGACCAAGGTGAGATCAGCCGGCTCGGCCGCGGGCTCACACGGCGTGGGCGATGCCGCCCGACCGCACCCGGGGAACCGTGCGGCACGACCACCGATCCGCGAACCGAGGAGGATGTCGTGTCCACGTTGACCGTGTGGCGGTTCCCGACCGTCGAAGGTGCCGAAAACGCACTGGATCTGCTCCGGCAGCTGCAGAAGCAGCAGTTGATCTCGATCGCCGATGCGGCATACGTGTCCTGGCCCGAAGGCCGGAAGAAGCCGAAGACCAAGGACCTCGGCAACCTGACCGGCGCCGGCGCGCTGGGCGGGGGTTTCTGGGGCCTGCTGTTCGGCCTGATCTTCCTGGTGCCGTTGCTGGGCATGGCCGTCGGTGCGGCGATCGGCGCGCTCACCGGGTCGCTGAGCCACGTCGGGATCGACACGGAGTTCATCGACACCGTCCGGTCCCAGGTCACGCCCGGTACGTCCGCGCTGTTCGTGATGTCCGACGACACCGTGCTGGACCGGGTCGTCGAGCCGTTCAAGGAAACCGGCGCCACGTTGCTGAGCACCAACCTGTCCGACGTCGAGGAGGCTCGCCTGCGCGAGGCGTTCGGTGAGGCCCAGCCGGCGGAACCGCGCTAGCCACGGGTGGGACCGCGGCGACGCCCCCGAGCGCCGCCGCGGTCCCCGTGGGAGGTTCACCTGCCCCGCGCGCTCCCCCGAGAGCGCCGGCGGGGCCGGCCGGACGGGATGGCGAAGCGCCGCGCCGGGGCCGGGCCGGCGGGGAGATCCCCGCGGCGCACCCGCCGGAGTGCCGGCGCACCCGGCGTCCGCTCCGTCATCACCGCACCTCCACGGCACACCCTGCGGCCCGCGCCGCCGCCGGTCGTCACCCGTGGTGGATGACTCCCCGCTTCACCCGCGGCGGGCGACGCCCCGGGGAGCGCCGCGGCCGACGATCCGTCCCATGACACTCACCGACCACGAGACCGCGGGCCCCGACGTGCGGCTGGCCCGGGCGCGCACCGCGCGCGCCACCGTCCCGGCCGAAAGCCACGCCGAGTTCCCGAGCCCGCTGCGGCGCGCCGATCCGCTGGCGCTGCTGGCCCGCCAGGACCGCGACCGGGTGCCGGAACTGCGGCCGCTGCGCTACGGCCGGATGGCCGTCTCACCGCTGGCCTACTTCCGTGGCGCCGCGCTCCCGGCGGCGGCCGACCTTTCGATGACCCCGCGGACCGGGTTCGGGGTGCAGGCGTGCGGCGACGCCCAGCTCGCCAACTTCGGCCTGTTCCCCGCCCAGGGCCGCCGGCTGGTGTTCGACTTCGCCGACTTCGGCGAGACCCTGCCCGCGCCGTGGGAATGGGACGTCAAGCGGCTGGCGGCGAGTTTCGAGGTCACCGGCCGGGAGAACGGGCACGCGACGGCCCCGCGACGGCGCACCGTGCTCGCCGCCGTCGAGGCCTACCGGCTGGCGATGCACGACTTCGCGCGCCGCACGTCACTCGACATCTTCTTCGCCCCCGCCGACCCACGGACGCTGCGCGTGGTCGCCACCCACCGGCTGGGCCCGGGGCAGCGCCCCGGCGCCGGCGCGCGGCGGTTCACCGAAATCCGCGACGGGCAACTGCGGCTGGCCCCGCGGCCGCCGTCGGTCGTCCCGGCGGGCCGGCTGGCCGGCGACGGCGATCCGGCGACCCTGCTCGACCGCCTCGGCACGGTGCTGACGCAGTACCGGCGCACGCTCGGCCCCGCACGCCGGGCGCTGCTGGACCGCTACCGGCTCGCCGACGCGGCCCGCACGGTGACCGGGCCGGGTGACGCGGGCACGCGGTGCTGGGTGGCGCTGCTGGCCCACACGGGCACCGGGGACCCGCTTTTCCTGCAGCTGAAGGAAGCCCGGCCGTCGGTGCTGCAGGGCTACACCGGCGGCCCCGTTCCGGGCGGCCCGGGCCGCCGGGTCGCCACCGGTCAGCGGCTGATCCAGGCCACCGGCGACGTCTTCCTCGGCTGGGCCCGCGCCGAGTTCGACGGCCGGGCCGTCGACTTCCACGTCCGCCGGCTGCGCGACCAGCAGGCCACCGGCGACGTCACCACGATGACCCCGGACGTCCTGCGCGCGCACGCCCGGCTGTGCGGGTGGACACTGGCCCGGGCGCACGCGCGCACCGGGGACGCGCTGGCGATCGCCGCGTACCTGGGCTCCGGCCCGGCGTTCGCCGAGGCCGTGCAGCGGTTCGCGGTGGCCTGCGCCGACCAGAACGAGCGCGACCACGCGGCCCTGCGCCAGGCGATCCGGCGCGGCCACATCACGGCTGCCGCCGCGTCATGACGGCAGTTCCCGGACCCGGTGCACCGAATGCACGTGCATCCCGAGCGCCTCGAGCCGCCGCAGGATCAGCGGAAGGCATCCGGGATCGGCGACCGTCCCGAAAACTATCGTATCCGGCGGCACCGGGACGACGAGCACACCACCGAAATCCTCGACCCGTTCGGCGGCCCGTTCCGGAATCGCGCCATCGCCTTGGAAGACGTAATTCGCCCCGGCCGGGCCGAGCAGACCCGCGCGGCTCACCGGGCACCCCGGCGCCGGCCCGCCGCGAACCAGGCGCGGGCGACGAGCGCCACGTCGAGCAGCACCAGCAGCGCCGACCAGCCCCGGACCGGCAGGAAGATCAGCCGGGCGACCAGGTCGGCACCGGCGCGGACGCCGGTCCGCAGCTCGGGCACCGGGGTCAGCGCGGACAGCGCGACGGCCAGGCCCAGCAGCACCGAACCGGCGCTGATCCGGCCGGTCCGCACCACGTCCAGGACCACCACCTCACCCGGTCCGAGCCAGCAGAACTGGGAAACGGTGAATCGCCGCGGCCGTTTTCCGGGGGTATCTCCACGATTTTTCACCCGGCACACGATTGTGCGAGCCGCCGTTGTTCTCTTCGCCCGCAGCGGGTGAGCCGGGCCAATTGCGTGGCAGGATCCGCCGGGATTGTCCCGAACCGATCGCAAAGGAGAAACGGACATGCGGCAGTGCCACGATGTCCCGACCCGAAGACGGGTACCGCGAACCAAGATCACCGTGCCCGCGCCGCCGTCGGACTTCGTTTCGCGGCCCCGGCTGCTGACCGTTCTCGACGGAGCGAGCGAGGCCGCCATGGTCTTCGTCGGCGCCCCGGCGGGGTTCGGCAAGACCGTGCTGCTGGCCGAGTGGGCCCGCGGCCGGGACGCCGCGGCGGTCGCGTGGCTGTCGGCCGACGCCGACGACAACGATGACCGGCTCTTCTGGTCGGCGGTCCTCGAAGCGCTCGGCCGCTGCGACCGGATCCCGGACGGCAACCCGGTGCGGCGGCTGGCGGTGCCCGAGGTGCCGAGCACCGACCTCACCTTCCTGGCCCAGGTCGCCGACGCGCTCGACGTGCTGCCCGAGCCCGTCGTGCTCGTCCTCGACAGCGCTCAAGAGATCACCTCCCCCGCTCCGTGGCAGGGGCTGCGGGCGCTGGTCCGCCACCAGCCCGCGGGGCTGTGCCTGGCCGTGGCGAGCCGGCGGGAACCGCCGCTGCCGCTGGGCCGGACCCGGCTCGCGGGCCGGCTCGTCGAGGTCGGCGCCGCCCGGCTGCGGTTCACCGCCGACGAGGCGAGCGCCTTGCTGGCCACCGCCGGTCCGGCGATCCCGCGGGACCGGATCGCCGAGCTGGCCGCCGGGACCGGCGGCTGGCCGGCCGGGCTGCGGCTCGCCGCGGCGTCCGCCGCCCGGCACGGCAGCCTGCGGGACTTCGCCACCGGCCGCGACAGCGCCGTGCTGGGCTACCTGACCGACGAGGTGCTCGCCGCCCTCACCCCGGCGCAGCGGGAGCTGCTGCGGACGATCAGCATCTGCGACAGCGTCCCGGCCGGGCTGGCCCCGGTGCTCTCCGGCCGCGCGGACGCCGAGGCGATGCTCCGCGAACTCGGCGAGCCGGCCACCCAGGTGGTCGAATCCGGCGGCACCCCGCCGCACCACCGCGTGCTGCCGATGCTGCGCACCTACCTGCGCGCGGAACTGCACCGGCGGGCGCCGGACCGGACCCGGGCCCTGCACGAGAAGGCGGCCCGCTGGTTCGCCGAGCACGACCGGCCCGCGCCGGCGCTGCTCCACAGCGTCCGGTCGGGCCGGCCCGACCGCGTCCGCGAGCTGCTGCGCGAACACGCCGTGACGTTGTTCCTCGCGGGTGAGCACGAGGTCCTGCGGCTGGCGCTGAGCCTGCTCGAGGACCGCCGGATCCCGGCCGACCCGCCGACCGCGCTGATCTCGGCCGGGCTGTGCCTGGAGGCGGCCGAGACGTCCGCGGCCGGCCTGCAGCTGGCCCGGGCGGAGGCGTCGTGGCCGGAGCGGCCGACGCCGGAGCTGATCGTCCTGCGGCAGCTGACGTACTCCTGGCTCGCCCAGCTCGACCACACCCCGGCCCAGGCGGCCCGCGTGGCCGGGCAGGTCGACGAGGAGCTGGCCGACGACGCCGGGCTGGGCGGCCTCGCGGCCCTGCACCGCGCCGGCGTCCTGATCGCCCGTGACGAGCGCGAACCCGCCCGGGCGGCCCTGCTGCGCGTCCTCGGCACCGCCGAGCGGGTCCACCAGGACTTCACGGTCGCCCAGTGCCTCACCCTGCTGGCCGAGCTGGCCTGCCACGACGGCGACTACCGGGCGATGGAGACGCTGGCCCGCCGGGCCGAGGCCCGGCTGCCACGGCAGGATCCCCCGAGATCGCTCCAGGGCGCCCAGGCCGGGGCCATGCTGGCGTACAGCGCCTTGTTGTGCGGCGAACCGGCGGAGTGCCTCAAGCACGCGAAGCGGATCGGGCAGCTCCTCGGGGACGCGCCCGCCCGGGCAGCCAGGGAGCTGCGGCTGTTCGCCGAAACGCTGCGGGGCGCAGCGGAGTTCGAACTCGGCGCCTGGCACGCGGGACTGCGCCGGATGCGCCGGGCCCGCACCCGCCTCGGCACCGGGACCGCCTGCCCGACCGGGCACGCGGCCCTGTGCGCGGTGCTGGAGCAGCGCGCCGCCCTGCGGCTGGGCGCAGCGGGCCAGGCCCGGGAAACGGTCCGCTGGGCCCAGCCGATCCTCGCCGGCTCGGGTGAGCTGCTGCTGATGCGCGCCCGGACCCAGCTCCGCCTGGGCCGCCACCACGCGGCGACGTCGGTGCTGCGGTCCTTGCCTGCCGACGACGCACCCATGGAACTGGCGTGGGCGACGATCGAGGCGTCGCTGATCGCGGTGCAGGCGGCGCTGGCGGCCGGGGCACGCGACCGGGCGGCCCGGCTGCTGGACGACGCATTGCGCGCGGCCGAACCCACCGGCGTCCGGTTCCCGTTCGTGTTCGCCCCGCCCGAGCTGGTCGGGTTCCTGACCAGCAGGCTCGGCGGGCTGGGCGCGGGCGAGCGGTTCGCGGGCGAGATCCTCGCCGTCCGCCGCCGGCTCCGCACCCCGCCGATGCCGGCCCCGCTGACCGAACGCGAGCGCAGTGTCCTGCGCCTGCTCCCGACCCAGCGCTCGATCGACGAGATCGCCCAGGACCTGACGGTCTCGCCGAACACGGTCAAGACCCACGTCCGCGGCATCTACGCGAAGCTCGACGTCCGCAGCCGGCGCGAGGCCGTGGCGATCGCCCGGGAACGCGGGCTGCTGGACGCCGAGGTCGCCGACTTCTCGGTCTGACCCATGCGCCCCAATGTGGCGTTCGGTGCGTCTGACGCACCCAATGCCACATTGGGGCGCTTGGGGCGGGGTCGGCGAATCCCGGGCGCGCGGCACAGGTTGCCGAGCAAGGCGCTGTGCGGCGGCGGAACCGGCCGCCGGCCGCCCGGTTCGCCCCACCCGTGGCGGGTGAGGCGCGCGCGCCCGGGATCCGGTCGAGTGGGCCGGGCACGTGCGAGCGTGCCCGGCCCCCCGATCCCGGACGAGGAGAAGTCATGGCCCTGGCGAGCGCGGAGTACCCGTTCCTGAATCTCATGTGGACGATGCTGGTGTTCTTCCTGTGGATCGCCTGGTTCTGGCTGCTGTTCGTGGCCTTCGGCGACCTCTACCGGCGCGCCGACGTGTCCGGCTGGGCCAAGGCCGGCTGGACGGTCCTGCTCATCCTGCTGCCGTTCTTCGGCATCCTGCTCTACTTCGTGACCCAGGGCCGGCACATCCTCGACCGGCAGCGGGCCCGCGAGACCGCCGCACGGCGGCAGTTCGACGACTACGTGCGCTCGGTGTCCACTTCGGACAAGAACGGCGCGGCGCAGATCGCCGAAGCGCGGCGGCTGCTCGAGGAGGGTGTCATCGACGACGCGGAATACCAGGCGCTCAAGCGGAAGGCCCTGGCGCGTTGACCCGCCGGTGGCGGTTCGTCCACCTCGCGGTGCTCCGGCCACTGCTCACGGTCACCGCGCTGGTCTGCCTCTACTACCTGCTCCCGGTCGACCAGGCCCTGCGGCCGTGGACCGCGGTGCTGTTCACCGCCGGGCTCGCGCTCGTGGTGCTGCTGGTCGTCGGCGAGGTGCGGATGATCCTGCGCTCGCCCTTCCCGGTCTGGCAGGGCGTCCAGGCGCTGGCCCTCATCCTCCCGCTGTTCCTCCTGCTGTTCGCCGACGGCTACTACGTGCTCGCCCACGGCAGCGCGGGCTCGTTCGGCACGGCGCTGTCGCGGACCGACGCGCTGTACTTCGCGGTCACCGTGTTCACCACAGTCGGCTTCGGCGACATCGCCCCGGTCGCCACCGGCGCACGGGTGCTGGTGACCCTGCAGATGGTCGCCGACCTCGTGGTGCTGGGCGTGGTCCTCCGGGTGATCGTCACCGCCGTCCAGCGTTCGTCCACAAAGGACAGCTCACTCGGCGGGCAGCAGCAGCGCGGCGAGCAGCCCGGCGACCGCCACGACGCCCAGCGTCGTGAGGGCCAGCGCGAAGGAGCGCCCGCCGAGGTGGGGCGTTCCGGCCAGGACGGACCCGGCCAGCGCCGTCCCCACCGACGAGCCGAGGTTCGACACGCTGCGCGACACTCCCGAAATGTCGCCCTGCGCGGCGTCCGGGAAGCGGGACTGCACCAGGTTCACCGAGGCCGTCAGCATGATCCCGACGCCGGCGCCGAGCAGGAACAGGCCGGGCACCGCGCTCGCCACCCCGGAATCGGCACGGACCAGCAGCAGCACGATGGCCAGGCCGGCGACGGTGAGGAGGAAGCCGGCGCGGACGAGGCCACGCTGCGAATGCCGGCGCGCCATCCGCCCGGCGGCCGCGGAAGCACCCAGGATGCCGATCGTCGCGGGCGTCAGCATCAGCCCGGTTTCGATGGCGTCGTAGCCGCGCACCTCCTGCAGGAACACGGCCACCACGAAGAACGACCCCTGCAGGACGAGCCACTGCACGTGCTGGGTCAGCAGGCCGAGCCCGGTGCCGCGGTCGCGGAAGAGCCCGGACGGCACGAGCGGTTCCCGGCCCTTCCGCTCCCGCGCGCGGACGTGCGCGAAGAACACGAGCAGGAAGGCGGCGCCGATCCCGGCGAACAGCCACACCGGTAACGACAGCCAGCCGTAGGTGCCCGCCTGCAGGACGCCGAAGACGACGAAGAACAGCCCGGCCGCCGAAAGGACCGCCCCGGTGACGTCGAACCGCCGTTCGCGAGGAGGCGACGGCGGTTCGACGATCCGCAGGGCCAGCACGACGATCACGCCGACCAGGAGCACCTGCAACAGGAAGGACGCGCGCCAGCCGAGCCACGTCGTGACCAGGCCGCCGACGAGCGGCCCGGCGGCGGCGCCCAGCGCGCCCGCGCCGCTGACCACGCCGAACGCTCGCGCGCGGGCCGTGAGGTCGCGGCTGGTCACGGTGACCAGGATGTAGATCGGCGGGATCATCAGGGCCGACCCGATGCCTTCCAGCAGCGAATAGCCGATGATCAGCAGGCCCGGTCCCGGCGCGGCCGAGGCCAGCAGCGCGCCCGCGCCGTAGACACCCAGCCCGGCCAGGAAGCAGCGCTTGCGGCCCAGCAGGTCGCTCAGCTTGCTGCCCGGCACCATGAGCGAGGCCATCGTCAGGGTGAACACGGTGATCGCCGTCTGCACGCCGATCACGGTGGTGCCGAGATCGGCGGCGATGGCGCTGACGGCCACGGTCATGGTGGTGGCCGCGTAGCTCGCGACGAACTGGGCGAGGGCCAGTGGCAGCACGATCATCGGCGGGCCTTCCTGCTCGGGTGGCGCCCACAGTGCGTGCGCGGCGGCCGGGCCACCTCACCCCGCGGGGATGAGGCAGCGCCGTCCCGCCCGGGCGACGGTGCACCGACGAGATCCCGGTGCCCCCCATGGAGGAACGATGACCGAGACCACGATCGCCGAGCACGGGCTGATCGGTGACCTGCAGACCGCCGCCCTGGTGACGACCGACGGGTCGATCGACTGGTTCTGTGCCCCGCGCTTCGACTCGCCGTCGGTCTTCGGCGCGCTGCTCGACGACGAGCGCGGCGGCCGGTTCCGGATCCGCCCGGCGGGCGCGTGCGCGAGCTCGCAGATGTACCACCCGGACACCGCGGTGCTGATCACCCGGTTCGCCGGCCCGGACGGCCTCGGCGAGGTGGTCGACTTCATGCCGCCGTGCGAGGGCGGGGCCACCACCCGGCACCGGATCGCCCGGCTCGTGCGCTGCGTCCGCGGCCGGATGACGTTCGACGTGGTGGTCGCGCCCCGGTTCGACTACGGGCGCCGCCCGCACCAGGCGATGCTCGTCGCGAACGGCGCCGTGTTCGTCGCCCGCGAGACTTCCCTGACGCTGCAGGCGGTCCGCGAGCCGGGCGACGAGCACCTCGCCGAGGTGCGCGTCGAAGGCGGGGACGTGCACCTGAGCGTCACCCTGGCCGCCGGCCAGGTCCGCGGGGTGGTGCTGGAGACCGACGCCGCCGGGCCGCCGCGCGAGCTGCGCGTCGCCGAGTTCGAAGCGCTGTTCCGGTCCACTGTGGACTTCTGGCGCGACTGGCTGGCCGGTTCCACCTACCGCGGCCGCTGGCGGGAGATCGTGACCCGCTCGGCGATCACCCTCAAGCTGCTGACGTACGCGCCGACCGGCGGCCTGGTCGCCGCGCCGACCCTCGGGCTGCCCGAGCAGCTCGGCGGCGAGCGCAACTGGGACTACCGCTACACGTGGGTCCGGGACGCGTCGTTTTCGGTTTCGGCGTTGCTGTCGCTCGGGTTCGCGGAGGAGGCGGCCCGGTTCGGGGGCTGGCTCGGCGACCGCATCCGCGAAGGCGGCGGTGGCCCGAGCGGGCCGCTCGCCGTGCTGTACCGGGTGGACGGCACGGCGGACCTGCAGGAGGAGAACCTCGCGCACTGGTCCGGGTACCGCGGGTCGAGCCCGGTGCGGATCGGCAACGACGCGGCGGGGCAGCTGCAGCTCGACATCTACGGCGAAGCCCTCGACAGCGTCTTCGCCGCCGACCGCGCCGGGTTCGAGCTGCCCCACCAGGGCTGGGAGGCCCTGCGCGCGGCCCTCGACTGGCTCGGCGAGCACTGGGACCAGCCCGAGGAGGGCATCTGGGAGACCCGCGGCGGCCGCAAGCGCTTCACCTACGGCCGCCTGATGAGCTGGGTCGCGTTCGACCGCGGCATCCGCCTGGCCGCCACCCACGGCCGGCCGGCGCCGGTCGAGGACTGGACGTGGCAGCGCGACAGCATCCACGGCCAGATCCTCACCCGCGGGTGGCACCGCACGCGCAACGCCTTCGTCCAGCACGACACCGGCGAGGAGCTCGACGCGGCCCTGCTCCGCATGCCCCGCACGGGTTTCCTCCCGCCGAAGGACCCGCTGTGGCTTTCGACGCTCGACGCGATCCGGGACGACCTGGTGACCGACAGCCTGGTCTACCGCTACGACCCGGCCGCGTCCCCGGACGGCCTGGCCGGCTCCGAAGGCACGTTTTCGTTGTGCAGCTTCGCTTATGTGGACGCACTGACCCGGGCCGGCCGGCTGGAGGAGGCCCGCACGGCGTTCGAGAAGATGCTGACCTACGCCAACCACGTCGGCCTGTACGCCGAGGAGATCGCCCCGACCGGCGAGCAGCTGGGCAACTTCCCGCAGGCGTTCACGCACCTGGCGCTCATCGACGCGGCGGTCGCGCTCGATGCCGCCCTCGGCTGAGGAGCCGGTCTCGCCCGCCGCGGGTGACCCGGCGGCGAGGCGCCCGGAACACGATGAGGCACCCGTCGAGGCGAGCCCTGGAGGCCGACTGCCATGACCACCACCAACAGACCGCCCCGGTCAACGGAACCCGCGGGGCCGCCACCCGCCGAAGGGAGCGGACACGCCCGGCCACCCGCCGCCGCGTGGATCTCGTGGGTCGCGCTGGCGCTGATGACGACCGGGTCCGTCGCGAGCCTGCGCCCCTCGCCGACGATGGCCGTGTACGGCCTGGCGGCCGTTTTCCTCTACGTCGTCCCGGCGATCGTGTTCCTGCTGCCGACGTCGCTGGTCTCGGCCGAGCTGGCGTCCGGCTGGCCGGGCGGGGTCTACAACTGGGTGGCGCTCGGGATCTCCAAGCCGGCGGGCTTCCTGGCCGTCTGGTGCCAGTTCGCGATGACGATCTTCTACTACCCGAGCCTGCTCGGGTACGTCGCCGGCACGCTCGCGTACGTGTTCGACCCGGACCTGGCGAGCAGCGGGTGGTGGACGGCCGCGGTGATCGTGGTGGCGTACTGGTCGGGCGTCTGGATCTCCTCGCGCGGCACGAAGGGCGTGGC
The DNA here is from genome assembly GCF_053600695.1 of Amycolatopsis sp. NPDC005003. Classification (NCBI taxonomy): domain Bacteria; kingdom Bacillati; phylum Actinomycetota; class Actinomycetes; order Pseudonocardiales; family Pseudonocardiaceae; genus Amycolatopsis; species Amycolatopsis sp. NPDC005003. Next base: position 4,799 of record NZ_JBSGAI010000073.1, on the reverse strand, counting down.
CGGGCTGGCCGGCGGCGGCCTCGTCATCGGGACGCTGCTGCCCGGCGCGCTGCTGGTGGTCCTCGGCATCGTGTTCCTCGGGCAGGGGCACCCGTCCGCGGCGCCGATGTCGGCGGACCACCTGCTGCCCGCGTGGGCCGGGCTGGCGAGCCTGGTGCTGATCGTGAACAACTTCCTGTCCTACTCGGGGATGGAGATGAACGCGGTGCACGTGTCGTCGCTGCGCGAGCCGGGCAAGGAGTTCCCCCGCGCGATGTTCCTGGCCATGGGGCTGGTGCTGCTCATCTTCATCCTGCCCGCGCTGGCGATCAGCTGGGTGGTCCCGGCCGAGGAGCTCTCGCTCACGGCCGGCGTGATGCAGGCCTTCGACGCCGTCTTCGCCGGCTTCGGCATCCAGTGGCTGACCCCGCTGATCGGCGTCCTGCTCGTCATGGCGTCGCTCGGCGGGATGCTGACCTGGCTGGCCGGCCCGTCGAAGGGGCTGCTGCTGATCGCCCGGCAGGAGGGGTACCTGCCGCCGTTCCTGCAGCGGCTCAACGGCCGCGGCGTGCAGCAGAACATCCTGGTCACGCAAGGCGCGGTCACCACGCTGATCGCGTTGTGCTACGCGTTCATCCCGGACGTGTCGAGCGCGTACTGGATCTTCTCGGTGATCACCACGCAGGTGTACCTGATCATGTACCTGCTGCTGTTCGTCGCGGCCGTGCGGCTGCGGCGGAAGTTCCCCGACCACCCGCGCGGGTTCCGCGCGCCGATGCTGCTCGGCCTGTGCGGCATCGGGTTCTGCGCCTCGCTGGCCGCGCTGCTCGTGGGCTTCGTCCCGCCGTCGCAGTTCGGCTCGGGCAGCCCGTGGGCGTACCTCGGGATCGTCGCGGGCGGCGCGCTCGGGCTCGGCCTGCTGGTGCCGTTCCTGTTCTACCGCCTGCGCAAACCGTCGTGGCGGCAGCCGGAGGTGACCCGATCGTGACCACAGTGGACGAACGGTCGACCGGACCGCAGCGGACCGCGCTCTACGTCGTCGTGGCTGCCGTGCTCGGCGGCCTGCTCGTGGCCGGGTACCTGCTCTTCCGCCCGGTGCGGGTGGACGCCGGTGCGGTCTGCGCCGACCCCCACGCCGCGCTCGTCCGGGCGGTGAACGTCAGCGCCGGCGGGCCGGGGTTGCTCCCGGCCGAGGCCGTGCACCACGCGCAGGTGCGCGTGCTGCGGGCTTACTGCCCCGAGAAGGCCGGGTGAGCGCGATGGACCTCCGGGAGCGGGTCGGGGAACTGATGCCGCGGGCGCGCGTCGAGCTCGCGGAGCTGGTGGCGATGCGGTCGGTCGCGGATCCGCGGCAGTTCCCGCCCGAGGAGTGTCACCGCGCCGCGGTGTGGGTGGCCGACGCGTTCACCGAAGCGGGGTTCGACACCCGGCTGGCGGACACCCCGGACGGCAGCCGGGCGGTGGTCGGGTCCCGGCCGTGCGCCCGGGAGGACGCCCCGACCGTGCTGCTGTACGCGCACTACGACGTCCAGCCACCGCTGGCGGACGACCAGTGGCGGACACCGCCGTTCCGGCTGACCGAAGTGGACGGACGCTGGTACGGGCGCGGCGCGGCCGACTGCAAGGGCAACATCCTCATGCACCTCACCGCGCTGCGGGCGCTCGGCGACGACGTCCCGGTGCACCTCAAGCTGGTCGTCGAGGGGTCCGAGGAGCAGGGCACCGGCGGGCTGGAGGCGTTCGTCCCCGAGCACGCCGAGCTGCTGCGGGCCGACGCGATCCTGGTGGCCGACACCGGGAACGCCGCCGTCGGGTACCCCGCGGTGACGGTCAGCCTCCGCGGCCTGGTCAACGTCGTCGTCCAGGTCGACGCGCTACCGGCCGAACTGCACTCCGGCATGTTCGGCGGCCCGGCCCCGGACGCGCTCGCCGCGCTGGTGACGGTGCTCGGCACCCTGCACGACGAGGCGGGCGACACCACCGTCCACGGCGTGCCCGGCGGTGGCCGCTGGCCCGGCGCCCCGTACCCGGCGGCGCGGTTCCGGGCGGACGCGGGGCTGTCCCCCGGTGCCGTCCTGCTCGGCAGCGGCGAAGTCGCGGACACGCTGTGGGCGCGGCCGGCGCTGACGGTGCTCGGCATCGACTGCCCGCCGGTCGTCGGCTCCGCGGCGGCGCTGGCCCCGCGCGCCCGGGCCCGGCTCAACCTGCGCGTCCCGCCGGGCACCGACCCGTACCAGGCCGCGGCCGCGCTGAGCGAGCACCTGATGGCCGCGGCGCCGTGGGGCGTGGACGTCTCGGTGGAGGTGGAGGCGATCGGCGAGCCGTTCCACTCGGCCACCGGCGGGCCCGCCCACCAGGCGATGGACGAGGCCATGCAGGTCGCCTACGACCGCCCGGTGAGCCTGCTCGGGCAGGGCGGTTCGATCCCGCTGTGCACCGTCTTCGCCGAGACCTACCCCGACGCGGAGATCCTGCTCATCGGCGTCGAGGAGCCGCAGGCCCGCATCCACGCGCCCAACGAAAGCGTGGCCCCGCAGGAGATCGCGGACATGGCCCTGGCCGAGGCGCTGTTCCTGCGGAACTACGGTGCGGCGGCCGGCTGAGGCTACGGCCGGGGCCGCCGCAGGAACCGCAGCGCGACGGCGGCGGCGGCCACCACGACCACGACGGCGACCACGACGGCGACCACGACGGCGACGGCGATCGGCCGAACCGGCCCGGTTCCCGGCCTGAGCCCGGTCAGGGCGACACCTCCACCTCCATTCCCATGATCCGCGTGGTGCGCCGCCGCCGGAGCCAGCCGCGGACCGGCAAGCCGTCCGGGACCTCCGACAGGAACGCCTTGCGCTGCGCCGACGTCGCCGAGCGCCAGCGCATCGCCAGCACCGGGCGCACCGGCGCGATGTACGCCTGCACCCGCTCGTGCGCGCCGGCGAGGCGGGTTTCGTACTCGCGGTCCGGCCGGTAGGCCAGTTCCAGGTCGATCAGCGGCGCGGCGCCGCCCGCGCGGTGGTGGCAGCGCGACAGCATCCGCGCGAGCTCGTCCATCGCGCCCCGCACGCGGCAGGGCATCTGGTCCTGCCAGCGGCCGAGCCGCGGGACGGCGGCCGGGGCGGCGGTCACCTCGTCGGCGAGCACGACCAGGGCCCGGATCGCCGATCCGGCCAGCTCGACGCGGATCCGCCGCCCGTTGGCGTCGACGAAGAACCGCGGTACCCGGCCGGCCACGACGGTGCCCGAGCGCAGCCGGACCCACTCCTCGACGGCGTCGGGCGACGGGCAGGACGACACGAACGTGAACGCCAGCTCGTCACCGGTGAGGTTCATGGTCACCGGGAACAGGGAACCGATGTCGTGCACGAACGCCGAGCCGATGACGAGTGCGGCGCGGGAGCCGCCTCCGGTCATCCCCGGCTACACCTGCAAATCCGCTTCGATGCGCTTGAGGTAGTGCCGGGCCAGCGCCAGGTTCGCCCGGTCACGGTCCAGCACCAGGTACAGGAACAGCGAATTCCGCGAGCTCACCGAGTTCATCAGCCGGATCAGGTGGTATTGCCGGTGCAGGGTGATCAGGATGTCCTCGATGGAATCGTTGAGCGCCAGCGAGGACATCACCCGCAGTTTCGACCGCACCACCTCGGTGTTCCCGGCCGCCGCGACCTCGAGGTCGAGCCAGTCACCGCCGCCGCTGGTGCCGAGCGACATACCGCTTTCGTAGTCGACCAGCGCGACGCCGACGGCGCCGCTGATGGACATGGCTTCCTTGAGTGCCGTGTCGATGTTCATCATTCGTGCTGCATCCTCTCCGTGAACGGGTTGGTCGGCCGGCGTGCTACGCGGCCAGGATCGAGCCGATCCGCTCGATGACGGGCCGGGATTCGAACAGCAGGCGCCCGACGTTCAGGCCCTTGTCCCCCAGCACGACCATCAGCGCGAGCCGCCCGATGGCGTAGACGGCCATGTAGCCTTCGCTGCCGAACACCACGGTCTGGTTCAGCGTGCCTTTACCGGTGATTTCGGCGGCCTGCCGGGCAATCCCGAGATCGGCCGCGGCGAGTGCGGAGATCTTCGCCGGATCGATGTCGTCGGCGGCATCGGCGATGATCGGGATACCGTCGACCGCGGCCAGCACCGTATCGGTGACCCCGGCGACGGTCTCCCGCAGGTTCCGCAGCTCGCCGGCCAGTGCTTCGAAATCCAAGGCTCTTTCTTTCTGCTCCGGAAATTGCGGAAGGCGAGTGGCGAAATAATCAACCATTCAGGTTGCTCTCCACAGCCGCAACCTTACCGCCGCCATTACTTTTGGCCAACAAGCACCGGAAGCCGGATTTCAGCATCACTCGATCGAGTGAAACAGATTATCGGCCGTAACGGAAATAAGTAACCGAGCACATTGATCACCAACCGGGAGATTTCGATGTTCAGCGTTTCCCGGGAGCGCCGGGAAAAGCCACGACGCGACAGGGCCGCCCAACGGATGCGCACCCCGGGAGCCGCCCACGAGCGGCAGAAGGTCCCGAACCGCCCGACCACGGCCACGCTGAGCAACAAAGAGGAATCGCCGACCACCCCCCGTTCGGCGGCTTGCGCCAGAGGAGGCCCCCGCCGGACGCCCGCATCGGAGCGCGGCAGGCTTGGGCGACAGCCCCTCAGCCGGCAAGCGACGGACCAACCAGACCCCGACGGCAACCCACCGGCGAGCAAGCCCCTCGACCACACCCCCCTGCCGACCCGATACGAAGCCGCATCAGCGGCCCGGCCCCCCCGGGCACTCCCCCGTTACACCCCTTTCGCCGCCCTGCGCGCCGTGTTTCAAAACG
>NZ_JBSGAI010000072.1:0-33533 GCF_053600695.1 Amycolatopsis sp. NPDC005003 | reverse complement strand
CCTGGGCGAGCGCCACCGAGACGCGGTGGTGGCCGTCGATGATGAAGTGCAGCTCGCCGACCCGGTAGACCTCGATCGGCCTCAATCACGCGAGTTCCGCTTTGAATCACACGAGTTCCGGCTCCGGTCACGCGGGTTCCGGCTTCGGTTACGCGAGTTCCGGCCTTCGTTACGCGGGTTCCGGGCCCGGTCTTCGGAGTTCCGGGCCCGGTTGCGCGGGTTGCGGTCAGCCGGGGGAGCCGGTGGCCGGCACCGCGGACTCCGCCGCGCCGTCGAGCACCGCGACGACCCAGGCCACGAAGTCGGTTTCGGAGGTGGATTCCGCCGCCCGCATCCAGCGTTGTTTCTGGCTGAGCGGCACGGTCATCTGGATCCTCAACGGAGGGTCGGCGATGTCGTCCGCCCCGGAACCGAGCCGCCGGCTCGCCCGGACGCGGTTGCGCAGTTCGTTGCGCGACCAGCCGAACCGTTCGGCCCGTTCGAGCCACTGGTCCTGCTCGGCGGGCGCCAGCGCGGCGAGTTCGGCGTGGTGCTGGAAACTCACCGTCGCCCGCCTGCGGTGCACCGCGAACTGGCGGGCGACCCAGGCGTAGTTGCGCAGCGTCTGGTAGTCGAGCGACGTTTCCTCGATGGCTTTCTTGTACAGGTTGGGATACTTGTCCTGGCCGTAGATCAACCAGTCGCCGAGCCACCACGACGAAGACTCGGACAGTGCGTTGATCTGGTGACCGATCCGGCTCCACTCGTGGATCGGCGTGTCCGGTGGCAGGCTGAAACTGGTCCGCCTGGTCATCGCGGTCGGTGGCAGTGGTGGCTGTGGTGGTGCTGCGACGCCGGGTTCCCGGCGCCGGACTCTGTTTTCGGTGAGCTGCTGCCCGCTTGCTGTCCCCATTTGGACTCCCCAGTAGCGAATCGCCCGTGGTTCACGTGAGTTCATGTTCGCTGCTTGCAGCATAAACTCAGGCGGAGACCAACGTCAACTGAGGTGTAGCCGCGGTGCGTGCTCGTCGCCACTTCAGCTGGTGGATCAGCTAGACTGGGCGGGTGCAAGAGGAGGGATCGATGCCGCAGTCTTCTCCGGGTGGCGAACGAACCCTTGCCGCGAAGATCGACCACCTGTTCCGCACGGTGCGCCCGCGCAGCGGCAAGGAGTACAGCTTCGAGGAGGTCGCCGAGGCCATCCGCGGCAGCGACGGCGCGACCATTTCGGCCACTTACCTGTGGCAGCTCCGCAAGGGCGTGCGCGACAACCCGACCCGGCGGCACCTCGAAGCGCTGGCCCGGTTCTTCGGCGTTCCCCCCGCGTATTTCTTCGACGAGTCGACAGCCACCCAGGTCGATGCCGAACTGGCGTTGGTCGCGGCCCTGCGCGACGCCTCGGTGCGGCAGATCGCGTTGCGGGCTTCGGGTCTCTCGCCCAAGACGTTGAACGCGATCACCCAGTTGGTCGAGAGTGCGCGGGAAATCGAAGGACTGCCGGACGACGGCTGACGAATACGGGTGCCATCCGGGCCCACGGGGCGCCGTGATTCGGGCAGTATGGGGGCCAGGGCCTTTTCGTCCTGGGGGTGGTGTGATGGTGTGGACTTCCCGGCGGCTGCGTCGCCGGTGCGAAGCCATTGCGGCGGAACTGCCGCTGACGAATCCCTTCGACGTCCACGACCTGTGCCGGCAGGTGGCCCAGCGCCGGGGACGTCCGATCCACCTAGTGCCGATCACCGGAATGGGCGAGGCGCACGGCCTCCTGATGGCCACCGATTCGGCGGACCTGATCTTCCACGAAGTCGCGACCTCGTGGCCCCACCAGGAACACATCATCCTGCACGAACTGAGCCACCTGTTGTGCGGCCACTACTGTGAGGACCTGACGGCGGCCGGCCAGATCCGCGAGCTGATCCCGCACCTCGACGCCAAGGTCATCCGCAGCATGCTGGCCCGCACCTCCTACCAGGCCCCGGAAGAACTCGAGGCCGAGCTGCTCGCTTCGGTGGTGCGGCAGCGGGCGGAACTCGTCGGTCCCGACACCATGAACAGCCGGATCAGAGCCGCGTTCGACTGAGCCGATGGTCCCCTTCACCGAGTGGCTCCGCGCGTACGGGCCGGGGTTGCTGGCCTGCCTCGCCGTCGTCATCCGGATCGTCCGCAGCCGGTACCGGCGCCGGGCCCGCAGCGAGGTGACGATCTGGGTCTTCTCGCTGTGCATCGCGTTTTCGCTGGTGCTGCAGGCGCCCTCGGTGTACCGCGCGGCCGGGGACTTCACCGGCGTCCCCAACATCGCCAGGCTGGTCAACCACGGCTGCATGCTCGTCGCCGCGGTGGCCGGGCAGGACTTCCTGTCCCAGATCAACCCGCCGGAGCAGGCCAGGCGGCGGCTGCTGCCGCACATGATCTGGGCGGCGACCGCGTTCGCCGCGATGTGCCTGTTCTTCCTGATGAGCCGCACGGGGGTGAACGACGTCCGGTTCGCGGCCCGGTACGGACGCACGCCGGGGGTGCTGGAGTACTGGCTCGTGTACGTCGCCGGGCTGCTGCCGGCGCTCCTGGGCTCGGCCCGGCTCGCGGTTCGGCTGGCCGCGCGGTCGACCGAGACGGTGATCCGGCTGGGCCTGCGCCTGATCGCCGCCGGCGTCCTCAGCGCGGTGCTCTACCACGTGCACAAGGCGGTGTTCTTCGCGGCGCGGCGCTTCGACCTGAACTACCCCAGGTCCTTCGGCGGCCCGCTGGACCGGTACCTCCCGGCCGTGGCGGCCCTGCTCGTGATCGTCGGCGTCGTGCTGCCGGCGTGGCGGACCCCGGTCGCCGTCAGCAACTACCTGACCCACCTCCGGCTCCGCCCGCTCTGGCTCGCGTTCTACACGGTCGTCCCGCGGATCGCCGTCGAGCCACCGAGATGCCTGCTGCGGGAACTGGTCGACGTCCGTGACATCGGCCTGCGGCTCTACCGCCGGGTGGTGGAGATCCGCGACGGCAGGCTCGCCCTGCGCGCCCACCTGGACCCCGAAATCGCCGCCGCGGCCAGGGAATCGGCGCTCGGCGCCGGGTTGTCCGGGCAGAAGCTCGACGCGCACGTGGAAGCGGTCACGCTGGCCGCGGCCATCCGGGCGGTGGCCGACGGCGCCGAGCCGCCGGGCGAGGGCGCGGTGCTGGCCGTGCCCGGGGGCAGTGACCTGGACAGCGATATCGCCTTCCTCAAGGCGGTGGCCGCCGCGTACCGCCGGCTCGGGCGTGCGGCGGAACCGGAGCAGCGCTCGATGGACGAGCGGGGCGCCGTGCGCGTGGAGGGGGAGGGCGGATCGAAGTGAGTGGCCGACCGGCGCCGCTTCGAGCGCCCTGATCCGCCAACGCCCGACCTCCGGCATCCGGCGCGGTCTTCGCCCCACCCGCACCCTAGGCCCGCCGAGTTGCCAAGGTCACCGGTGCGTCGGGTGCCACCGACCCGCGGCCCGGGGTCACGGCCTGGTGGCGTGCACGCGCGGCCCCGGGGCCGCCGGTTCGTAGGCAATGTCCTTCCCGGTGCGTTCCCAGACGACGTCGGCGCAGTTCAGGCCCTCGCCGGCGAGCAGCCGCTTGACCACCTTGAACGTCGAGGTCCGGGGGAGCTCCCGGACCGTGCGCACGTACCGGGGCACCTGTTTGGGCCCGAGATCGGGCTGGGCGGCGAGGAAGCGGCCGAACCCGGCGGGGTCCAGCGAGGTGCCGTCGGTGACGATCGCGGCCATCACCTGGTCCCCGGTCACCGGGTCGGGCACCGCGTAGACGGCGGCCTCGGTGATCGCGGGGTGCCGCAGCAGGATGCGCTCGATCGGTGCGGTGCCGAGGTTCTCGCCGTCGACGCGGAGCCAGTCGCCGAGCCGTCCGGCGAAGTAGCAGAAGCCGTCGGCGTCGGCGTAGGCGAGGTCGCCGGTGTGGTACCGGCCGTCCCGCAGCCGTTCGGCGTCGGCCCGCGCGTCCCGGTAGTACCCGGCGAACCAACCGGCGCCCGCGGTGTTGACCAGTTCGCCGACCGCCTCGGCGGCGTTGACCAGCCGGCCGCCGGCGTCGAACTCGGCCGGGGGACACGGGCGGCCGGTGTCCGGGTGCAGGATGGCCACGTCGGCGGTCGGCCGGCCCAGTGAGCCGGGCGGGGTGTCGTCGGTGCGGGCGAACCCGACGCCGCCTTCGGTGGAGCCGAACGCGTCGACGACCCTGCAGCCGAAGCGGTTTTCGAACGCGGTCAGGTCGGCGCTCGCGCCTTCGTTCCCGTAGACCAGGCGCAGGGGGTTGTCCGCGTCGTCCGGGCGCGGCGGCGTGGCGACCACATAGGACAGTGGCTTGCCGACGTAGCTGGCGTAGGTCGCGCCGAACTTCCGCACGTCCGGCAGGAAGCCGGAGGCGGAGAACCGGCGGCGCAGGGCGATGCCCGCACCCGCCGCGAGCCCGACCGCCCAGCCGGCCATGATCGCGTTGGAGTGGAACATCGGCATCGTGACGTACACGGTGTCCGAAGTGGACAGACCGAAGCGCTCGGCGAGCATGGCGCCGGGGAACGCGATCTTGCCGTGGGTGCAGCGCACGGCCTTCGGGTCGCCGCTGGTACCGGAGGTGAAGATCAGCATCAGCAGGTCGTCCGCGGTCGCGGGGACCGGCTCGATCGGGTCGTGGTCCGGCGCCCAGGATTCGAGGTCCCGCACGCCGATCCCGCCGAGGTCCAGGCCCGCCAGCAGCGGCCGGTACTTCCGCTCGGCGAGCACGAACCGGCAGTCGGCGAGCCGGATGTCCCGCGCGAGGGCCGCGCCGCGGCGAGTGGGGTTGAGGCCGACCAGCACCGCCCCGGCGAACGCGCAGGCGCCCAGGAGGAGGGAGAACGCCGGCACGTTGTCGGCCAGGATGCCGACGTGGGGCGGTTCGTCCGGGTGCAGCGCCTCGCGAAGTCCGCCGGCCCAGCGCGCGGACGTCCGGACGTGCTCGGCCCACGACCACGTTTCGTCCTCGAACCGCAGGCCCGGACGCTCGTCGCCGGCGCGGGCCAGCAGCAGCTCGGTCACCGTCGGGACGCTCATCCGCGCACCTCCAGGCCATGACGGGCAGAACTGAAACAGGTTCTACTTTTAGCACGGCGACGGCCGCGGGGTCCACTACCCCGATCAGCGGTCCGGCGGCCGGCGCTCGGCCACGTCGTCGAGGAGACTCACCCCGGCAACCGCGGAACACGAGCGTGCCTCCCGGAGTTGACCGTGGCATGAGCCAACTCGTGGACCGCACGATCACCGCCCTCCGCTCCGAACACGACACCCTCGCCGGCCTCGTCCGCGGCCTCTCCGACGACCAGCTGGCCGCGCCCAGCGGGGCCGGCGAATGGACCGTCGCCCAGGTCCTTTCCCACCTCGGCAGCGGCGCCGAGATCGGCCGCGCGCCGATCGCCCGTGCCACCGGCGAAACCGTGGCGGCCGAAGAAAACCGGACGATCTGGGCCCGCTGGGACGGGTCCGCCCCACGCGCGCAGGCCGAGGGGTTCCTGGAGCACAACGGCCGCTGGCTCGAGACCGTCGAGGCGCTCACGCCCGAGCAGCGCTCGTCGCTGACCGTCGACCTCGGCTTCCTGCCGGAGCCGGTGCCGCTGGTGACCGCGCTCGGCATGCGCCTGAGCGAGGTGGCCAACCACTCGTGGGACGTGCGCGTCGCCTTCGACTCCGCCGCCGGGGTCGACGCCGGCTCGGCCGAGGTGCTGCTCGACCTCCTGACCGGGCCCATCGGGTTCATGCTGGGTTTCCTCGCGAAGCCGGCCGAGCTCGCGGACCCGGTGTCGGTCGCCGTTCCCGGTGCCGGGCTGGTGATCGACGACGCGGTCACCGTCGTGGACCACCTCGAGGCGCCGTCCGCGACCTTCACCGGGCCGAAGGAAGCGTTCGTCCGGCTGCTCAGCGGCCGCCTCAAGGCACCGTACGACAAGGACGTCACCGTCGAAGGCAGCGTCACCCTCGACGACCTGCGCCGGGTGTTCCCGGGCTTCTGAGTCACCGGTGGCTCTCGAGGAGGGCGGCCGAGCGCGGCGCAGTGACCGGCGGTGATCTCGTCCGGGACGATGCCGAGCCGCTCGGCCGCCGGCCGGTGGCCGAAGGCCGGCGGGAAGCAGCGGTCCGAGCCGGTCGGCGACCAGCGGTCGGTCAGGGGTTCCGGCGGCGCAGGGCGGGCCCGAGCGCCCGCTGCGCGGCGAACAGCACGAGCCCGCCGAGCGCGCAGGCCGCGCCGAGGACGGTCGCGCCGGCCAGTTCGAGCAGCGCGGTTCCGGCCAGCGGGCCGAGCACCGCGCCGACGCTCCAGGTCGTCGACGCCAGGCCCAGGTAGCCGCCGCGCAGCTCGGCCGGGGCGAGGCCGGCGAACGTGTCGCCGAACCGGACCGCGATCCCGATCTGCCCGAGCGTCCAGACCAGAACCGAGCCGGCGAAGCCCACGGTGCCGTGACTCACGGCGCCGAGCCCCGCGCCGAGTCCGGCCAGGAGCATCGAGACGGCGGACACCGCGTGGGCGGGTCGGCCGGCGAGCAGCCGGACGGCCAGGGGCTGGAGGGCCACGACGGCGATCCCGTTCAGCGCCAGCACTCCGCCGTAGGCCGCCGGGCCGAGGCCGCCGGCCGCCATCAGCAGCGGCAACGTCGTGAAGGTCTGCAGGAACAGCGTGAAGTAGCCGACGTGCAGCACCAGCATCGCGAGCATCAGCCGGTCGCGCAGCACGACCGGCAGCAGCGCCTGCCGTGTCCGCACCGACCCTGCCGGCCGGGTTTCCGGTACCTGGCACCAGACGATCAGCGCCGCGGCCAGCGAAGCGAGCACGTTGATCCAGAACAGCAGCCCGTAGCCGTACTTGGCGAGGACGCCCGCGGCGACCGTGGCAACCGAAAAGCCGAGGTTGGCCGCCCAGTAGAGCATCCCGAACGCGCGGATCCGTTGTCCGGCGGGCAGATCGGCGACCGCGGCCGACCCGGCCGGGCGGAACAGCTCCAGCGTCAGCCCGACACCGGCGGCGGCCGCCCAGATCCCGGGCAGCGTGTCCGCCGAGCCGAGCGCGGTGAGCGCCGCGGCGGCCCCGAGGAAGCCGGCCAGCATGGTGTTGCGCCGGCCGATCCGGTCGCCGAGCCAGCCGCCGAGCACCTGGGAACCGATGTCGCCCAGGCCGGCCGCCGCGACCACCGAGCCCGCGGTCGCGGGGGAGAGGTGCTGCGCCTGGGTCAGGTACAGCACCAGGAACGACCGCACGACGCCGCCGGCGCGGCCGACGAAGTGCGTGGCCGCCAAGGCCCAGACCAGTTTGGGGAGCGCCTGCCGGGTCGCCGTCGTCGTCATGGGAACCACGCTAGGTCCGGCCGACCATCGCGAAAAGCGATGATTTCCGATGGAGTCGATCGCCGTCGGCTATGCTTCTGCGCCATGGCCGACTTCGAGCTGCGCCACCTGCGGACCATGGCCGCCATCGCCGAGGAAGGCACGTTCGGGCAGGCGGCCATGCGGCTCGGGTACACGCAATCCTCGGTGAGCCAGCAGATCGCCGCGCTGGAGAAGGCCGTCGGCGGCGCGGTCTTCGACCGGCCCGGCGGCCCGCGGCCGGTGCGGATCACGCGGCTCGGCGAAGTGGTCCTGGCCCACGGCCGCGAGCTGCTGGCGAAGGCGCAGACGCTGACCGACGCCGTCGACCGGTTCCGGGCCGGTCACAGCCGGATCGACATCGGCACCTTCCAGAGCGTGTCGAACCTGATCCTGCCGTCCGTCATCCGCAGGCTGCTGGACGAGCACCCCGGCTGCGACATCCGGCTGTCCGACGTGCCGCCGGAGGACCCGCACATCGGGGAGCTCGACCTGCTGTTCCACGACGGCCCGGTCGGCGGCAGTGTTGAGCACGTCGAGCACGTCAAGCTGTTCGACGAGCCGTACCTGCTGGTGACGGGCGCGGGCGCGGTGATGGCGGGCCCGGTGCGGGTGAAGCGGCTCGACGGCGTGCCGATGGTCGCCTGGCCGCCCACCCACCACCAGCGGTGGCTGGAGCGCACGCTCGCCCGGGCGGGCGCGCAGCCGCGGTTCGTCTTCCGCACGACGGGCCACGAAACGATCCTGTCGATGGTGCGCGCGGGCATCGGCTGGGCGGTGCTGCCGTGGCTGGCGTTGCACGGCCAGGACGCCTGGTTCGACGACGAGCTGGGCATCCACCGGCTGACGCCGTCGCCGGAGCGCGAGCTGTCCCTGTACTGGCCGGCCGGGCGCACGGAGTCGCCGCTCGCGGTCCGGACCCGGGAGATCGCCGTCGAGGTGGCGCGGGAGCTCGCCGGGCGGATGTGACGGTCAGCCGTTGCGGGCCATGGCTCCGGAAATCAGCAGCGCCAACCCGTGTTCCAGCGCCGGCGCCAGATCCAGGTGCAGTGTGGCCAGTGCCGGGTCGGCCTCGTACGCCGCGCGGGCGCTGGGTGACGGGCGGCTGTGCGTCCACAACCCACCGGTGAGGATCATCGCCAGCAGGCACACCGGCCCCGCTTCGCCGCCGACCTCGGGCACGGCGCCGCGCAGCAGCTCCGCCATCGTGTCCAGCCCGCCGAGGGCCGAGCGCTTGAACCGCACCACGACGTCGGTGGACACGTTGTGCTCCAGCACCCCCGCCTGCGCGCCGATGAGGTCGCACAGCACCGTGCGCCGGGCCAGGGAACGGGCCACCACCGCCGCGAACGCCTCGGCCCGCTCGGGTGCCGGGCGGTGCGGGTCGACGCCCTCGGCCACTTCGCCGGTCACCTCGGCCAGCCACTCGCGCAGCGCGCGGTCCAGCAGCTCGAGCAGCACGGCCTCGCGGGATTCGAAGTAGCGCAGGACGTTCGACTTGGCCAGGCCGACCCGGCGGCTGAGCTCGTTGAGGCTGACCTCGGCCACCGGCATCTCGTCGAGCATCTTCAGCGCCGTGTCGAGGATCGTGCGGCGCCGTTCCTCCCGCTGCTCCGCGCTGCGCGCCCGCTGGAACGTCATGAGACCAGCGTAACGCCCGGAGGCCGAGATTGGAGACCGGCAGTCTCTTGACAACAGACCGACGGTTCCTTAGCGTCGGAGGCATAACAGACCGACGGTCCGAAAGGGCTGTGAACGCAGGAGGACTGCCATGAGCGACAACTGGACCGAGCGCGAGGTCCCGAGCCAGCGCGGCCGCGTGGCCGTGATCACCGGCGCCAACACCGGCCTCGGGTTCGATACCGCGAAGGTGCTGGCCGAGCGCGGCGCGACGGTGGTGCTCGCCGTCCGCGACGTCGAAAAGGGCAAGCAGGCGGCCGCCCGGCTCGGCGCGCACGCCGACGTCACCGTGCAGGAGCTGGACCTGGCGTCGCTGGAGTCCGTCCGGGCCGCCGCGGCCGACCTGCACGCCACGCTGCCGAAGATCGACCTGCTGATCAACAACGCCGGCGTGATGTACCCGCCGCGCCAGACCACCCGGGACGGCTTCGAGCTGCAGTTCGGCACGAACCACCTCGGGCACTTCGCGCTGACCGGGCAGCTGCTGGACCTGCTGCTGCCGGTCGAGGGTTCCCGCGTGGTGACGGTCGCGAGCATCGCCCACCGCATCCGCGCGGGCATCCGCTTCGACGACCTTCAGTGGGAGAACTCCTACGACCGGGTCGCCGCGTACGGGCAGGCCAAGCTGGCCAACCTGATGTTCGCCTACGAGCTGCAGCGCCGCCTTGCCCCGCACGGCACGACGACGTCGATCGCGGCCCACCCGGGCGTGGCGCGCACGGAGCTGATGCGCAACTCCCCGGCGGTCGTGCGCGCGCTCTTCCCGGCGGTGGCCCCGCTGTTCACGCAGAGCTCGGAGCGCGGCGCCCTCCCCGTCCTGCGCGCCGCAACGGACCCCGCCGCACTGGGCGGCCAGTACTACGGCCCGTCGGGCCTGGGTGGGTATCGCGGACGCCCGCAGGTGGTGGCGTCCAGCCCGCAGTCCTACGACGCGGCGATCCAGCGGCGGCTCTGGGCGGTTTCGGAGGAGCTCACCGCCGTCAAGTTCCCCGTCGGCTGAGGGTCCGGGTGCCGGTGCCGAGGGCGGCTTCCCGGAACTCCCGCGGCGAAACACCGAACTCCGCGCGGAACAGCTTGCTGAAGTGGCTCGCCTCCGCGATGCCCCACTCGGCGGCCACGCTCGCCACCGAGCGCCGGGCCAGGCCCGGGTCGGCCAGCCGGCCGCGGATGCGCTCGAGCCGCCGGCGGCGGATGTAGGCGCCCACCGTTTCGCCCGCGTCGTGGAACAGCTTGTGCAGGTAACGCACCGAAATGTGGTGGGCAGCGGCGATCGTCGCCGGGACGAGGTCGTCGGCGAGGTGGGCTTCGACGTAGTCGAGGACCCTGGCGAACAGGTCGTCCGGTTTCGCCTCCGCCCGGGGCGCGCCGCGCAGCACCGTCCGAAGGAGACAGGCGACGTGCTCGCCCAGCTCCCGGCCGGTCGCCGGGTCCAGATGCGGGGCCTGGTCGGCGAACTCGGCCAGGGTGGCGGCGAAGATCCGCGCCGCCGGGGCCTGCGCGACCTGCCGGTTGGCGATGACCTGGCGGACGACCGCGCGGGCGGGCGAAAGCGGCGAACCTTCGAAGTCGACGACGAAGTAGCGGTACGGCCCGCGGATGCCGAGCCGGAACGGCCGTTCGCCGGTGTAGAGCAGGAACCCGCCCGGGCCGGCGCTGGTTTCGCGGCCGTTCTGCTCCAGCCGGGCGTCGCCGTCGAGGAGGACGCCCGCCACCAGCCGGCTTTCGCCGCCCGGGCGCCACGGGCGGACCAGGACGTCCTGGTCGCCGGTGATTTCGCAGGCGCTGAGCGGGCCGAAGCGGTACGGCCGCAATTCCGCTTCGTAGGCCGTACCCGGTGAATTGACCACGACGGCGTCACCGCTGCTCCCGCCGTGGGGTGCCGCCGTGGCGTTCAGGTAGCCGTAGACGAGCGACCCGTCGTCCGTCGGTTCGGTCGGCACGGCGCCTCCTTCGGCCACGCAGCTGCCGCGTTGTGCGCTCGCTGACCAGCCCTGTGCGCCCACGCACCACTTTCTCCACCGCGACCAGCGGATGCTACCTCCCAACCGAGTCGAGGAGGTGGCGGGTGGACGTGGTACTGGCGATCCTGAGCCAATTCGGGCTCTACGGCCTGCTCACCCTGGGAATCGCGATCGTCTTCGCGGCCATGCGGGTGGTGAACCTGGCGCACTGCGACTTCGCCATGCTCGGCGCCTACGCGGCAGCCACCCTGACCGGGTTCGCCTTCTCCTGGCGGGTCGTGCTCGTGCTCGCCGCGACCGTCCCCCTGTTCGTGCTGATCGAGCGCGTCCTGCTCCGGCGCTCGCTCGCCGACGGCCTGGGCTCGATGCTCGTCACCTGGGGCGTGGGCATGGCCCTGCGCCAGCTCGCGGAGGTGGCATTTGGGGCCACGCCGCGCTCGGTCGCCGCCCCCGTGACCGGCTCGGTCGCCCTGCTCGGGACGCAGGGACCGGGGTACCGGCTGATCTGCGCGCTCGTCGCCGTCGTGGTCGTCGGCCTGGTGCTGCTCGCCGCGTACCGGACGCGCTGGGGCCTGACGCTGCGCGCGGTCGCGGACAACCCGGCGATGGCCGGGCTGCTCGGCACGGATCCGCACCGGCTGCGCACGACCGCGTTCGTCGTGGGCGGGCTGCTGGCCGTGCTCGCGGGTGCGCTGTACAGCCCGGCGCTCGCGGTGAGCCCGTCGATGGGGTTCAGCCTGCTGGTGCCGACCTTCTTCGCGCTGCTGTTCAGCAGGCCCGGCTCGCTCGCCACCGCGGCACTGGCCGCGCTCGGGGTGTCCGCGCTGGCCGTGCTGCTGCGGACCTGGCTGTCCGACGTCGTCGCGGACGCCCTGTTCTACGTCGTCGTCATCGGTATCGCCGCGGTGCGTTCGCGGCCCGGCCTCCGGAGGTTCGTTTCATGGTCCCGCCGTTTCGTCGTCCGGTCTGCGTGATCGCCGCGCTGACCCTCTTCTCCGCCACCGGCTGTGCCGGCGCGGCGATCTCCGCCTCCGGAGGGGGTGCCGCGGACGGGCCGCTGAAGATCGGCGTCATCGTGCCGCTCACCGGCCCGATCGCCCAGTCCGGGGCCGCGCTGCGACAGGGCTTCGAGCTCGGCGTCGCGAAGGTCAACAACGCCGGGGGAGCCGGCGGGAAGAAGGTCGAATTCGTCGTCGTCGACGACGCCGGCGACCCGGCGAACTCGACGCAGCTCGCCCGCCGGCTCATCCAGCAGGACAAGGTGACGGCGCTGTTCGGCACGATCACCGGCGACACGGCCGAGGCCGTGGCGAAGGTGTCCGACGACAGCAGGATCCCGTTCTTCACCGCGATCCTGGGCGACCCCGAGCAGTGCCGCGCCTACCAGTGGGGCTTCGGCGAGTCGACCCGGCAGCTGCTCGCCCCGATGGTGCCGCAGCTGCTGCAGAAGTACGGCAAGCGCGTCGCCGTCGTCGGTTCGGACTACAACTACCCGCACATCTACGCCGGGCTGGCCAAGGACTTCACGACGGCGAACGGCGGCACCGTCGTCGCCGAGGAGTACAGCCCGCTGGGCCAGACCGACTGGCAGCCGGTCATCGCCCGGCTCAAGGCCGCCAAGCCGGACGTCCTGCTGTCGATGGTGGTCGGCGCGGACGCCATCGCGTTCAGCCAGCAGGCCCAGCAGTTCGGCCTGCTCACCGACAAGCTCGGCTTCGAAGGCGCGCCGCTGGACTCGGACTACCACCCGGCGCTGAAGGCGCTCACCACCGGCCGCCACCACGCCGTGCGCTGGGCCGACGGCCTGACCGACCCGGCGAGCCGGCAGTTCGTCGACGACTACCGGGCGAAGTACCAGTGGACCGCGCCGATCCCCGAAGTCGCGGGCAGCGCCTACTTCGGCATCCAGTTCGTGCTCGCCGCCGCGGCGAAGTCGGGCACCGACCCGGTGGCGCTCAACCGGGAGGTCGGGACGTTCCAGTACGACTCGCCGCTGGGCGCCGGGACCCACTTCGCGCGGGCCAACCACATCCTGCAGGCCGACATGATCGACGCGGTCATCACGCCGGAGGACTACGCCGTCGCCGCCAAGTTCGGCACGGTCGCCGACACCGTCCCGCGGACCGGCTGCTGATGCGGAAAGCCGTTGCCGCCACCGCGTTGGCTCTGCTCCTGGTGGCCGCGCCGTTCGGGCTCGGCGCGTTCACCCTGGCCATCCTGACCCTGGGGCTGGCGTACGGGCTGTTCGCCTTCGGGCTCGACCTGGCCTGGGGCCGGGCCGGGATGCTCAGCGTCGGGCACGCCGCGTTCTTCGGGCTGGGCGCCTACGCCGTCGCGATCGGCCAGGACCACGGCTGGCCGCCCGCGCTGACGCTCGCCCCGGCGATCGTGGCTTCGGTGGTGCTCGCCCTGCTCGTCGCGGGCATCGGGCTGGCCTCCGCCGTCCCGGACGCGCCGCTGATCCTGCTGACCCTGGGCGTCGGCCTGCTGCTGCAGAAGGCGGCGACCAGCTTCGCGACCGTGACCGGCGGGTCCAACGGGATGTCCGTGTCCGACACGGGTGTCGTGCCCGCCTACTACCGGACCCTGGTCGTGGCGGCCGTCCTGGTGGCCCTGTGCGGCTGGTTGCTGCGCGGCCGGTTCGGGGCGCACCTGGTGGCCTCGGCGCGGAATCCGGAACGGGCGGAGCAGACCGGCATCGACACGAAGCGGGTGCGCACGGCCGCGTTCGCGGTGAGCGCGACGGTGTCCACTGTGGCCGGAGCGCTCTACGCGCCGGTCGCCGGGCTCGTCTCGCCGCCGGTGTTCGGGCTGGCGCTGTCGACGAGCGTGCTGGTGTGGCTGGCCGTCGGCGGCCGCGAGTCCGTGCTCGGCCCGTTCCTGGCCGCGGTGGTCCTCACCGCGGGGCAGCAGCTGCTGGGCAGTTCCTGGCAGAGCTGGTACGTCCTGGGCCTGGCGGCGGTGTTCGTCTTCGTCGTCCAGGTGCTGCCGGGCGGGGTCGCCGGGACCGTGCGGGCCTCGCTGCGGCGCGGGAAGCCGCCGGTCACGCTGCCCCGGGCGAAACCGCGGCCCCGGCCGGTTCCGCCGGGCGAAGGTCCCGCCCTCGTCGTGCACGGCGTGTCGAAGTCGTTCGGCCCGGTCGGGGTCCTCGACGGCGTGGACCTCGTCGTGCCGCCGGGCCGCTGCGTGTGCCTGATCGGGCCGAACGGTGCGGGAAAGAGCACGCTGCTGGCGATCGTCGCGGGCCAGCTCGCCGCCGACGCCGGTAGCCTGCGCCTGTTCGGCCGGGACGTCTCGGCGCTGCCGGTGCACGACCGGGTCCGGCTCGGCCTCGGGCGGATGTTCCAGATCCCCAGCGTCATCGGGGAACTCTCACCCGCCGACAACATCCGGCTGGCCCGGCTCGGCGCCCCGGCCGAGGTCGAGCTCCCCGCCGAGTACTCCGGCCTCGCCGCCGACGAGGACACCGTCGCGAGCACCCTCGCCCTGGCCGACCGGCGCCGCCTGGAGCTCGCGATGGTCCTTTCCGGCGCACCCCGCCTGGTGCTGCTCGACGAACCGGCGGCCGGGCTCGGCCCGGACGACGCCCGCCGTCTCGTCCGCGCGCTGCGGGACGTCATCGCGCACACCGGCTGCGCGATGCTGGTGGTGGAGCACGACATGGAGATCGTCCGCGGGCTCGCCGACGACGTCGCCGCGCTGCACCAGGGCCGGGTCATCGCCCACGGCTCGATGGACGAGATCGTCGCCGACGCCGCCGTGCGCCAGGCCTACCTGGGAGCGAGCTGATGCTGACGGTCACCGCACTCGGCGGCGGCTACGGCCAGGCTAACGTCGTCCGCGAGGTCGACTTCGCCGTCGGCGCCGGGGAAATCGTCGCGCTGCTGGGCCGCAACGGCATGGGCAAGACCACGCTGCTGCGGACGGTCTTCGGGCTCGCGGACCGGCAGGGCGGCGAGATCACCTTCGACGGGCGCCCGGTGCCGCCGGGCCGCCCGGACGTCCTCGCCCGGCTCGGCGCGTCGCTCATGCCCGAAGACCGCGGGGTGTTCCCGACGCTGACCGTCGAGGAGAACCTGGCCTTGGCGACGCGGCGGTCGTTCACCCCGGCGGCCGACGTGTACGCGCTCTTCCCGCTGCTGACCGAACGCCGCCGCCAGCCCGCGGGCACCCTGTCCGGCGGCCAGAAGCAGCAGCTGGGCATCGCCCGGGCCCTGCTGGCCGGGCGGCGCCTGGTGGTCGTCGACGAACTCACCCAGGGGCTGCAGCCGTCCGTCGTCCGCGACGTCGTGGCCGCGCTCGAGCGGGTCGCCGCGAGCGGGGTGGCGGTGCTCGTGGTCGACCAGCAGCCCGACCGGACCCTGGACTGGTGCCACCGGGTCCTGCTCATGGAGTCGGGGCGGCTGGTCCTCGACACCCCGATCGCCGCCGAAACCCGGCGGCGCTGCCACGAACTGCTGATGCTGCGTTGAAAGGACTCGCATGGACCCCTTCGGCTCCGCCGTCGACCTCGCCGCCGCCGTCCGGCGCCGGGAGCTGAGCCCGGTCGAGATCGCCGACGCCTACCTGGCCCGGATCGACCGGTACGACCCCGGGATCAACGCCTTCGTGTGGCGCAACGACGAGGAGGTGCGTGCCGCCGCCAAGGCCGCGGAGCAGGCGGTGACCGACGGCGGCACGCTCGGTGCGTTCCACGGCGTGCCGATCCCGGTCAAGGAACTGACCCAGGTCGACGGCCAGCCCGCCACCTACGGCTCGCTGGGGGTCTCGGACGCGCCGAGATCCGGGACCGAGCCGGTGGTGACCCGGCTGCTGGACGCCGGGTTCCTGCTGATGGGCCGGACGAACTCACCCGAGCTGGGCCTGCTCACGACCACCGAGAACGAGCGGTTCGGCGCCACCCGCAACCCGTGGCAGCCCGCGTACTCCCCGGGCGGGTCGAGCGGGGGAGCGGCCGCCGCGGTGGCCGCCGGGCTGGCCCCGGTCGCGCACGCCTCCGACGGCGGCGGGTCGATCCGGGTGCCGTCGTCGTGCTGCGGCCTGGTCGGGCTCAAGCCGAGCCGCGGCCGGATCCCGCAGCCGGTCGCGGCCTGGGAGCACGCGACGGTGGAAGGCGCGATCACCCGGTACGTCCGCGACGCGGCCGCGCTGCTCGACGCGATGTCCGTCCCGGACCGCCTCGCCTGGTACCAGGCGCCGGCGCCCCGGCGGCCGTTCCTCGACGAGGTGGGCGCCGAGGCCGGGCGGGTGCGGATCGGCCTGCTCACCGAGGCGCCCACCGGGATGCCGGTGGACCCGGAGTGCGCGGAAGCCGCGGAGAAGACCGCCCGCCTGCTGGAGTCGCTCGGCCACGACGTCTATCCCGTCGAGCCGCGGTTCCTGAGCGAGGAGGCCTGGACCGCCTACGCGCAGACAGTGCTGGACGCGTCGGTGGCCGCCATGCCGTACGACGAGCCCGAGCTGGTGGGCTCGCAGCTGCGGTACCGGATGGAGCGGGCGAAGACCCGGGACTCCGGGACGTACGTGCGGGCGTCGATGCTGCTGCAGGAAGAGAGCCGCGGCGTGGTCGCCCAGTGGGGCCACGACTTCGACGTCCTGCTGACGCCGACGATCGCCTGCCGGCCACCGCTGGTGGGCACGGTCCTGCGGGAGGCCGTCGACAACCCGGGCGGAACGCGGCTGACCGAGCTGCAGATGATCTCGTTCACGTCGTTCTGCAACGTGACCGGCCTGCCGGCGATCTCCCTGCCGGTCCACACGTCGTCGGGCGGCCTGCCGATCGGCGCCCAGCTGGTGGCGGGCCCGTGGGAGGAGGCGGCGCTGATCCGCCTCGCCTCGGCCCTGGAACCGGTGGCCGGCTGGACACACCGCTACCCGACACTGCCGTGACGCAAGGGCCGACACGCGTGATTCCGAAGCCGACACGCGTGATTCCGGCGACGACACGGCGGCCGACCCCGTGTCGACCCTGCAATCACGTGAGTTCCACCGCCGGGCGGTGGCCGTTGCCGGAGGCCGGGAGCAGGTGGTAGCCCGCTCGGTCGGGCCGGATGTGGGAGCCGCCGGAGGCCGGGTCGGGCAGCCGGTCGGCGACCGCCGCGATGGCCGCCTCGTCGAGGTGGATGCCCAGGCCGGGGCTGTCCGCGAGAGTGAACGCGCCGTCGCCGATCTCGTGGTCCAGGGTGAGGCCGACCGGTGGCTGGAGGTCCTGCAGCTCGGTGACCAGGTGGTTGGGCACCGCGGTCGCCGCGTGCACCAGGCCGACCGGGGTCGTGCCGATCGGGCTCACCGGCAGGTCGTGGGCGTGGGCGAGGGTGGCGACCCGGAGGAAGTGGGTGATGCCCCAGCCCGCGGCCGTCTGGACGACGTCGACCGCGCCGGCCGCGATCAGCGGCCGGTGCTGTTCCAGCCCGGTGAGGTTCTCCCCGGTGGCGACCGAGGCGCGGACCCCCCGGCCGACGGCCGCGTGGCCGTCCACGTCCCAGCGCCGCACCGGTTCCTCGATCCAGGTCAGGTCGAGGGTCCGTTCGAGCTCGGCGACGTGCCGGACGGCCTGCTTGCGCGTCCAGTTCTCGTTGACGTCCAGCATCAGGCCCGGACGGCCGCCGCCGGCCTCGGCGAGCACGTCGCGCACCAGCGCGAGGCGGCGCCGGTCGCGGTCGATGTCCAAGCCGCCCTTGAGCTTCGCCGCGCGCAGCCCGTGACCGGCGTACGTCCGGTACAGCTCGGCCAGCTCGTCGTCGTCCAGGGCGATGTCGAGACCCGACGCGTAGGCGGGCACGCGGCGGTCCCGGCCGCCGAGCAGCCGCCACAGCGGTTCGCCCGCCAGCTTCGCCTTGATGTCCCACAACGCCGTGTCGAAGCCGCCGATGGTGCCGAACACCGCTCCGGCGTGGCCGGCCTTGAACGTCCGCCGCAGCATCCGGTCGTAGAGCGCCGTCACCCCCCGCGGGTCTTCGCCTTCGATCGCGGCGAAGACGGTGTCCGCCTCCACGTGTGAACCGAGCCCGACGCCGGTGACGCCTTCGTCGGTCTCGACGACGACCAGCGGCATCCGGACGAGACCGCCGGCGTGGACGCCGTTGGCGTCACCGATCGGGCGGCCCCAGTCCTGGACGGTCGTGAGGGCCCGGAAGCCAGTGATCCGCATGTCATCCCTTCGTCGACCCGGCGGTGACCCCGTCGGCGATCTGGCGTTGCAGGAACAGGTAGACGAGCAGCACCGGCACCGCCGCGATCAGCACGCCGGCCGCGAACGTGGGGATGTCGGCGGAGTACTGCCCGCGCAGCGCGGTCACCCCGACCATGAGCGTGCGGTGCTCCGCCGACGGCATCAGCAGCAGCGAGATCAGGACGTCGTTCCAGCAGAACAGCGCGTTGAGCACGCCGACCGACAGCAGCGCCGGGGCACCCAGCGGCAGCATGATCCGCCAGTAGACGCCGTAGACGGTGGTGCCGTCGACGCGGGCGGCGTCGACGATCTCCGACGGCACCGCCGAGTAGAAGCTGGTCATCAGGAACACCGTGAACGGCAGGAACTGCGCCACGTAGGCGAGCACCAGCCCGGGGTAGGTGTCGATGAGCCCGGTGCCCGCCATGATCCGCGCGAGCGGGACCATGATGACCTGGAACGGGACGAACAACGCGGCGAGGATGCCCAGGAAGACCACCGACGACCCGCGGAAGCGCAGCCGCCCGAGCGCGAACCCGGCCATCGACCCGAGCAGCAGCAGGATCGCGACCGAGCACGTCACCACGACGACCGAGTTGAGGAAGTACCGCGACATCCCCACGCTCGTCCAGGCCCGGGCGATGTTGTCCCAGTGCAGCGAGCCGGCGGGGGAGAACCGGTCGAGGGTGTACTCGCGGCGGTCCTTCATGGCGACGTTCGCCGTGAACACCAGCGGGTAGATCGTCGCCAGGGCCAGTGCGGCCATCGGGATGGCGGCGAGCCACTTGGTGAGCCGGGAACCGGACATCAGTCCTCCCTTCCGGCGCGGCGGAGGATGCCGATCTGGGCCAGCCCGACCACGAGCATGATCAGGAACAGCACCGTGGACGCCGCGGAGGCGAGCGCGGGCTGGTTCAGGTGCCCCTGCTGGAACCAGACGTAGTACTCGGGCAGGTAGGTGGAGCCGGCCGGGCCGCCGCTGGTCATCACGTACAGCAGGCCGAACATCGAGGTCAGCATCCCGATCATGGTGGTGACGAAGACGAACTGGATGGTCCGGGACAGGCCGGGGACGATCACGTGCCGGATGGTCTGCAGCAGCGACGCACCGTCCACTTTGGCCGCGTCCAGCAGCGAAGAGTCCAAAGTGGAGAAGCCGGCGAGGAAGACGACGAGCGCCATGCCGAACGTCGCCCAGACGTGCACCCCGACGACGGCGAAGATCGCCACCCGCGGATTCCCGAGCCAGTCCACCGGGCCGAGGCCGGCCAGCCCGAGGAGGGCGTTGACCGGCCCGTCGAAGGCCAGCAGCAGGTTGAAGATCGCCCCGACGATCACCGGCGAGAGCACGGCCGGGAAGAAGTAGACGCCGCGGTAGACCCGGTGGCCCGGCACCTTCAGGTGGATGAAGGTGGCGAGCAGGCCGGGAATGGCGACGGCGACCGGGAGCAGCAGCACGAGCAGCCCGACGTTGCGCAGCGCGGTGCGGAAGAGCGGATCGCCGAACAGCGTCACGTAGTTGTCGAAGCCGACGGCCGTGCCGTTGCGGTCGCCGTCCCCGGTGAAGGAGAAGTTGACGCCGAGCAGCAGCGGCCACAGCCGCAGCAGCAGGACGACCAGCACGGCCGGCGCGACGAGGACCAGCGGCGCGAAGCGCTCGAGCCGCGTTCCGCGGGCGCGCCGGGCCGGTGCGGGCCGCGGGGTGGGCCGGGCCGGAGCCCGGTCCACCGCGGCGGGGGAGTACCCGGTCACGCCGTCAGCCCTTGTCCGAGGCGGCGAGCTGCTGCAGCACGTCGTCGACGCCGATCGACCCGCTCAGCAGCTGCTGGGAGAGCCGGCCCATGAGGTCGAGCGTCTTCGAGGAGAGGGCGACGTGCAGGGCGGGCTTGCCGGTCTTGACCTCCGAGATGATCGTCGTCACGGCCGGGCCGCCCGCCGAGACGTCGATCGAGGTGTCCGCGGCGATCGCGCCGCTGTCGGCGTAGAACGACTTCAAGGCGTCGGTCGAGCTCAGCGAGCGGACCAGGTCCGCGGCCAGTTTGGGGTCCTTCGTCCCCTTCGCGACCGCGTAGCCGATGCCGCCGTCGTACGGGAGGCTCGGGGTGGCGGCCGGGTTGACCTGCGGCGCGGTCATCACGCCGACCTTGTCCGCCCCGAGGAACTCGGCGAAGTCCTTCCAGTGCCCGATGTCGGACATCAGGCCGATGACGTTCGCGGCCTTGCCGGACTGGAAGAGCGCGAAAGCGTCGTTGAACATCGCGGTGGAGTTGGGGCCGTCGGTGTTCAGCCCGGTGTCGCCGGCCTGCTTCCAGAGCTCGAAGATCCGCTTGACGTCCGGCGAGGTCCAGTCGCGCTTGCCGGCGATCCAGTCGGTGTACTCCTGGGGCGTCAGGGTCGCGGTACCCAGTGCCGACAGCCAGAACTGGATCCCGGCGCCTTCCTTGTTGCCGAGGGCGAGGCACTTCGCGCCGGTCTTGGCGGCGATGGTGCCGCAGTCGCGGACGAAGTCCTCCCAGGTCCGCGGCGGGGCGGCGGGGTTCAGCCCGGCCTTCTCGTAGAGCCCCTTGTCGTAGTAGAAGGGGTGGCCCTGCAGGGTGACCGGCTCGGCGTAGACCTTCCCGTCCTTGGCGAAGGCGTCCCAGCCGGACAGACGCGACCGGTCGTCGGCGACATAGGAGTCCAGCGGCTCGAGGTCGGCGACCCGGTCGCGGATCTGGCCGCCGCCGTTGAAGAGCATGACGTCCGGCCCGCGCTTGGCCTGGATCGCCGCGCCGAGCAGGGTGTAGTACTGGTCGTAGGGCTGGGCCACGAACTCCACGGTGACGCCCGGGTGCTGCTTGGCGAACTCGGCCTTGGCCTTCGCCACGTAGCTCGCGGCCTTCGCGTCGCCGGATTTCCAGTCCCAGACCACGAGCTTGCCGCTCGCGCCGCCGGTCGGGGAGGCCGGCCCGGCGGCGCTGCCGCATCCCGCGGTCAACGCCAGCGCCGTGACCAAGACGGCCGAGAACAGTGTGCGCTGCTTCATCGCTGCTCACTTCTCCAGACGGTGGCCGGACGGGGAGTGGCCCGGCACGGTGCGCAGAAACGTAACTCGTATGACGTATGACGTCAACGGTGCCGCTGTGTAAGCTTCTCGCGTGCGTTCGACGGAGGTCGGCGCGGTGCGACGGAGGAACGATGACGGCATCAGACCGGCGGCCCGCTGCCCCGGAGTGGGTGCGCCGCCCGGCGAACCTGGCGAGCGCGGTCACCGCCGAGCTGGTGGAACGCGTGGTGCGCGGGGTCCACCCGCCCGGAACGTCGCTGCCGGCCGAGCCGGTGCTGTGTGAGAACTTCTCCGTCAGCCGGACCGTGGTCCGCGAGGCGGTGAAGCTGCTGCAGGCGAAGGGCCTGGTCCAGGTCCGCCAGGGCGCGGGCACGGTGGTGAACCCGGCGTCGATGTGGAACATGCTCGACGAGCTCGTGCTGGCGGCGGTGATCGCCGAGGACGAGACCTCCGCCGTCCTGGACGACCTGGTGGTGACGCGCCGGCTGCTCGAATCGGACATGGCGCTGGTCGCCGCCCGGACGGCCGGCCCGGAGGTCGTCGAGCGGCTGGGCGAGCTGGTGGACCTCATGGACGAGCTCGTCGACGATCCCGACGCCTACCGCGAGCAGGACCTCGCCTTCCACGACACGATCATGCAGGTCTCGGGCAACCGCCTGGCCCGGGGCGTGGTGCGCGCGCTGGAGAGCCAGGTCGTCAACACCGCCCGGTACGTGGGGCCGGGCGAGCGCGCCCTGTGCGTGGCGTCGAACAAGGGGCACCGCCGCGTCTACGAACGGATCGCGGCGGGGGACGGGGACGGCGCCGCGAAGGCGATGTTCGACCACATCACCGAAGCGTGGCTCGCGCGCCGCCCCGGCTCCGGCGACCCCGGCCGCCTCGAACGTTGACCGCTGTTCCCCGTCCCCGAAGGAGTTCCATGGCCCAGCGCTACGGCATGCTGATCCGCTTGCGCCCGGAAAAGCGCGAGGAGTACCTGCGGCTGCACGCCGCGGTCTGGCCCGGCGTCGAGCGGATGCTGCGGGAGGCGAACATCCGCAACTTCACCATCTTCCTCCACGACGACCTGCTGTTCGGGTACTACGAATACGTCGGCGAAGACCACGACGCCGATCAGGCGCGGATCGCCGCGGACCCCGAAACGCAGCGCTGGTGGACGTTGACCGACCCCTGTCAGGAGTCGCTCACCGAGCGCGAAGGGGGCGCCTGGTGGACGCCCATGCAGGAGGTCTGGCACCTTTCGAGCGATCCGGGTGCGCAGGGCGAAGGAAGTTTGCCCGGAAGTCCCTGAACGCCCCCGGTCCGGCTCAGTGGGTCAGGAACCCGCCGTCGACGAAGAGGTCGTGGCCGTTGAGCCCGCCGTTGCGCAGCAGGAAGTCGGTCGCGTCGGCGATCTCGTCCATGGTGACCAGCCGCCCGATCGGCGTCCGCGCAACCTGCGCCCCGAGGTCGGCGTCGCGCCAGCGGGGGCTGTCGCCCACCAGGCCCGGGTGCAGGGCGTTGACCCGGTGCGGCGCGAGTTCGACGGCGAGGGTCTTCACCAGGCCGGTGACGGCGCTGTTGAAGGTGGTGACGACGGTGGAACCCGGGTAGGGCCGTTCCTTGGCCAGGCCGCCGAAGAGGACGACTGAGGCGTCCGGCGTGAAGCGGTCCCGGAGCACTCTGACGGCTTCGGTGTACCCCACCAGCTTCGTCGTCACCGCGGTGATCGCCTCGGCGATGTCGAAGTCCCGCAACGTGTTCGGGCGCTGGTGGCTGGCCGTGATCACCAGGTGGTCGAGGGACGGCACGCCGGCGGCCGAGCCGGCGATGGTCTCCGGGCGGGAGAGGTCCAGGCCGATGCCGGTGGCGGTGGGCGAGATCTCCTTCGCGACGGCCTCGGCGCGGGCCGCGTCGCGCCCGGCGATCACCACGGTGCCGCCCCCGTCCGCGTGCCGCTGGGCGATGAAGCGGCCCAGGCCGTCGGTGCCGCCGATGATCATCGTGGTGCTCATGAGGCCTCCAGTCTTGTTGACCACTTGGTCATTAAGCAGCATAGGCTGCTTGCTGACCAACTGGTAACTTGGGGCCGTGACGCGACGCCCCCATCGCCGCGACCCGGAAGGCCACCGCCAGGCCATCCTGGAAGCGGCCCGCACCTGTTTCGGCGAACGCGGCTTCGCCCGCGCGACGGTGCGGGACATCGCCTCGCGCGCCGGCGTCACCCACGGCCTGGTCCTGCGGCAGTTCGGCTCGAAGGAACAGCTGTTCCTCGCCGCGGTGCCGGGGCACCGGGAGCTCGACGCGGTGATCGCCGGCGACCCGGAAACGCTCCCCGAGCGCGTCGCGCACGCGTACGTGACGCGGATGGAGGCCGCCGCGGCGGTCGACCCCCTCGTGGTCCTGCTGCGCAGCATCGCCTCCGACCAGCAGGCGGCGGCGAAGCTGTACGGCGCGATGGAAGCGAGCAGCATCCGGGCCTACCGCGAGGTCGTCGACGGCGAAGACGTCGCCGCCCGCGTCGCGATGCTCGGCGCGCAGCTCATCGGTGTGACGGTCAACCGGTACATCGCCCGCACCGGGCCGCTGGCCGAGCTGCCGGTGCCGGCGCTGACCGAGCACCTGGCCCGCGTCCTGCGGCACATCCTCTTCGGCGCCTGACACCGGCGCTGTCGACCGACTGCCGGGGAATCGTCGACGGCGGGCCCGCTGATGCGCCGGTGAAGTCCCGGGGCAGGAAATGCCCTTTCCGGCGCCGGTTTGTCCTCATCGGACCGTCTCGGCTCGCCCGGCCGCGAGCAGCTCCGCCGCCGCGCCGCCGGCCAGCTTCTCCACGGCCGCGCGGACCAGGGCGGTGGTGAGACCGGATCGGGGCGAGGGACGGCGCAACTCTTCGACCGCATCGGGGCCGCGCCGTGTTAGCGTGCACATCGCCCGGCGCGCCCCCGGGTGTGTCCGATGTGGCCTACCAGCGGTTCGGGAGGTGCGGTGCCCAGACGCGCGGTGGTGGTTTCGGTCGTGGCGTTGCTCGTGGTGGCCGTGACGGTCGTCGTCCTGGTGACGACCCGGGCGGACGCCCCGGCCGCGGCGGCGAACAGAGCCGAGGCCGCACCTTCGATCGGGACGGCCGTCACGACTCCGCCCGTCACCACGCCGTCGGCTTCGCCGGCGAGCACGACCCCCGTCGCCTCCCCGTCCTCCGGCGCCACGTCCCCGGCGGCCACGACGGCGTCCGGCGACGCGCCGCTCGCCGGGCGGATCAAGCCGGGCGTGACCCACTCCGGGGTCGCCACGTTCTACGACACCGACGGCACCGGTGCGTGCGGGTACGACGCGAGCCCGGATCCGCTGAACGCGGCGATGAACGTCGCGGACTTCGAGGGTTCGCAGGCGTGCGGGGCCTACGTCCGGGTCCAAGCCGGCGGCGCGAGCGTGACGGTGCGGATCACCAACCTGTGCCCGGCGCCGTGCCGGGTGGGGCAGCTGGACCTGAACCCGAAGGCGTTCGACCGGCTCGGGGCGCGCGTCCGCGGGGAAATCCCGGTCACCTGGCAGCTGGTGAGCCCGCCGTCGCTGCCGGACATCTCCCTGCGCTACAAAGAGGGATCGTCCCAGTACTGGTGCGGGATCCAGGTGATCGACCACCGCAACCCGGTGGCCCGGCTGGAAGTCCGCGCGGGCGGCAGCTGGAAACGCCTGCAGCGCACCGATTACAACTACTTCCTGTCGGAGAACGGTGCCGGGTGCGGTGGGGCCGTCGCGGTCACCGACGTCTACGGCGAGCGGCTCGTCATCGACCCGCTGCCGGTCAAGGCCGGCGTGGTGCAGCCGGCGAATCGGCAGTTCGGCCGGCACTGACCGGCGTCAGTCCTCCTCGGCGGTCGCGGACAGGAAGGCCGCGAGGTCGTCGGTGAAGCGCAGGAGCAGGTCGTAGAACGTCCGGCGGTCCCGCGGGTCCCAGCCGGACAGCGCGTCGCCGAACCAGCCGAGCAGGGTGGTGACGTACCGGTCGGCGATCTCGGCGCCGTCGGGGGTCAGCTCGACCAGCCGGGCGCGCCGGTCGTCGGGGTCGGCCAGGCCGCGCACCAGCCGCCGTCGTTCGAGCACGTGCAGGTGCCGGGTGACGTGCGGCCCGGCGACCTGCATCCGGTCGGCGATCTCGCCGACGCGCATCGGCTTCCCGCTCATGTGCAGGGACAGGATGATCGACAGCCCGGGCCGGTCGAGGTCGGCCCCGATCCGCTTCATCGCCCGCTCGCCGAGGCCGCTGCGGTTCATCAGGGTGCCCAGCTGCAGGATCCGCGGCAGCACGGCACGCAGGTCGGACACGTCGCCGGCGTCTGTGTCGGCCATCACACCTCTTAGATAGCTAACTTAGGTATATAGTCGGTCAGGTCGGGGGTTGGTCACGCGCATTGTCGCACCTCCCATTCAGATACCTAACTTAGCTATAGGAGATGTCGTGAAGCGAGTTCTGATTTCGGGCGCCAGCATCGCCGGGCCGGCCCTGGCCTACTGGCTGCAGCGAGCCGGGTTCACGGTCACCGTCGTGGAGAAAGCGGCCGAGCTCCGGGTCGGCGGCTATCCCATCGACATCCGCGGCACGGCGCTGGACGCCGTCGAACGGATGGGGGTCCTGCCGCGTCTGCGGGACCTGCACATCTCGACGCGGCGGCTGACGTTCCTCGACGCCGACGGCGGCGAAATCGCGGCGCTGGTCCCGGACGCGGTCATCGGGGGCGTCGAAGGCGAAGACCTCGAGATCCGCCGCGGCGACCTGATCCGGACGCTGTACGACCTGGTGCGCGACGACGTCGAGGTCCGGTTCGGCGACACCGTCGAAACCCTCACCGACCACGGTGACGGGGTCGACGTCACCTTCCGCGGCGGCCGCAGCGAGCGCTACGACCTGGTGATCGGCGCCGACGGCTTGCATTCCCGGACCCGGGAGCTCGTCTTCGGCGACGAAGCGCCGTTCCACCACTACCTCGGCTACTGCTTCGCCGGCTTCACCATGCCCAACGACTTCGGACTGGTCCGTGAGGGGCTCGCCTGGAGCACGCCCGGCAAGGGTGCGGCGCTGTACGCGGTGCTCGACAGCGAAGAGGTCCACGGCTTCCTGGTCTCCGCCCGGCCGGAGCCGCCGTTGGAAGCGTTCCGCAACCCCGAAGCCCAGCGGGACCTCATCGCTCGCACCTTCGAGGGCGACGGCTGGGAAATCCCGCGCATGGTCGCGGCGATGCGCGAAGCCGACGACCTGTTCTTCGACGTGGTCAGCCAGATCCGCATGCCGCGCTGGTCGTCCGGCCGGGTCGCGCTCGCCGGCGACGCCGCACACGCGCCGTCGTTCCTGACCGGCCAGGGCACGAGCCTCGCGCTGGTCGGCGCGTATGTCCTCGGCCACGCCCTGGCGACCATCCCCGACCACACGGCGGCCTTCGCGGCTTACGAGAACCGGGTGCGAGGCTTCGTCGAGGCCAATCAGGCGCTGGTGACCGAAGGCCAGGTGACGATGTTCCCGTCGACCGCGGAAGCCCTCGAACGCCGCAACGCCGCGCTGCGGCAGTTCACCGAGGTCCCGCGGGCGCCCAAGCCCGAGCACTCCGCGCTCGCCCTGCCGGACTTCCCCGTCCCGGTGCGGTGAGGCGGGCCGCCCGCCTCACCGCGCCCGGGTGCGTCAGGCGCCCGGGATGATCAGGATCGGGTAGGTCCGGGGGACGACGCACAACGCGGTCGTGGCGAACATCGCGAGCGAGCTGCCGATGCACCTCTCCGCCGGGACGCTTTCCGCCTGGGCCGATGCGGTGGCCGCCGTGCCGATCAGGACTCCGGTCGTCAATGCCAGCGCACCGAGCGCGGCCGTGATCCGTCGCATGGTGATCCTCCTGTCGTGGAGCCGGTTTCCGATGGCCGGAGGCTGCCCCGGAACCGGGGCGGACGAACGGCTCAGCGGCCGATGGCACCGGTCCGGGTGACCCCCACACCGGGTCCCGCCACCCCCGGCCGCGCGCACGGCCGGCTGGGAAAGCACCAGTAGGCTGAAGCGAATGAGCACGGTATCCACCCCGGAGCAGTCGATGGTCGAAACCCGGCACCAGACCCGGTTGCTGACCCTGCTGCGGGACGACGGCCCGATGTCGCGGGTCGAGCTGGGGGAGCGGCTGGAGCTGCCGCGCGCCCGGGTGGGTGCCGAGGTGGCGCGGCTGGCCGAGGTCGGGCTCGTCGAGGCCGCCGGGCCCTCGGCCAGCCGGGGCGGGCGGCGGTCGACGCTGGTCCGGCTCGCGGGAGAGCTGCGGGTGCTCGCGGTGGACGTCGGTGCGACGTCGGTCGGCGTGGCGGTCACCGACGCTTCGTGCGAGGTGCTCGCGCACGCCGTCGAGGACTGCGACGTGCGGCAGGGCCCGCATCCGGTGCTGCGGCGGGTCGCCGAACTCGCGGCGAAGGTGCGGGAGGAGGCACCCGGCCGGCTGGTCGCGGCCGGAGTCGGGCTGCCGGGCCCGGTCAGCTTCGCCGAGGGGATGGCCGTCGCGCCGCCGATCATGCCCGGCTGGGACCGGTTCAACGTGCGCGACCACCTGGGCGGGCTCTGGGGCTGCCCGGTCGCGGTGGACAACGACGTCAACGCGATGGCGCTCGGCGAGCGGCACGCCGGGGTCGCGCGCTCGACCGACGACCTGATGTTCGTCAAGATCGGCACCGGCATCGGCTGCGGGATCGTGCTGGGCGGCAAGGTCTACCGCGGGGTCGCGGGCACGGCGGGCGACATCGGGCACATCCGGCTCGACGACTTCGGCCCGACCTGCGCGTGCGGTGAGGTCGGCTGCCTGGAGGCCTACTTCGGCGGGGCCGCGCTCGCCCGCGACGGGCTGGCCCTGGCGCGCAGCGGCCGCTCGGCGTTCCTGGCCGAGGCGGCCGCCGAACGCGGCGCGGTCACCGCCCGCGACGTCGGCCGGGCCGCCGCGGCGGGCGACTCCGGCGCGGTCAACCTCATCCGCGACGGCGGGCGGCGGCTCGGCCAGGTCATCGCCTCGCTGGTCTGCTTCATCAACCCGGGGATGGTGGTGATCGGCGGCGGGGTGGCCCAGCTCGGGCACCAGCTGCTCGCCGAGGTGCGCAGCGCGGTGTACCGGCGCTCGCTGCCGCTGGCCACCGGAAATCTCCCCATCGTGCTCTCCGAGCTGGGCGAGACGGCGGGGGTCATCGGGGCCGCGTGGTCGGCCACCGACCGGGCCTTCACCCTCAGCAGCTGAGCACGTTCGATGACAGAACGTTGC
Organism: Amycolatopsis sp. NPDC005003; assembly: GCF_053600695.1. Taxonomy (NCBI): domain Bacteria; kingdom Bacillati; phylum Actinomycetota; class Actinomycetes; order Pseudonocardiales; family Pseudonocardiaceae; genus Amycolatopsis; species Amycolatopsis sp. NPDC005003. The sequence goes on along the minus strand of NZ_JBSGAI010000072.1, from coordinate 5,085 downwards.
TGAACGCGTCCACAGTGTAACGCCAAGATCGGACAGACTTTTGCATGCAGTGAGCGAAAGTCTGTCCGGTTTCGCGCGGCTATCCGGGTGAAAACCCGACTTAACGTACCGGTATCACCTTGACGAGTGATGCCAGTCACCCTACTTTCGCTGCCTGAGCGACAAAGTGCGTTCAGTAGCCAGCGCAAGATGGGGGCACCGTGGCCGTCACCGGAACGAGGCGAGCCGGCTCGGCGAGCCCGCGTACGGCGAACCTGGCCGCGGTCCTGCGCGCACTGCGCACCGGCCCGCTCTCCCGCACGCAGCTGGCGGCCCGCTGCGGCCTCGCGAAGTCCGCGGTCCCCGGCCTGCTCGCCGAGCTCGCCGGGCGCGGCCTGGTCCGGCCCGCCGGGGTCCGCCCCGGTACCGGGCGCCCGAGCCGGCTGGTCGAGCTGCACGGCGAAGACGCATACGCCCTGGCTCTGGGCATCGAGGCCGACCGGCTGTCGGCGCTGGTCACCGATCTGTCCGGCCGGGTGCTGGCCGAGCGGAGCGAGGCCGTCGACGTCGCCGCGCTCGGGCTCCCCGCCGGGATGGACGAACTCGCCCGCCTGGCGCGCAGAGTGCTGCCCGGGTCACCGGTCGGCGTCGCGGTCTCGGTGCCCGGGCTGGTCGACTCGGCCGCCGCCGTGCTGCGGTTCGCCCCGGCGCTGCGCTGGCGGGACGCGGAGATCGCCGGTCTCCTCGCGGCCCGGCTGGCGGTGCCGGTCGACGCCATCGCCGTGGACAACGACGCCAACCTCGGTGCCCTCGCCGAATCGGCCGCGGGCACCGGGACCGACGTCTTCTACCTCGGCGGCGCGACCGCCGTCGGCGGCGGGTTCGTCTCCGGCGGCGCCATCCTGCGCGGCGCGCGCGGCTTCGCGGGCGAGGTCGGGCACATCGCCGTCGACCCGTCCGGCGAACGCTGCTCGTGCGGCCGGACCGGCTGCCTGGAGACCAAGGCGAACCCGGCGGCGCTCCTGCGTGCGGCCGCGGCCCCGGGCGACCCGCTGCACGATCCGGCGCCCGGTCTCGAAGGCCGTGTCGCCCAGCTCAGGGACCGCATCCGGCGCGGCGACCAGCGTGCGGTGACCGCGGTCCACGAACTCGGCGTCGCGCTCGGCGTCGCCCTGTCCACTGTGGTCGATGTGCTCGACCCGGACGTCGTCGTGCTCGGCGGTTACTTCGCCGGGCTGGGGGAGTGGCTGGTCGAGCCGGTCCGCGTCGAGCTCGCCGCCCGGCCGCTCGGCCAGGCGCGGGTGGTGGCGTCCGGGCTCGGCCTGCAGGCCCCTCTGCGAGGTGCCGCGCACCTGGCGGCCGAGCGGCTGTTCGCGAACCCGACGCTCGCCGAGGAGGCCACGGTATGACCCTGCTGTCCGTCCGCGGGATCGTGAAGACGTTCCCCGGCGTCCGCGCCCTCGACGGCGTCGACCTCGACGTCGAACCCGGCGAGGTGCACTGCCTGCTCGGCCAGAACGGCGCCGGGAAGTCGACGCTGATCAAGGTGCTCTCCGGCGCGCACCGGCCGGACGAGGGCGAGCTGACCTGGAACGGCGAGCGGGTCGAGCTCGGCTCGCCGGTCGACGCCCTGCGCCTGGGCATCGCCACCATGTACCAGGAGCTCGACCTCGTGCCCGGGCTCTCGGTGGCGGACAACATCTTCCTCGGCCACGAACGCGCCCGCTTCGGCTTCACGCGCATCTCCCAGGCCCGCGACGAGGCCGCCCGCCTGATGGCCCGGCTCGGGCACCCCGGCATCCGGCCGGCCACCGAGGTCGGCAAGCTCTCGGCCGCCGGTCAGCAGCTGGTCTCGATGGCCCGCGCGCTCGCGCACGACGCCCGGCTGCTCGTGATGGACGAGCCGACCGCCGCGCTGGCCGGCGAGGAGGTCGACAACCTCTTCCGGATCGTCGGCGAGCTGACCGCCGACGGCGTCGCGGTCGTCTACATCTCCCACCGCCTGGAGGAACTGCGCCGGATCGGGCACCGGGTCACCGTGCTCAAGGACGGCCGGACCGTCGGCACCGGCCTCGACGCGCGCACCACGCCGACCGCCGACCTGGTCGCGCTGATGGCCGGGCGCAAGGTGGAAACGGTCTTCGGGCCGCGGCACGACGGCCACGGCCGGCCGGAGACCGCGCTCGAAGTCGAGCACCTCTCCCGCGGCGGCGAGTTCGAGGACGTGAGCTTCAGCGTCCACGCCGGCGAGGTCGTCGGCATCGCCGGCCTGGTCGGCTCCGGGCGCAGCGAGCTGCTGGAGACGATCTTCGGCGCCCGCAGGGCCGATCGCGGAAGTGTTGCGGTGGGCGGGAAGCGCCTGCGTCCCGGTGACGTGCTCGCCGCCGTCAAGGCCGGGATCGGCCTGGCGCCCGAAGAGCGCAAGAGCCAGGGCCTGCTGCTGGACCTGCCGGTGGTGCACAACGTCACGCTGGCCAGCCTCGGCCGGTACGCGAAGCTCGGCTTCACCGAGCGCGCCAAGGAGCTGGACGACGCCGGCGCGAGCCTGCGGCGCCTCGACCTGCGGCCCGCCGACCCCCGGCGGATCGTCCGCACGCTGTCCGGCGGCAACCAGCAGAAGGCCGTGCTCGCGCGGTGGCTGGTCCGCGGGTGCCGGGTGCTGCTGCTCGACGAGCCGACGCGCGGCGTCGACGTCGGCGCCCGTGCCGAGCTGTACCGGCTGATCGACGAGCTGGCCGCGACCGGCGTCGCGATCGTGCTGGTGTCCAGTGAAATCCCCGAGGTGCTCGGGCTGTCCGACCGGGTGCTGGTGCTGCGCGAGGGCCGCGTCCTCGCCGACCGGCGCTCGGCCGGGCTGACCGAGGCCGAGGTGCTCGACGTGATTCTCGAGGGGAGCGCGGCATGACCGAAACACAGGCACCGCCCCAGGAAGCGCTGCCCGCCGAACGGAAGCGGCGGTTCGCCTTCTCCGCCGACCCGCGGCTGCTCGGCCTGGCCGGGGTGCTGGTGGTCCTGTGCCTGGTCGGCCAGTTCACCCGGCCCGAGCTGTTCTTCACCGAAAGCAACATCTCGACGATCCTGCGGCTGGCCGCGGCGATCGGCGTGGTCAGCGTCGGGATGACGTTCGTGATCATCAGCGGCGGCATCGACCTGTCCGTCGGCTCGATGGTCGGCCTGGCCGGCGTCTGGCTGACGACCCTGGCCACGCAGTCCTACGGGCCGTGGGTGATGGTCCTCTGTGGACTCGCGGTCGGCCTCGGGTGCGGGCTGGTCAACGGCGTCCTCGTCGCCTACGGCAAGGTCGTGCCGTTCATCGCCACGCTGGCGATGTACGTCTCGGCCCGCGGGCTCGCCGAGCGGATCAGCGGCCGGCGCACCCAGGTCGTCGCCGACCAGGACTTCCTCGCCTTCTTCCGCGGCAGCTTCCTCGGCGTTCCGACGCTGATCTGGCTGTTCGCCCTCGTCTTCGCGGTCGGCTGGGTGGTGCTCAACCGCACCACCTTCGGCCGCCGGACGTACGCGGTCGGCGGCAACGCCGAGGCGTCCCGGCTGGCCGGCATCAACGTCAAGCGCCACCTCGCGCTCGTCTACGGCGTGGCCGGGCTGTGCTGCGGGATCGCCGCGCTCATGGTCGTCGCGCGGACGACGGCGGGTGCGTCGACCAACGGCATGTTCTACGAACTCGACGCGATCGCGGCGGTGGTCATCGGCGGCACGCTGCTGACCGGCGGCCGCGGCTCGCTCATCGGCACGCTCGTCGGCGTGCTGATCTTCACGGTGCTGTCGAACATCTTCACGCTGAACAACCTGGACACCGACATCCAGAACATCGCCAAGGGCGTGATCATCGTGCTCGCCGTGCTCTTGCAGTTCCGGGCCAGGAAAGCCAGGACCGGTCCGTAGTTCCACCACCGATGGAGGCCGTCATGACCGAACAACCCTTCCTCGGCCGCCGGGGATTCCTGCTGGGCGGGGCCGCTGTCGGCGCCGGTGCGCTGCTGGCCGGCTGCACGTCGAACACGCCCGCGAACTCGGAGTCGAACGCACCGGTCGCCAACGCGGGCAACAACGCCCAGCCGGGCAAGCCGATCACCATCGGCTTCTCCGCGCCGGCCGCCGACCACGGCTGGATCGCGGCGATCACCAAGAACGCCAAGGCCCAGGCGCAGAAGTTCAGCGAGGTGAAGTTCAACGCCACCGAGGGCACCAACGACGTCAACCAGCAGATCTCCCAGGTGGAAACGCTGATCAACGCCAAGGTCGACGTCCTGGTGATCCTGCCCTTCGACGGCAAGGCGCTCACCGCGGTCGGCCAGCAGGCGATGGACGCGGGCATCCCGGTGATCAACCTCGACCGCGTCTTCGACACGCCGCTGGCGTATAGAACGTGGATCGGCGGCGACAACTACCGGATGGGCGTCAACGCGGGCAACTACATCGCCGCGGAGCTCAAGAAGAAGAACGTGGCGAACCCGATCATCGGCGAGGTCGCCGGGATCGACTCGCTGCCGCTGACCCAGGAACGCAGCAAGGGCTTCAAGGACGCGCTGGGGCGCGCCGGGTTCAAGGTGGGCCCGCGGGTGTCGGCGCAGTTCACCTCGGAGTCGGGCGAGCAGCAGACCGCGAACCTGCTCCAGGGCGCGCCGAAGCTGGACGCCCTGTGGAACCACGACGACGACCAGGGCATCGGCGTCAACGCGGCGATCGACACCGCGGGGCGCAAGGAGTTCATCATGGTCGGCGGCGCCGGCTCGAAGAACATGATGAACCTGATCAAGGCCGACTCCTCGCCGATCAAGGCGACCGTGCTCTACAGCCCGTCGATGGCCTCGACGGCGATCGCGCTGGCCCGGCTGCTCGGGCAGGGCAAGGGCATCGGCGACCTGGCCGAGCACGACATCCCGGCCGAGATCACCACCTACTCGGCCGTGGTCACGAAGGAGAACGTCGACCAGTACCTCGACGTCGGCTTCGACTCCTGACCCGAGTCTGCCGCCGCTGTCGTGAGTGGTAATTCGGGTTAGAAACCAAAATAACACACAACAACACCCCCACCGCAAACAAAAAGATAGGGAGAGCGGGGGGGTGGGGAAGAGGGGGATATTT
>NZ_JBSGAI010000071.1:0-34209 GCF_053600695.1 Amycolatopsis sp. NPDC005003 | reverse complement strand
AGCCGACCACCGCGATGCCGTCGGGGTCGAGCGTGAGCTGCACCGCGTCCCCGGTGCGCAGGTCCGACGCCGCTGGGGCTACCGCGTCCACAGTGGACTCCACCAGGCGCACTACGAGCCGCACGTGTTCCCGCCGATGTACCGCCGCGACGACCTCTCCCGGCACGCCTTCGGTCGACACCTTCAGCGCGTGCGGTCGCAAGCCCAGCCGGACCGGGCCGTCGTCGACCTCGGGCAGCGCCACCTCGCCGAGGGATGTGCGCACCACCCCACCCGCGGCCACACCCGCCAAGAACGTCGTCACCCCCAGGAACCGGGCCACCTCGTCGTCCGCCGGATTTCGCCAGACGCGGCGGACCGCCCCCTCCTGGCGGACTTCGCCCGCGTCGAGCACCGCCACCCGGTCGGCCAGTGTGAACGCCTCCTCCTGGTCGTGCGTCACCAGCAGCGCCGTGATCTTGCTGCGCCGCAACAGGTCCGCCAGGTCGATCGCCAGCTGCTCGCGCAACCCGGCGTCCAAACCGGACAGTGGCTCGTCCAGCAGCAGCAACCGCGGCTTCGGCGCCAGCGCCCGGGCCAGCGCCACCCGCTGCGCCTGCCCGCCGGACAGCTCCGTCACCCGGCGCTTCTCGAAGCCGGACAGGCCCACCAGCTCCAGCAGCTCCGCGACCCGCGGCGCCCACGAAGAGCGCGGCACCCCGTGCATCCGCAGGCCGAACGCGATGTTCGCGGCGACGTCGCGATGGGCGAACAATTGGCCGTCCTGGAACACCAGGCCGAAGCCGCGGCGGTGGACCGGGACCGCTCCGAGGTCCTCGCCGTCCCAGCTCACCGAGCCGCGGGCCGACGGCTCGAGGCCGGTGATCGCGCGCAGCAGCGTCGACTTGCCCGAGCCCGACGGGCCGAGCAGGGCCAGCACCTCACCGTCGGCGATGTCGAGGCGGGCGTCGCGGACCGCCGCGAACGATCCGTAGCAGACAGTCAGGTCCCGTACCGACAACGCCATCAGAACTCTCCCACCCCGCCGCGCCCGAGCCGGTCGATCAGCGCGACCGCCAGCACCGTCACGAGCATCAGCAACGCGCACGCCGCGTACGCCATCTGGTTGTTCAGCTCGCCCGGGCGCGCCATCAGCGTCGCCACCGCGACCGGCAGCGTCGGCGCCGTCGGCCGGGCCAGGAAGCTCGTCGCGCCGAATTCGCCGAGGGCCACGACGAAACCGAAGCCCGCCGCCGCGACCAGCGGCCGCAACGTCAGCGGCAGGTCGATCTCCCGCCACACCCGCAGCGGGCTCGCGCCGAGCGTCGACGCGGCCTGCCGCAGCCGGACGTCGACCGAGCGCAGCACCGGCAGCACCATCCGCACCACCAGCGGGATGATCACCAGCGCCTGGGCCAGCGGCACCAGGTAGGGCGACGTCCGCAGGTCGCCCGGCAGCGCGTCGAGGGTCACCAGGTAGCCGAACCCGACGGTCACCGCCGACACCCCGAGCGGCAGCATCAGGACCGCGTCCATCGTCTCGCCGAGGCCCCGCGCGGCTCTCGCCGGCGACCGGCGCAGCGCCACCAGCACCACGGACGCGAGCACGCCGACGACCATCGCGAGCAGGGTGGCGTCGATGGCCACCTTCAGCGAGTTCACCGCCGCGTCCCAACCGGACACCTGGAGCGCGCCTTTCTCACCGGTGCCGGTCAAGGCGCGGTACCCGGCGAGGCTCCAGCCGTCCTCAGTGGACACCGATTCGGCGAGGAGCGCGGCGATCGGCGTCACCAGCAGCGCGAGCACGACGCCCGCGGCGCCGACGACCCACCACTCGCCGCCGCGGGGGCGGCGGGCCGGGACCGAGCCGATCCGGGCGCCCTCCTTGCGCCGCCGCGCCAGCCCGCCGAGCACCAGCGCGGCGACCACGGCGGCGAACTGGATCAGCGAGAGCGCCGCCGCGCCCGAGAGGTCCAGGAGGTCGACGGTCCGCAGGTAGATCTCGGTTTCCAGGGTCCGGTAGCGGGCGCCGCCGAGGATCAGGACGACGCCGAAGCTGGTGGCGCAGAAGAGGAACACCACCGCCGCGGCGGACGCGACCGCGGGCGCCAACGCGGGCAGCGTCACCGACCGGAACGCCCGCCACGGCGACGCGCCCAACGCGCGGGCGGCGTCGGTCGTCCGGGAGTCCAGCCGCGCCCACAACCCGGCGACAGTCCGCGCGACGACGGCGACGTTGAAGAAGGCGTTGGCCAGCACGATCGGCAGCACGCCGCCGTCCGGCCAGAGCGCCCGGAACGCGAGCCCGACGACGACGGTGGGCAGCACGAACGGCACGAGCACCAGCGTCCGCGCGAGGCCGACGCCGGGCAGCCGCACCCGCGCCAGCAGGAACGCCACCGGCAGGCCGGCCAGCACCGCGACGATGGTCGACGCGGCCGCGCTCGCGACGGTGAACCCGGCCAGCTGCCAGGTCCGCGCGTCGCCGAGGACGACGCCGAGACCGCCTTCGGCGAATCCGCGGCTGATGATCGCGACGACCGGCCAGGCGAAGAACACCACCAGGAAGCCGATCGGGGCCAGCCCGAGCAGCGCCAGGCCGAACCCGCGGGCGGCGCGGGGCGGGGCTAGGAGCCCACGAGCGTGCGCCATTCGCCGATCCACTTCTCGCGTCCGGCCTGCACCTGGTCCGCGGGCAGCGTCTGCGGCTTCTGCGGCAGCGGCGCGACCTGCGCCCAGCCCGCGGGCAGGTCGACGCCCTGGCGCGCCGGGTAGACGTACATGTTGGCCGCCACCGTCGCCTGGAACTGCTGGGAGAGCAGGAAGTCGACGACCTTGCGCGCGTTCTCGACCTGCTTGCCGCCGGCCAGCACGCCGGCGTATTCGACCTGCCGGTAGCAGGTGTCGAGCAGCGCCTCGGTGCGCGACTTCCCGTCGTCGCCGACTTCGGCGGCCGGCGAGGACGCGTACGAGACGACGATCGGCCGCGGCCCCTTGCCGGACGAGCCGGAGAACTGCTTGGTGTAGGCCTCTTCCCAGCCGCTGACCACCTTGACGCCGTTGGCCTTCAGCTTCGCCCAGTAGTCCTTCCAGCCGGCCTCGCCGTACTTGGCGACGGTGCCGAGGAGGAACGCCAGCCCGGGCGACGCCGTCGCCGGGTCCTCGGCGACCAGCAGGTCCTTGTACTTCGGGTCGGCCAGGTCGTCGTAGGTCTGCGGCGCCGGGATCCCCTTGGTGGTGAAGTAGTTCTTGTCGACGTTGACGCAGACGTCGCCGACGTCGACCGCGGAGAGGCGGTGCTCGGGGTCGACGGCGTAGCGCTGCGGCCCACGGTCGGCTTCGGGGCTGGTGTAGGGCTCGAAGACGCCCTCGCCGAGCGCCCGGGAGGCGAAGGTGGAGTCGACGCCGTACGCGACGTCGCCGATCGGGTTGGCCTTCGTCAGCACGAGCTTGTTGGTCAGCGAACCGGCGTCGCCCTGCTTGAGCACGGAAACCTTGATGCCCGACTGCTTCTGGAAGGCGTCGAGCACCTCCTGCGGCGCCAGGAAGGAATCGTGCGTCACGAGGGTGACGGTGGGCGTCTGCTGCGTACCACCGTCACCGGCCGACAGCGAGCACGCCGCGGTGACGGCGCTGACGGCGGCGATGGCCGTCGCGGCGCGAACAGCCCTGCGTTTCATCTACCCTCCTGCACTTCGCCGGACGCGGAAGGGAAGCCCTCCCGTCGCCGGCATGATCCGGTCAGGTGCGAACGGTCGCGGGTGACCCGCCTCTCAGCCCGGCTCACCGGACTCCCGTGGCAAAGGTGCAGCGTAGTCGAGGACGGACGACCATGGAGACATGACGGAAATCTTGAGCGACTCCGAGGCCGACGAACGGTTGGGCGCGGGCTGGACGCGCGCCGGCGCGGTCATCTCCCGCGAGGTGGAGCTGGCGAGCTTCCCCCAGGCGATCGAGGTGGTGGACCGGGTAGCGGTGCTCGCCGAGGCGGCCGACCACCACCCGGACATCGACATCCGCTGGCGCACCCTGACGTTCCGGCTCTCCACGCATTCGGCGGGCGGCCTGACGGCGAAGGACTTCGACCTGGCCGCACAGATCGACGCGGTCATCTCCGGGGTGTGATCTCGGCTACGCTGAGTGCACCTTCGCCCGGGTTCGACGTCTCTCGGTTACCGGAACCTTCGGGAGGGAGACGAGAGATGACTCAGGCAATCGTGGTCGGCACGGCGGCGTTCGCAACGATGGTGGCGGCGGCCGGCGGGGTGCTCTGGTTCACCGCCCGCAACCGCCGTCACCTGGACGGCTGAGAGTTCGATCACAGCTGTTAACGCGCGGCATGATCGGCGCGCTGTTCGGAGCGGAAGCATCGGTTTCACACCCTCGGGAACGCCATGAACAGCACCGCTCTCACCGCCGCCCAGCGCGCCTGGATCAACGCCCTCGCCCCCGCGGTGGTGTTGATCGCGATCGCGCTGCTGGGCCTGCTCGGCTAGTTCGCTCCGACCTGCCGGATCCGCGGATCCGGCAGGTCACAAGGCAATCTGCCCGGACGGCGGGAACTCCGCCGGGGGCTCGTCGGCCGCGGTCCAGTACTCGAGGCAGGACAGCCGGCCGTCTTCGGCGAACACGATGAGCCCGCCGCCGGGTGCGTCGGCTTCGATCGCGACCGGGGCGTCGGTGATCGCCGCGACCGGCAGGGTCCGAGCGACCTCCAGGTTTATGCTCGGGCACCCGCAGCCGCAGCGGCCGGTCACCCGGGCAGTCGCCGCCTGGGCGCGCAGTTCCGCCGCGCCGGGGAAGTCCGCCGCGAGCAGCGCGTCCAGGGTCGTCCGCTCGTTCGGCGTCAGCGGCCGGCTCGCCATGATCAGTACCGGGGCATGTTCGGGATGGCCTTCTCCGCCACTTCGATGAGCGCGAGCACCTTCGGCACGTCGGCCGCCACGTCCTCGGCGGTCATCGCGGGAGCCTCCGACGATCGGTACGCGATTTCGTTGCGCCGGGCCCGCATCCGGTTGAAGGGCCGCAGGAGCGATCCCAGCGGTGGGTCCAGTTGAGCGAGGACCGCCTCGTAGACGGTCACGTGGCCGCCCCGGCTCGTCACCCGCAGGCCCTGGTTCTGCAGGACCGCGGCCAACGCGCGGCGCGCGCTGTCGTAGGCCAGCGTGTAGGCGCCTTCCGGGTCGGTGTCCTGCAACTGCCGCGCCGAAGCGAGGTGGGTGCGGGCCCTGACCAGCTCGGCCTCGGCCGCCTCCCGCGACGCCGGGACGTGCTCGATGGCGCCGCGGGCGATGAAGGCGTCGATCCGGTCACGCCCTTGGTTCCACTGGGGCATCAGCTCTCCTGGTCGAGGTTCAGCCGGGCCAGCGGACGCTCGCGCACGCTGGTGAGGAAGGGATCCGTGCTGCTCTCCGCCCACGCCGCCGGCGAGATCCGGTGGACGTTGACCTCCCGGCCCAGCCGGCGCGATACAGCCTCGGCCCGGTCGAACAGCGCGTCCGGGTCGGGCGAGCCGACCACGAGGACATCGACGTCGCCGGGCGGCGGCCCCGGCTCACCGCGGTAACGGGCGGCCCAGGAGCCGTAGATGTAGGCCTCGCTTATGCCCGCCAGGCCGGACAGAGCCTCCGCGAGCAGCGGCATCGGGCCGAAGGTCACCGCGATGACCTCGCTCAGCGGCCGGTAGAGCGGGGTGTCCGTGCGGGCTTTGACGAGGCGGCTACGGCCGACTCGCCGGTCTTCGAAGATGCCGCCGACGACGAGCCGTTCGACTTCGCGCAGCACGGTTGTCGCCGAGACACCGAACTCTTCGGCGAGCTCGGTGATGCTGTACTCGCGCTCCGGGTGCAGCAGGACCAGCCCGAGCAGCTCACCCTGCATGCGCGAACGCAGCAGAGGGAGAAGGCTCGGCGAAGCTTTCATTGGACGCAGTATATCCTGCGCCCAATGAAAACAACAGTCAGTAGTTGACGCTCACACGTTGAAGCGGAACTCGACCACGTCGCCGTCGGCCATGACGTAGTCCTTGCCCTCCATGCGGACCTTGCCCGCCGCGCGGGCGGCCGCCATCGAGCCCGCCTCCATCAGGTCGTCGTAGGAGACGATCTCCGCCTTGATGAAGCCGCGCTCGAAGTCCGTGTGGATCACGCCCGCCGCCTGGGGGGCAGTGGCGCCCTGCGGGATCGTCCAGGCGCGGGACTCCTTCGGGCCCGCCGTCAGGTACGTCTGCAGGCCGAGCGTGTGGAACCCGGCGCGGGCCAGCGAATACAGGCCCGGCTCCGGCTGGCCGACCGACTCGAGCAGCTCGCGCACCGACTCCTCGTCGTCCAGCTCCAGCAGCTCCGCCTCGACCTTCGCGTCGAGGAACACCGCGTCCGCCGGCGCGACCAGCTTGGTCAGCTCCTCGCGGCGGCTCTCGTCGGTGAGCACCGACTCGTCGGCGTTGAAGACGTAGAGGAACGGCTTCGTCGTCAGCAGGCTCAGCTCGCGCAGCGCGTCGAAGTCGACCTCCTTCTGCGCCTGGAAGAGCGTGCGCCCGGCGTCGAGGATCTCCTTCGCCTTCTGGGCGTTGTCGAGCGCGGGCTTGTTTTCCTTCTTCGTCCGCGCTTCCTTCTCCAGCCGCGGCAGCGCCTTGTCGAGGGTCTGCAGGTCCGCGAGGATCAGCTCGGTGTTGATCGTCTCGATGTCGCTCGACGGGTCGATCCGGCCGTCGACGTGCACCACGTCCGGGTCGTCGAACACGCGGATGACCTGGCAGATCGCGTTGGCCTCACGGATGTTCGCCAGGAACTTGTTGCCCAGCCCGGCACCCTCGGACGCGCCCTTCACGATGCCCGCGATGTCCACAAAGGACACGACGGCGGGGACTGTCTTCTCCGACTTGTACAGCTCGGCCAGCTTGTCCAGCCGGGGGTCCGGCAGCGGCACGACCCCGACGTTCGGCTCGATCGTCGCGAACGGGTAGTTCGCGGCGAGCACGTCGTTGCGGGTCAGCGCGTTGAACAGGGTGGACTTGCCGACGTTGGGCAGGCCGACGATACCGAGGGTGAGGCTCACGACCCCGCAGTCTACGTGGCTGCCCCGCTCGCGCCCCACGCACCCAACGCCGTGGCGGATTTCCGCCAGCGGCGGCGCTGACCTGCTGGCATGCTCGGTGCAATGGTCACCGAAACGCTCTCACCCTGGCGCGACGCCGAGCGCTGCTACCGCGTGGTCACCGCCCGCGACGCGCGCTTCGACGGCCAGTTCATCATGGCCGTCCGCACCACCGGGATCTACTGCCGTCCGTCGTGCCCGGCGTCGACGCCGAAGGCGCAGAACGTCCGCTTTTTCCCGACGTCGGCGGCCGCGCAGGCCAACGGCTTCCGCGCCTGCCGCCGCTGCCTGCCGGACGCCGTGCCCGGCTCGCCGGACTGGAACGTGCGCGCCGACCTGGCCGCGCGGGCCATGCGCCTGATCTCCGACGGGATCGTCGAGCGCGAAGGCGTGCCAGGCCTCGCCCGGCGGCTCGGCTACTCGGAACGCCAGCTCGGCCGGGTGCTCACCGCCGAACTGGGCGCCGGCCCGCTGGCCCTGGCCCGGGCGCACCGCGCGCACTCGGCGCGGCTGCTCATCGAGATGTCCGAGCTGCCGCTGACCGACGTCGCCTTCGCGGCGGGCTTCTCCAGCGTGCGGCAGTTCAACGAGACGATCCGCGAAGTGTTCGCGACGACGCCTTCGCAGCTTCGCGTCTCCGCGGCTTCTCGGCGTGGGCGGCAGGGCGATGTGACCGGGACCCGGCTCAGCCTGCGGTTGCCGTTCCGGCCGCCCTTCGACGCTTCGGGATTGCTTCGCTTCTTCGCGGACCACGCGCTGCCGGGCGTCGAGGACGTCACTTCGGAGGCCTACGCGCGCACCCTGCGGCTCGCCCACGGCACCGGCGTCGTGCGGCTGACACCCGCGCCCGACCATGTGCGGTGCGAGCTGATGCTCACCGACCTGCGCGACCTCGGCAGCGCGGTCAGCCGGGTGCGCCGGCTGCTCGACCTGGACGCCGACCCCGCGGCGGTCACTCGCGTCCTCGGCGCGGACCCGGCGCTGGCTCCGGTGGTCGCGGCCGTGCCCGGGATCCGGGTGCCGGGCGCGGTCGACGGCGAGGAACTGCTGCTCCGCGCCGTCCTCGGCGAAGTCCCGCCCGGCGAGGAGGTGCCCGGCGAGTGGGGAGTGACGCGGCTGTTCCCGACCGCCGCCCAGGTCGCGGTCACCGGCCACCCCGTCGCCGCCGCTCTGGCCGAGGGACGGCTGGACGTGCACGTCGGCCGGGACGCCGCCGACCTGCGGACCGAGCTGCTGGCGTACGTCGACCCGTCGACGGCTGACTACGTGCTGATGCGCGTCCTCGGCGCCCCGGACGTCCTGCTCGCCGACGACCCGGCGGTCCGCCGCGGCGCCGAAGCGCTGGGCATCTCGCCGGATTCGCTAGGCGAGCGAGCGCGCACGTGGACGCCGTGGTGTTCCTACGCCGGGAGGTACCTCCGGCGCGCAGCCGCTCAGCCCGGTTCGCCCGGCCACAGCACGGCCTGGGCGACGATGACCTGCTCCCCGTCGTAGGTCGCCGCCGGCGAGCCGTACAGGCGGTAGCCGAGCTCCAGCGCCTCGCTGACCCGGTGGCAGAACTTCGCGTCGTCCGGACCGGTGAGCAGGCGGTAGCGGGGCAGGCCGTTCGGCGGCTGGTCGGTCATGGCTTCATCTTGGCTCAGTGATCAGCCCGCACGCACCTCCAACGTCGAGCCCGTGCGGGCCTTGCGGACGCGCAGCCGGGTGGGGATGCGCTGCCGCAGCTCCTCGACGTGCGACACCAGCCCGACGACCCGTCCGCCGGCGCGCAGCTCGTCGAGGATGTTCATCACGACGTCGAGGGTTTCGGCGTCCAGCGTGCCGAAGCCCTCGTCGACGAACAGCGTGTCGAGGAGCGCGCCACCGGCCTCCCCCGCGACGACGTCGGCCAGCCCCAGTGCGAGGGCCAGTGACGCGAGGAACGACTCGCCGCCGGACAGGGTTTTCGCCGGGCGGATGGTGCCCGAGTAGTCGTCGAGCACGTCGATGCCGAGCCCGCCGCGCGTGCCGCGCGCGCCGGCCGCGTCCGAGTGCACGAACGAGTACCGGCCCTGGCTCATCGTGCGCAGCCGGTGCGTGGCGGCGACGGCGACCTCTTCGAGCCGCGCCGCCAGCACGTACGACCGCAGCGACATCTTGCGGCTGTTCTGCCCGCGCCCGTTGACCACCTCCGCGAGGGCCCGCAGCTCGGCGTACTCCGCTTCGGCAGGCGCGAGCCCGGCCAGCGCGGCCCGCAGCAGCCCGGCCAGCCTGGTCAGCTCCTCGTGCTGTGCGGTGGCCGCCCGCAGTGCCGCGTACGCGGAATCGGCGCGTGCCCTGGCCAGCTGGGCCGCGTCGGCCGCGCGGCCGACGTCCGCGACGTCGTCCGGCGAGATCCCGAACAGGTCCGGCTCGGCCAGCAGCGCCCGCGCGCCCGCCGCGGCCGCCTCGGCGTCGGCGATGCCCTGCTCCAGCTTCTCGATCTGCTCGTCCGGCAGCATCGCGGCCCGCGCCTTCTTCAGCGACGCGAACCCTTTGGCCGCGACCGCCGCCTCGACCAGCGTTTTCTGCTGGGCGACCCGCTCGCTGGCGCCGGCGACCACGGTGCGCGCCTCGGCGACCGCCTCCAGGGCCTCGGCCAGGCCGAGGAGGTGCTGCCGGCGCGCGCCGACGTCCGCGAACTCACCGCGCCCGGCGACCAGGCGGCGTTCTCGCTCGGCGAGCCGCTCCTCCAGGGCGCGGACCTCGGTGGTGGCTTCGGTCTCCGCCTGTTCGGCACGGCGACGGCGTTCGGCCCGGGCGTCCAGGTCGCGCTCCAGCAGGACGACCTGCTGCCCCAGCTTCGCCTTGGCGGCGGCCTGCCCGGTCAGCGCGGCGACGGTGGCCCGGGCTTCCGCCAGCTCGGCGGTGATCGACTCGGCCGTGCGTCCGGCCAGCCGTTCGACCAGCCCGGCCAGCCGCGCCTTCGCTTCCTCCAGCGCGACGACGACCCGCTGCCGCAGCACGTCCGCCGCCTGCTCGGCTTCCTCGGCCGCGCGTTCCTCGGCCGGGTCGACCAGCTCGACGCCCCGGGTCGCCTTCGCCGGGTGCTCCGCCGAGCCGCACACCGGGCACGGCGAGCCGTCGGCCAAGGCGGCGGCGAGCTCGGCCGCCATCCCGTCGAGCCGCCGCTCGCGCAGGTCGAGCCGGCGCTGCCGGGCCGCCTGGTGCGCGTCGACGACCTCGCGCAGCTTCGCCTCACCCCGGTGGACCTTCGCCTGTGCCTCGGGCAGTTCGGCCGCGTCTCGGGCGAAGGCGCGCAGCTCCTCCACCTTCGCCTTGGCGCCGTCGAGCTTCGCCTCGGCTTCCGCGGCCTCGACGGCATCGGCCCGCAGCTTGGCCAGCTGGCCGGGGATCGCGGCGAGCTCGGCGGACAACGCCTCGACCTGCTCGCGGGCGGTGACGGCGGCGAGCTTCCGATCGTCCCGCCGCATGGCGTCGAGCTCCTGCTGCTCGGCTTCGGCGACCAGCTCCGCGACCGCGCCCGCCTCTTCGCGCGCGGCGGCCGCCCGTGCCTTCAGGTCGCCGGTCGCCCGGGTGCCGAACTCCCGAAGCCGGGCGCCGCGGGCCTTCTCCGCCTGCTCGGCCTCGGCCAGTTCGGCGGCCCGCCGGTCGAGCAGGTCGGCCTCGACCGCGACACCGGCCGCCCGCCGCGCGGCCGCCACCTCCTGCGCCCACTCGGCCCGCTGCGGCGCCTGTTCGGTGATCTCGAGCAGCCGCAGGTGCGCCGTGCGGACACGGCGGATCTTTTCCGCGCCCGCGCGTTCTTCCTGGAGGTGGACGTCTGCCCGCCGGGCGGCCGAGCGGGCGCGCTCCTCCTCGGCCGTCACCGCCCCGACCCGGGCTTCCGCCTCGGTGAGCACGGCTTCGACCCACTCGGCCACGCCGGTCTCGGGCGGGTCCTGCTGGGCCTCCTGCGCGTACCGGGCCACCAGCTCCCGCACGTCCCGCTGGCGCGCCTCCAGCTCGCGGCCGCGCTCGGCACGCAGGTCGGCGAACCAGCGCTCGACGTCGGCGAAGCGCTCGGTGCCGAACAGCCGCTCCAGGAGCTTCTCGCGCTCGGCGGTGTCCGAACGCAGGAAGCGGGCGAACTCGCCCTGGGGCAGCAGCACCACCTGGAAGAACTGGGCCGCGGTCATCCCGAGCAGGCGCTCGACGGTGCGCGCGACCTCCTCGATCCGGATCAGGCCCTCCGGCGCCAGCCCGGCGGGCGCGGTGCCGATCCAGCTCAGCGAGACCCGCGCCTGCTGCGTGGTGGTGCCTTCGCCGCGCCGCTTCGGCCGCTGGTACTCCGGGTTGCGCACGATCTTCAGCCGGTGCCCCTGCACGGTGAGCTCCAGCGCGACCTCGGTGACCTGGTCGGGCTCGGCGAGGTCGCAGCGCAGCCGCTTCGCCTCGTTGCGGGCGCCGGGGACCACGCCGAACAACGCGAACGCGATCGCGTCGAGCAGCGTCGTCTTGCCCGCGCCGGTTTCACCGTGCAGGAGGAAGAGGCCGTCGGCGCCGAGCACGTCGAAGTCGACCACTTCGCGTGCGCAGTACGGCCCGAAGGCTTCGACCTCCAGCCTGTGCAGCCTCATTTCGCGAGGGCCCCCCGGTCGGCCGCTTCGAGGGCCTGGAACAGGAGCTGCTCTTCGCGTTCGGTCGGCGGGGCGCCGCGGCAGTCGTCGAGGAAGCTGCGCGAGACCTCGATGTCGGACCGGCCGCGGACGGCGTCGGAATAGCGCAGCGGGGCGCCGGCGTGCCCGCCCGCGGGCGCCCAGTCCAGGTGCACCGCGTACGGGAACCGCTCGCGCAGCCGCCGCATCGCGTCGACCGGGCGCACCCGGTCGGTGACCGTGACCGAGAGGAAGTGGCCGAGGTACCGGTCGTGGTCCGGGTTCGCGAGGAGGTCCTCGATGTCGCCTTCGAGGGTGGCGAGAGCTCTCGGCACGGGCAGTTCGTGCCGCCTGACCTCGCGCAGGCCGCGTTCGTCCAGGTCGACCAGCCAGACGGATTTGCGTTGGCGCGCTTCGGAAAACGAGTACGCGAGCGGGCTGCCGGAGTAGCGCAGGTGCTCGGCGAGCGTCTGCGGGCCGTGGAGGTGGCCGAGGGCCACGTAGTCGACGCCGTCGAAGACCGAACCGGGCACCTGCTCGACGCCGCCGACCGCGATCGTGCGCTCGGAGTCGGTGGGCTCGCCGCCCGTGACGAACGCGTGCGCGAGCACGACCGACCGGACGCCCGGCCGGGTTTCGAGGTCCGCGCGGATCCGGCGCATGGCCTCGGTGAGCACGCCGGTGTGCCCGCGCGCCTCTGGCACGCCGAGGGCGTGGCGCGCCGGCTCCGGTTCCAGGTAAGGGATGCCGTAGACGGCGACCGGGCCGCCGTCGTCTTCGAGCAGTACCGGTTCGGCCAGCCCGGCGACCGTGGTGCGCAGGTGGAGGCCGCCGGCCGCGGCGAACTCCGCGAAGGCGCCGAGGCGGGGCGCCGAGTCGTGGTTTCCGGGTGTGACGACGAGTTGCGCGCCCGCCGCGCGGATCCGGGCGACGGCTTTCGTCGCCACCCGCACGGCTTCCGCCGAGGGCACCGCGCGGTCGTAGATGTCGCCTGCCACCAGGACGGCGTCGATCGCCTCGCCGGCCACGAGGTCGGCGAGGTGCCCGAGCACCGCTTCCTGTTCCGCGAGCAGGTCGGCGCCGTGGAACGTGCGGCCGACGTGCCAGTCGGAGGTGTGCAGGAGTCTCACGGGGGCCAAGGTACGACCCGGCTCCGACGAAATCCCGCAGGCACGCCGCCTTCTCACTCGAACGTGTGTACTAACACGAGCGAGCAGGATCGGACACGCCCTGCGCGGATTCGATGTGTTCGCAGGTCAGCTACCCAGAGCGACGGATCGGGTGCGATTTTTGTCGGTGCGGTCCGCCATGATGTCTGCGAGCCCGGAGCTCGGAGTTCGGACGGAGGAGGCGAAGTGGCGACAGTGCTGACGACGGCGGCGATCGTGCTCGCGGTCCTGCTGCTGTTCGCCGTCGCGCTGTTGTGGCGGCTGTACCAGGACGGGATGCGGCGGGCGGACGCGGCGGCCCGGCTGGTGGCGGCCGAGCGGGCCAAGGCCGACCAGCAGCAGCTGGCGCTGCGGCGCTACGAGGTCGCGTTCGCGTCGATCAGCGGCCGCGGCGAGCTGGGCGAGCAGGTGCTGGTCGAGACGGCGCGGGCGCTGGGGCTGCGCGAGGACCTGCACTTCACCCTGCAGACGGACCTGGGCGGCGGCGGCTCGGCGAAGCCGGACATGGTGCTGCGGGTGGGCGGCGACCGCACGGTCCCGGTGGACGCGAAGGCGAGCATGGCGACGTGGTCCGAAGCCGTGGAGACGGACGACCCGGACGAGCGGCTGGACGCACTGCGCGCGCACGTGCGGCAGATCCGTTCCCGCGCGGCGGAGCTGGCGGGCAAGGGCTACCAGCGCTGGGCGGACGCGATCTACGGAACGATCATGTTCGTCCCCTCCGACGCGGCGGTGGTCGCGGCCCTGGACACGGACCCGGAGCTGCTGCGCTGGCTGATCGACCGCCGGGTGTTCCTCTGCGGTCCGACGGGCTTCGGGGTGCTGGCCTCGGCGGCCCTGTTCGCGGCGAGCGACCGCACCCTGGAGGCGGACGTGGAGCAGGTCCGCACCGGAGCGGCGGCGGCCCACCGGGCGGCGGGCGGCGCGGTGGAGGCGTTGAACCTGTCGAGCACGCACCTGCAGCGGTTCCTGTCGGCGCGGAGGCGGGAGCTGGAGGCGTTGGAGACGTTCCGGGCGACGGTCGCGCCGCTCACCGAGGCATCGGGGAGCCCGGCTGCGCTGCCTGCGGTGCGGAAGGGGGATGAGCTGGCGGCAAGCTGAGCACGGGCCACCGCCCTCGGGCAGGCTTCCGGGGAGAGTCGTGGTCCAAGGGGTCGGTTCGCGTACCCCGGCGGTCGGGCCGCGTACCGGAAGGGTCGGCTCGCGTACCTGGACGGTCGGAGCGCGAACCTCGAGGTTCGGCTGGCGAACCGGGGCCACAGGCGCCTGACCAGCCGTGACTGCCTGCCGGGGCCGCGCAGTCACCCCGCGGCCGGAGGCTGCGGCACAGGCGCCATCAGCCACTCGGGGCGAGGGTCCATCCGACCGTGGGTTGTCGACGGCGTCCCTCTCGGAGGATTCTGGCTTCGGGGGGCCGCCCGGCTCGCTCGTCAGCGCTACCCGGCGCCACCGGATCGTCCCGGCGGGTGGCTGTCGGCCCACGTCGGCGGCGGTGCTGGCAAGATCTTCACAACCACGAGATACGGTGTTGCCCTGTGACCGCGATTCGCGATCGCCAGAGCGATCCAGATGCCGACGACGTCCCCGTTGCGTGGGATGAGCGTCCTGTCGTCGGTTCGAGGCGGGGGCTGCCCTGGTGGGCGGCGGTCCTGGTCGGCCTCGGCCTGGCGATCGTTGGCGCCCTCCTCGGCAAGCCGAGCCAGACGAACATCCCGGTGGTCTTCATCGTCTGCTACATCGCCGGGGCCGTCATCGCGGTCTGCGCGGTGCGGCGCCGGGGCGTGTTCGGGCCCATGGTGATGCCGCCGCTCGTGCTGGCCGTCACCGTGCCCGGCGTGATCCTGCTGACCTCGGGTTCGGGGGCGCAGGGCGACGACATGCTGTCGAAGGCCTTGAGCATCGGCACCCCGCTGATCAACAGCTTCCCGATGATGGCCATCACCACCGGCGTCACGCTGCTGATCGGCATCGTCCGGTTCTTCCGCGAGCGCGACCCGGGCGCCCCGAAGAAGGGCAAGAAGCGTCCGGCGGACGAAGACGACGAGAAGCCCTCCGCCCGCCCCGCGCCGTCCGGTGGGCGTCCGCGGCCGGCCGGCTCGAACCGGACCGGGCAGACCCCGCTCCCCGCCGGCGCTCGCCGCGGCCGGGACGGCGAACCGCCGCGGCGCCCCCGGCCGCCCGCCGACGGCGAACGCCGCGCACCCCGCACGAACGCGCAGGCCGAGCGCGACCCGGGCACCCGCGGCACGCGCAAGCCGCCGCCCGCCACCCGGCGCACCCCTCGCCCGGACGACGGTGACCCGCGCCGGCGCGAGCCGCGCGGTGACGCTCCGCGGCGGCGCCCTCGCCCGCCCGAGGACGGCCGTGACGCCCCGCCGCCCCGCCGGCCGTCCGGTGGCGGTGGTGGCGGGCGGAACGCTCCGCCGCGCCGGAACCGTCCCTGGGACGACGAAGAACGCTGACGAACGGCGGTCGCCTCACCCGAGGCGGCCGCCGTTTCGCATGCCGGGACCGTGCGCCGAACGGCATCACGTGTGACCAGAGAGGCATCACACGTGGCTAGAGGGGCATCACACGTGATTGGAAGGGCATCACGCGTGATTGGGCGGGCGACACGGTGGCGAGCCGCGAAGGCGGGCCGGCCCCGGAGCCGGGTTCAGACCTTGCGCAGTTCCTTCGGCGGGGCGAAGGAGATCTTTTCGTTGGCCGTCGTCACCTCGTCGACGTCCGCGTAGCCGCGCTCGGCCAGCCAGTCCAGCAGCTCCATGACCAGCACGTCCGGCACCGACGCACCCGACGTGACGCCGACCGTCGTCACTCCGTCAAGCCAGGCCTCGTCGACCTCGTGCGCGAAGTCGACCAAGTAGGACGCCCGGGCGCCGGCCTTCAGGGCCACTTCGACCAGGCGCTTCGAGTTGGACGAGTTCGTCGACCCGACCACCAGCACCAGGTCGCACTCGGCGGCCATCGCCTTGACCGCGACCTGGCGGTTCGTCGTCGCGTAACAGATGTCGTCGCTCGGCGGGTCCAGCAGGTTCGGGAAGCGCCCGCGGAGCTGGTCGACGCGCTCCATCGTCTCGTCGACCGACAGCGTCGTCTGCGACAGCCAGATCACCTTCGACGGGTCACGCACCTCGACCTTGTCGACGTCCTCGGCCTTGTCCACCAGCTGGACCTTGTCCGGCGCCTCGCCGGCCGTGCCCTCGACCTCTTCGTGGCCTTCGTGGCCGATCAGCAGGATGTCGTAGTCGTCGTTCGCGAACCGGTTGACCTCCTTGTGCACCTTCGTCACCAGGGGGCAGGTCGCGTCGATCGTGCGCAGGTTCCGCTCGGCCGCCTCCGCGTGCACCATCGGCGAGACGCCGTGGGCGGAGAACACCACCAGCGCGCCCTCGGGCACCTCGGACGTCTCCTCGACGAAGATCGCGCCGCGCTCGCGCAGCGTCTCGACGACGTGCTTGTTGTGCACGATCTCCTTGCGGACGTACACCGGGGCGCCGTAGACCTCGAGGGCCTTCTCGACGGCGATCACCGCGCGGTCGACGCCGGCGCAGTAACCACGGGGTTTGGCGAGCAGCACCCGCTTGCCGGAAGCGGTTCCGGTGATCGTCGGGGTACCCGCGGGCTCGATTCCGGGACTCGCTGCACTCATGCCCCCAGGGTACGGGCAGCCCCGAGGCGGCCTCGAAGTCCCTTTCGGGTGACCTTCGTCCCGCTACCGGGCTGTGCCGGACGTCACGCACCGCGCGCGTCCGGTTGGGCAGGAGCGGTGGTCATGCGGCAGGCTGGACCCATGAAGCCATTCCCGCTCCCCCTCCGGGTCGCCGCGGGCCTCGCCGTCTCCACCGCCGAGCGGGTTCGCGAACTTCCCCGGCAGCTGGCCGGGCTCCCGGTGACCGTGGTCAGCCAGGTGCTGCAGGCCTCCATGCGGGTGCAGCAGCACGTCACCGAGCTGGCGATCAAGGGCGACACCGCCCTGTCGAGCCTGCGCCCGATCGAGGACACGCCGAGCTGGGCGACCTTCGACGAAGACGCCGAGCTGGGTGACGTCCCGCCCGCGCGGCGGAAGTTCGCCGACGTGCCCGAGCCCGACGTGCCCGAACCGCGCTCCGAGATCAACGGCCGCGTGCCGTCGGCGTCCGAACTCGAAGCCGAGCTCGGCGATCCCTGGGCCGAGGAGGAACGCGCGCTCGCCGAGGACCACGCCGACGGTGAAAACGACAGCGAAGTCGAAGCGCCGAAGAAGCCTCAGCCCGGGACGCCCAAGGTCGACAAGAAGACCAAGAGCGAGGCGCCGAGGACCAGCGCCGCGGGGTACGAAGGCCCGGCCGGGCTGACCGGTTACGACCAGCTCACCCTCCCGCAGCTGCGGGCCCGGCTGCGCCAGCTGTCGATCGACCAGCTCGAGACCATCCTCGAGTACGAACGCGCCCACGCCGACCGCTCGTCGTTCACCGGCATGCTGTCCCGCCGGATCGCCAACGCCCGCAAGACGGAACAGGCCGGGGAAGACGGCGCGGAAGACCGGTGAGCACCGAGTCCGCACAGGCCCCCGCGAGCACCGCGGAAGCGCCGTGGCCGGTCCGGACCGTCGCGCGCAAGATCGGCGACTGGATCCACCGGCTCGGCGCCGTCTGGGTCGAGGGCCAGGTCACCCAGGTCAGCTCCCGCCCCAACACCCAGACCGCGTTCCTGACCCTGCGCGACCCCTCGGCGGACGTCTCCATGTCCGTCACCTGCCCGAACTGGCTGATCCGCGAGATGGAGCCGCCGCTGAGGGAGGGCGCCAGTGTGGTCGTGCACGCGAAGCCGTCGTACTTCTTCGGCCGCGGCACGATCAGCCTGCGCGCCGACCAGATCCGCGCGGTCGGCATCGGCGAGCTGCTCGCCCGGATCGAGCGCCTCAAGAAGCTGCTGACCGCCGAAGGGCTCTTCTCGGCCCAGCGCAAGCGGCCGATCCCGTTCCTGCCGAAGGGCGTCGGGCTGATCACCGGCCGCGCGTCGGCGGCCGAGCGGGACGTCCTGGCCAACGCGCAGGGGCGGTGGCCGCACGTCCGGATCAAGGTGCTCAACACCGCCGTGCAGGGCACGCAGGCGGTGCCGCAGGTCATGCGCGCGCTGCGGATCTTCGACGCCGACCCCGAGATCGACGTCATCGTCATCGCCCGCGGCGGCGGCAGTGTCGAGGACCTGTTGCCGTTTTCCGACGAGGCGCTGTGCCGCGCCGTCTCGGCCGCCGGGACGCCGGTGGTCAGCGCGATCGGGCACGAGCCCGACACCCCCTTGCTCGACTACGTCGCCGACCTGCGCTGTTCGACGCCGACCGACGCCGGCAAGCGGATCGTGCCGGACCTGCGCGAAGAGACCGAGCGCGTCCGCCAGATGCGCGACCGCGGGCGCCGCGCCCTGCACGGCTGGGTCGACACGCAGACACGGCTGCTCACCCAGCTCCGCAGCCGCCCGTCGCTGGCCGACCCCCTCGGCCCGGTCCAGCGGCGGCAGGACGACGTCGACGTCCACCGCGAACGCGCCCGCCGCGCCATGCTGGCGCTGCTCGCCAAGGATCAGGCCGAAATCGCGAGCGCGCGAGCCCGGCTGACCGCGCTCGGCCCGGCGGCGACGCTCGCCCGCGGGTACGCGGTCGTGCAGTTCGTCGACGCCGAAGGCAACCTCCAGGTACTCCGCTCCGTCTCCGAAGTCGAGGCCGGTGCCCAGCTGCGCGTGCGGGTGGGTGACGGCGCGGTCAAGGCGGTGGCGGAAGGAGAGCAGGGGTGAAGGTGACGTTCCTCCCGCTCACCGTGGACGCCGCCCGTCGGCTCGGCGCGGGCCCGCTGCTGGACCAGGCGGTGCGCACCGACCGCGCGGCCGCCGAATGCTGGACGGCGCTGCTCGCCGGCTGCGGCACCGCCGCCCGCCGGGACCTGGGGCCGCAGCTGCGCCGGCTGTCCGAGGCGACGTCGGTCCAGGTCGGCTCGCGCTGGTGGTTCGCCGAGGGTGCGGGGCACCGGCGGCGGGTGGCCGGGGCGCAGGAGAACCTCGAAGAGGCGATCGCGGAGGGTGACGGGCAGGAGTTCGCGCTGGCGTTCGTCGGGTACGACCACGCCATGGCCAGCGCGGTAGTGTGCGCGAACAGCGCCAACCCGTCAGCCCGGAAGGTCGGAGAACACCGAGCGTGAGTGAAACAACCGGCGAGGAACTCGGCTACGAGCAGGCCCGCGACCGCCTCGTCGAGGTCGTCCGCGAACTCGAGGCCGGTGGCTTGTCCCTCGAGCAGTCGCTCGCGTTGTGGGAGAAGGGCGAGAAGCTCGCGAAGGTGTGTGAGCGCCACCTCGAAGGCGCCCGCGAGCGCATCGAAGCCGCCCTCGCGTCCGTTGAGGACGACTCCGAGCAGTGAGGTAGGCCATGCCCTCGGTATCTGGAAACACGGCGGGTATCTGACAGACTGTTGACCCGCCAGTTCCACGATCCGGGAGGCACAGATGCCCGCCGCAGACAGTCGTCGTGAAGCGCCCGACCGCAACCTCGCGATGGAGCTGGTCCGGGTCACCGAAGCCGCCGCGATGGCGGCCGGCCGCTGGGTCGGCCGCGGCGACAAGATCGGCGGGGACGGCGCGGCCGTCGACGCCATGCGCCAGCTCGTCTCGACGGTGTCGATGCGCGGGGTCGTGGTGATCGGCGAGGGCGAGAAGGACGAAGCGCCCATGCTGTTCAACGGCGAAGAGGTCGGCAACGGCGACGGCCCGGACTGCGACGTCGCGGTCGACCCGGTCGACGGCACCACGCTGATGGCCAAGGGCATGCCGAACGCGCTCGCGGTGCTCGCGGTCGCCGAACGCGGCGCGATGTTCGACCCGTCCGCGGTGTTCTACATGGAGAAGCTGGCCGTCGGGCCGGAGGCGGCGGGCAAGGTCGAGCTCGGCGCGCCGATCGCGGAGAACATCCGCCGGGTCGCCAAGGCGAAGAACAGCAGCGTCGGCGACGTCACCGTGTGCATCCTCGACCGCCCGCGCCACGAGCAGATCATCAAGGAGGTCCGCGAGGCGGGTGCGCGGATCCGGTTCATCTCCGACGGCGACGTCGCGGGCGCGATCGCCGCGGCCCGCCCGACCACCGGCGTCGACATGCTGATCGGCATCGGCGGCACCCCCGAAGGCATCATCGCGGCCTGCGCGATGAAGTGCCTCGGCGGCGAGCTGCAGGGCCGGCTGTGGCCGAAGGACGACGCCGAGCGCGAGAAGGCCCTCGCCGCCGGGCACGACCTCGACCGGATCCTGCTGAACGACGACCTCGTGCGCGGCGACAACGTCTTCTTCTGCGCCACCGGCGTCACCGACGGCGACCTGCTGCGCGGCGTGCACTACCGCGAGGGCGGCGCGACGACGCAGTCCATCGTGATGCGGTCCAAGTCCGGGACCGTCAGAATGATCGACGGCTACCACCGGCTGAACAAGCTGCGGGCGTACTCCTCGGTCAACTTCGACGGCCACCTGGACGCGCCCGACGACGACGTCGTGCCCCCGCTGCCGTAAGGAGTTCCGTGACCAGGCGACTGCCGGCGCTACTGGCCCTGATCCTCGCCGTCCTGGTCCCGGGCACCGCCGCGGCCGCCCCCGTGATCGTCGGGGGCGCGAACGCCGACCAGCCGTACCCGTTCGCGGTGTCGCTGCACTCCGCGTCGGGGAAGCTGTTCTGCGCCGGCGCGCTGATCGCGCCCACCTGGGTGGTCACGGCCGCGCACTGCGCGTTCGGCAAGGCGCCTGCCGACATCTCGCTGCGGACCGGGTCGAACGACTCGGGCCAGGGCGGCGAGGTCGCGCAGCCCGCCGAGATCGTCATCAACCCGGCGTTCAACACGCAGAGCCCGGCGGGCGACATCGCGCTGCTGCGGCTGGCGGCGCCGGCCGCGGCGGCGCCGATCGGCCTGGCGACGGCCGCGGCGCCGGGCACCGCGACCCGGATCCTCGGCTGGGGCCAGACCTGCCCGAAGCTGAACTGCGGCGAGATCCCCACGGCCCTGCAGCAGCTCGACACGCAGATCGTCGAAGGCACGAAGTGCACCTCGGTGTTCGACGGCACGGCCGAGCTGTGCACCGACAACCCGGGCGGCAGGTCCGGGGCGTGCTTCGGCGACTCCGGCGGCCCCGAGATCGTGCGCGAAGGCGACCACTGGCTGCTCGTCGGCGTCACCAGCCGCCCGGGCAACAACGACCCGGAATGCGCGACGGCGCCGTCGATCTACACGTCCGTGGTCGCCTACGCGCCGTGGATCGCGGAGAAGACGAAGGCCTGACCTACTCCGCGTTGCTCGAGTGGCCCGGGAACAGGTGGGCGTCCGGGTCGAGCGCGACGGCGATGTTGTTGACGGCGGTCGCGGCCTCGCCGAAGCCGGTCGCGATCAGCTTCACCTTCCCCGGGTACGCGGCGACGTCGCCCGCGGCGTAGACGCGTTCGCGGGCGGTCGCCATCGTCGAGTCGACCGCGATGGCGCGGTGGTGGATCTCCAGGCCCCAGCTCTCGATCGGGCCGAGATCGGCGGTGAAGCCCAGCGCCGCGACGACGGCGTTGGCCGGGAGCCGCTCGTCGCCGCTGCCCTTGATCGAGACGTCGACGGCTTCGAGGCTGCCGTCCGGCGCTTCGACGAACCGCGTGACCTCGGCGTCGGTGATGATCCGGGTGCCCAGTTCGCGGGCCTGCCGGACGATCGACTCCGCGGCGCGGAACTTCGCGCGCCGGTGCACCAGCGTCACGCTCGCCGCGACCGGGTGCAGGGCGAGGATCCAGTCGAACGCCGAGTCGCCGCCGCCGACGACCACGACGTGCTGCCCCGCGTGCGCCTGCAGCGAGGGGACGAAGTGGACCATGCCGCGGCCGAGCCAGCCGTCACCGGCCGGCAGCGGGCGCGGGGTGAACTCGCCGATGCCCGCGGTGATCAGCACGGCGCGGGCGCGCAGCGTCTCGCCGCCGTCGAGGGTCAGCTCGACGCCGTCGCCGGCCGGCTCCAGCTTTTCGGCCTTGCGCCCCAGCAGGTACTTCGGCTTCCACGGCGCGGCCTGCTTCACCAGTCCGTCGACCAGATCGCGGCCGCGGACCTCGGCGAACCCGCCGACGTCGTAGATCATCTTCTCCGGGTACATCGCGGTCACCTGGCCGCCGGGCTCGGGCAGCGAGTCGACCACCGCCATCGAGAGGCCGCGGAACCCGGCGTAGTAGGCGGCGAACAGGCCCGTCGGGCCCGCGCCGATGATCACGATGTCGTAGGAGTCCCCAGGAACTTCAGTCATGCTCGCTCCAGCCAGTGGTGGATGGCGGTGATCGAGAACACAGCCGATCCTAGCGTCGCGAGCGGCCGAGGGTGGGCGACGCCACCACGCGGTGCCGCGCGAACAGGGCCAGAATCGGTGTCATGGCTGATCAGGAATACCGGATCGAACACGACACCATGGGCGAGGTCCGCGTGCCTGCCGACGCGCTCTACCGCGCGCAGACCCAGCGGGCCGTGGAGAACTTCCCCATCTCGGGCCGGGGCCTGGAGCGCGCCCAGATCCGCGCGCTCGGCCTGCTCAAGGCCGCCGCCGCGCGGGTGAACCACAAGCTGGGCGTGCTCGACGCCGAGGTCGCCGACGCCATCGCGGCCGCCGCCGACGAGGTCGCCGAGGGTGCCCACGACGCGCACTTCCCGATCGACGTCTTCCAGACCGGGTCCGGGACATCGTCGAACATGAACGCCAACGAGGTCATCGCGACGCTCGCTTCGCGGGCCCTCGGCCGGGACGTCCACCCGAACGACCACGTCAACGCCTCGCAGTCGTCGAACGACACCTTCCCGACGACCATCCACGTCGCCGCCACCGAAGCCGTCGTCAAGGACGTCATCCCGGCGCTGGAGTACCTGGCCGGCGCGATCGAGGTCCGGGCCGCGGAGTGGGCCGACGTCGTGAAGTCCGGCCGCACGCACCTGATGGACGCGGTGCCGATCACGCTCGGCCAGGAGGCGGGGGCGTGGGCGTCCCAGGTCCGCTTCGGTGTCGAGCGGCTGAAGTCGGGCCTGCCGCGGCTGGGCGAGCTGCCGATCGGCGGCACGGCCGTCGGTTCGGGCCTGAACGCGCCGGACGGCTTCGGCTCCTCGGTGGCCGCGGAGCTCGCCACGGTGACCGGGCTGCCGCTGACCGAGGCCCGCGACCACTTCGAGGCGCAGGCGACGCAGGACAGCGTGGTGGAGACGTCCGGGCACCTGCGCACGGTCGCCGTGTCGCTCAACAAGATCGCCAACGACCTGCGGTGGCTGGGTTCCGGCCCGCGCACCGGCCTCGCCGAGCTGGCGCTGCCGGACCTGCAGCCGGGCTCGTCGATCATGCCGGGCAAGGTGAACCCGGTGATCCCGGAGGCGACGCTGCAGGTGGTCGCGCAGGTGATCGGCAACGACGCGGCGGTCGCGTTCGCCGGCGCGGCGGGCAATTTCCAGCTGAACGTCAACCTGCCCGTGATCGCGCGGAACGTCCTCGAATCGGCGCGGCTGATCGCGGCCGTTTCGCGGCTGCTGGCGGACAAGGTGTTCGCGGGCGTCACCGTGAACACCGAACGCACGCGGACCTACGCCGAGGGTTCGCCGTCGATCGTGACGCCGTTGAACAAGTACCTCGGCTACGAAGAAGCGGCCGCGGTCGCGAAGCAGGCGTTGAAGGAGCTGAAGACGATCCGCGAAGTCGTCATCGAGCGCGGGCACGTGCGGGACGGCAAGCTCACCGAGGAGCAGCTCGACGAGGCGCTCGACGTGCTGCGCATGGCCCGCGGCGGCCGCTGACCTGGGCAAACAGCCGGCCGGACTGAAATTGTCGGTGGTCCGGGTCATGATGTCCGGGTGTTGCTGAGCGAGTTGGTCCGCGCGTCCGCCGAGCTGGCGGCGACGAGGTCCAGGAAGGCGAAGATCGCCCTCCTGGCCGCGGTGCTGCGCGCCGCCGAGGTCGCCGAGCTGCCCGTGGTGATCGCGTACCTGACCGGGCAGACGGCGCAGGACAGGCTGGGAGCGGGCTGGCGCACCCTGGCCGCGCTGGGCGCCGGCGCCGCGCCCGAACCGGTGGCCACGGTGCTGGAGGTGGACGCGGCCCTGACCGCGGCGGCCGGGGTCGCGGCGGGCACGGGCTCTTCGACGCGGCGGCAGGAAGTGCTGCGGGCGCTGTTCGAGCGGCTGACGGAAAACGAGCAGCAGTTCCTGTTCCGGCTGGTCACCGGCGAGCTGCGGCAGGGCGCGCTGGAGGGCGTGATGGTCGACGCCGTCGCGGCCGCGGCCGAGGTGCCCGCCGAGGACGTGCGGCGGGCGTTCATGCTGTCCGGGAAGCTGGGCGTCACCGGGGTCGCGGCGATGACCGGCGGGCAGGCCGCGCTGGCGGACTTCCGGCTCACCCTCGGCACGCCGGTCAAGCCGATGCTGGCGTCGCCGGCGGAGTCGCTGGACGAAGCCGTCGCCGAGCACGCCGAGGCGATCGTCGAGTACAAGATGGACGGTGCGCGGATCCAGGTGCACCGCCAGGGCGACGAGGTGCACGTCTGGACGCGCACGCTGCGCGAGATCACCGCGAGCGTGCAGGAACTGGTGGAACTCGTGCGGGCGCTGCCGTGCGAGTCGGTGGTGCTCGACGGCGAGACGCTGGCCCTGACCGACGCCGGGCGGCCGCGGCCGTTCCAGGACACGATGAGCCGGTTCGGCAGCACCCGCGAGGAGCAGGTCAAGGCGCTGCTGCTGCGGCCGTACTTCTTCGACTGCCTGCACCTCGACGGCGTCGACCTGCTGGACGCGCCGCTTTCGGAGCGCAATGCGGCGCTGCGCAAGGTCGCCGGGGCGCACATCATCCCCGGCGAGATCGGCACTTCGCGGGCTTCCGCGGTCCTGGAGGCGGCGATGGAAGCGGGCCACGAAGGGGTGATGGTCAAGGACCTCGCGTCGCCGTACGCGGCCGGGCGGCGCGGGCGGGCCTGGCTGAAGGTCAAGCCGGTGCACACGATCGACCTGGTGGTGCTGGCGGCGGAGTGGGGCCACGGCCGGCGCACGGGCACGCTGTCGAACCTCCACCTGGGCGCCCGCGATCCGGACGGCGGCCCGCCGATCATGGTGGGCAAGACGTTCAAGGGCATGACCGACGAGCTGCTGGCCTGGCAGACGAGGACGTTCCAGGAGATCGAGACCCACCGGGACGACTGGACGGTGTACGTCCGGCCGGAGATCGTCGTGGAGATCGAGCTGGACAGCGCGCAGGTTTCGACGCGCTATCCCGGTGGCCTGGCCCTGCGGTTCGCCCGGGTGGTGCGCTACCGCCCGGACAAGGACCCGGCCGAGGCGGACACGATCGACACGGTCCGCGGCCTGCTCCACGGCGACCGGACGGACGGGGGCTGAGGCGAGGACCGACGAAAGTAGCTGGTGCCCGCACTCCGCACCGGCCAAAGTGGAGGTTGGTCGAGCCCGGGAGGGCGTTCGACGGTCCAGACGCGCGCCGGGCCGGATTTGACGAGAATTTTCCCGACACAGCCCGCGGCGAAGAATCCCTAAAGTGCGCTCCTTCACAAGGTTCCCGCTCACTTCCCGAGCGGTCACGGAGGAGCAAGCAGTGGTCAGCAAGGAACAGATGAAGGCGTCGATCCACGCCGCCTTCGACGGAGCCGTCGCCGACGGGGCGAGCTACACCAAGGTGTACGCCGCGGAGATCAGGCAGAAGAACTACCTGGTCTTCCGGACCACCTCGGTCGCCAACTTCGCGCTGGGCTTCAAGCCGGGGCAGACCGACCTCGTCCTCGTCCCGCTCGAGGAGAAGAACGGCGCCGTCACGGCGGGCACGCCGCTGACGATCAACGACGCCAACCGGGCTTCGGTCAAGAAGCGCGACCTGCAGGGCAGATTCGTCATCAAGACGACCGACGGCCGGACGTTCCGGCTCAGCATCCTCCCGTCGGTGACGAAGCTCCTGGCCGTCGCCTACCAGCTGCCGGTCGAGCAGAAGGCGGAGTACGAGGCGTTCGTCGCGCTCCGGGACTCGCTGCTCGCGGCGTAGCCGCACGCCCGGGGCTGTCCACGCGCTGGGCAGCCCCCTGGCCGCCGGAACTCGACACCTTCGAGGGGTCCATTGTGGAATTACCGGCGGGTACGCTCCGGCGATGCGCAGCGAGAAGCTCACCCGCGCCTGGTTCGCGGTCACCGCGGTGGTGGCCCTGGCCGGCCTCGTCACCCAGGTCGTCGCCACCGCACGCACCCCGGGCGGGCAGGTCGCGAACCTGCTCTGCTTCTTCACGATCGACTCGAACCTGCTGGTCGTGCTCACCTCGGCCCTGGTCGCGCTGGGCCGGGCCCGCGGGCGGCTGTTCACCGTCCTGTGGCTCGACGCGCTGGCCGGCATCATCGTGACCGGCATCGTGTACCAGGTCGCCCTGGCCGGCCTCTACGACCTGCACGGCCTTTCGCTGGTCTCCGACACCATGCTGCACAAGGTGACGCCGCTGCTGTTCGTGCTCGGCTGGCTGCTGGTCGGCCCGCGCGGGGCCGTCACGTGGGGCACGGTCTGGTGGTCGCTGGCCTACCCGCTCGCCTGGCTCGCCTTCACGCTCCCGCGCGGGGCGATCACCGGCTTCTACCCGTACCCGTTCGTCGACGCGGGCACGCTCGGCTACGGCCTGGTGGCGCTCAACTGCGTTTTCATCGGCCTGTTCTTCACCGCGCTGGCCGCCGGCGCGTTCCTGTACGACCGGCGGCTCGCGCCCGCCTAAGCGCGGACGCGGCGGAAGGCGTTGAGCCCGTCGGTCAGCCCCGCCTGCACCAGCGTCGGGAGCGCGCCGCGGCGGTCCACCGGCTTGCCCGCGGCGATCCGGTGCATCTGCCGGGTGTGCCACTGGATTTCCAGCAGGCTGTCGGCCAGCCGGATGCCGGTCTTCGGGCACCGCCGCTCCGCGCGGGCGTCCTCGCCCTCGAGCAGCCGGGCGGGCAGGCCAGGGTCGGCGATCAGCGGCCGGCCGAGCCCGATCACGTCCACCTCGCCCGAGCGCAGCGCGGCTTCCATCCCGCCCGGGGTGGTGAAGCCGCCGGTGACCATGAGCGCGACGTCGGAAACTTCCCGCGCCTTCGCCGCGTAGTCCAGGAAGTACGCTTCGCGCGCCTGGGTGCTCGCGCGCCCGGAACCCATCATCGCGGCCTTCTCGTAGGTCCCGCCGGAGACTTCCAGCAGGTCCAGCCCGGCTTCGCCGAGTTCCCGCACGACCTCCAGCGACTCGTCCTCGGTGAAGCCGCCGCGCTGGAAGTCCGCGCTGTTGAGCTTCACCGACACCGGCACGCCGTCCCCGACCTCCGCACGCACGCGCCGGACCACCTCGAGCAGGAACCGGCGGCGGCGGACGGCGTCGCCGCCCCAGGCGTCGGTCCGCAGGTTCGTCAGCGGGGAAAGGAACTGGGAGACCAGGTAGCCGTGGGCGCCGTGGATTTGCACGCCCGCGAAGCCCGCCTCGACGAAAGTCCGCGCTGCCACCGCGAAGCGCTCGATGATCGCTTCGATCTCGTCACCGGCCAACGCGCGCGGCGCCGCGAAGGCGGTCCGGATGCCCCGGTTGCCGAACGGGACGGCGGAGGGTGCCACCGGCTCCCGCGAGAGGTACCGCGGGCTCTGCCGGCCGGGGTGGTTCAGCTGCGCCCACAGCTGGGCGTCCGTGCCCTCGACCGCCCGCGCCCAGGGCCGGAAGGCCGCGGGATCCGGCGTCGCGGCCACGTTGCGCGGCTCGCCGAGCGCGGCCGGGTCGACCATGACGTTCCCGGTGATCAGCGCGCCCGCGCCGCCGCGGGCCCAGGTCCGGTACAGCTCGAAGAGTTCGCGGGTGGGCGCGTTGCGGCGGTCGCCGAGCTGCTCGCTCAGCGCCGACTT
Source organism: Amycolatopsis sp. NPDC005003 (assembly GCF_053600695.1). Taxonomy (NCBI): domain Bacteria; kingdom Bacillati; phylum Actinomycetota; class Actinomycetes; order Pseudonocardiales; family Pseudonocardiaceae; genus Amycolatopsis; species Amycolatopsis sp. NPDC005003. The sequence goes on along the minus strand of NZ_JBSGAI010000071.1, from coordinate 6,456 downwards.
GACCAGGCGGTTGGGCAGCAGCGCGCCGCACCGCAGCTTCAGGGGCTCCGCCAGCGGCGTCATCGCGTCACCTCTCGAACTTACTCGCGGTAAGGTGACTCGACGGTAGCATACCGCCGGTATGTCATCCAACCGGCGAATGACCACTAGGGTCGGGCGCATGACGGCGATCGTGCAGAACCTGGTGACCTCCGGTGTCTTCCAGCTCGACGGGGGCAGCTGGGACGTCGACAACAACGTGTGGATCGTGGGCGACGACGCGGAAGTGGTCGTGATCGACGCGGCGCACGACGCGAAGGCGATCGAAAACGTCGTGGGCGAGCGGAAGCTGGCCGCCATCGTCTGCACCCACGCGCACAACGACCACGTCAACGCCGCCCCGGAGCTCGCCGCCGCGACCGGCGCGCCGATCCTGCTGCACCCGGACGACCGGGTCGTCTGGGACCTCACCCACCCGGACCGCGCCCCGGACGGCGAACTGGCCGACGGGCAGGTGCTCACCATCGCGGGCACCGAACTGCAGGTCATCCACACGCCGGGGCACGCGCCGGGTGCGGTCTGCCTGTACGCGGCGGAGCTCGGCGTGCTCTTCACCGGCGACACGCTGTTCCACGGCGGCCCAGGTGCCACCGGCCGGTCCTATTCGGACTACCCGACGATCGTGCACTCCATCCGCGAGAAGCTCTTCACGCTCCCGGACGCCACGAAGGTCCACACCGGACACGGCGAAGGCACGACGATCGGCGCGGAGAAGGCGGCTTCGGCAGGCTGGGAGCAGCCCTAAGAAGTGTGCTTCCGGGCGACGAGGGCGAACTCCTCGATCGCCCGGTCGAAGCCTCCGGTGGCCGCAATGACCGCGGCCGGCAGGTAGCGGGGGTCGAACCGGCGGTCCGCGTCCAGCTCGCGCCGGACCTCGTGCAGCTTCATCTCCTTCTTGCGGAGCACCTTGGCCTGCTCGACGAGCTCATCGGGCCCGCTCATCACGATCAGCCCGTAGAACGAGCGCATCTGCGCGCGGGCCCCGTAGTACGCCTCCTCGTACGCCACTTCGCGTTCGGCGTCGCTCTCGGTGGCGTTTCCGGACAGCTCCCGGCGGCGATGGGTCACGTTCAGGTCGACGATGTGCTGGCGCACCCGGACGGCGGCCTCGATGAACCCGGCGCAGCGGTCGGCCCGGTCCTGCCGCAGCTTCGCCCGCCGCGCGGCGTTGAGCTTCATCGGCTCGACCAGCGCGCCCAGCGTCACCCCGGCCAGCGAGGCCACCGCGGCGATGACCGCGGCGCTGATCGCCGTCAGCACGTCAGCCGCGGTGCGCTCGGCGACACCCGGACCCGCTGCTTCGCCTCTTCGGCCAGCGAGCGCGCCCACTCCTGCAGCCCGGGGACGTCGATGCCGTGCGGCGGCTCACCCCGGAACGGCTCGATGTTCGCTGCGCCCCGCTCCAGCAGCGACACGGCCCCGACGTTGTTGCCGCGCGCCGCGTGCGTGAGCCCGACGGCGAGCTGCGCCAGCCCCCGCCACAGCTCGCGGTCCGGGCCGTCGGTGGTCTTCCAGGCGTCCTCGAACACTTCGTGCGCATGGAACGGCTTGCCGTCGTCGAGCAGCCGCTGGGCCTCCGCAAGCGTTTGCGCCGGAGTGCGCTCGATGCCCTCCGGCTGACGCTCGACGCCGTCGGCGCCGTACGGCAGCGGCCGGCCGAGGCCGTCGCGCGGCCGTGCGTTGCGTGCCCGTCCCTCGGCGTCCCGGTCGCGGCGGCTCATGCCACCGATCCTGCCACGGGCCCGCCGGGTAGTCTGGTGACTCGTGCGTTTCCTCGACGGCCACCGGCCCGCCCACGACCTGACCTACGACGACGTGTTCCTGCTGCCGAACCGTTCGGACGTGGAGTCCCGCTTCGACGTCGACCTCGCCACCGCGGACGGCACCGGCGCGACCATCCCGATCGTGGTCGCGAACATGACCGCCGTCGCCGGCCGCCGGATGGCCGAGACCGTCGCCCGCCGCGGCGGCCTGGTGGTGCTGCCGCAGGACGTCGATCCCGGCGCGGTCAGCGAGATCGTCGGCTGGGTGAAGAGCCGCCACACCGTGTGGGACACCCCGCTGGTGCTCACCGGCGGCGACGCGGTCGCCGACGCCCTCAACCTGGTCCACAAGCGCGCGCACGGCGCGGTCGTCGTCGTGGACGGCGAAGGCCGCCCGGTCGGCATCGTCGACGAAGCCGCCTGCGCCGGCGTCGACCGCTTCGCGCGGCTCGCCGACGTCGCGCAGCCGCCGACCGTCGCGGTCCCGCTGACCACGCCGGCGCGCGAGGTGTTCGAGCTGCTGAACAGCCACGGCGCGCACCTGGCCCTCGGCCTCGACGCCGACGGCCGGCTCGCGGGCGTCCTGACCGCCGTCGGCGCCCTGCGCGCGGAGATCTACACCCCGGCCGTCGACGACGCGGGCAAGCTGCGCGTCGCCGCCGCGGTCGGCGTCAACGGCGATGTCGCCGCGAAGGCGGAAGCGGTCCTGAAGGCGGGCGTCGACGTGCTGGTCGTCGACACCGCGCACGGGCACCAGGAGAAGATGATCGCCGCGCTGAAGGCCGTCCGGTCGGTGTCGCCGCAGGTCCCGGTGGTCGCCGGGAACGTCGTCACCGCCGAGGGCACGCGCGACCTGATCCAGGCCGGCGCCGACGTCGTCAAGGTCGGGGTCGGGCCGGGCGCGATGTGCACCACCCGGATGATGACCGGCGTCGGCCGCCCGCAGTTCTCCGCGGTCGCCGACTGCGCGGCGGCCGCGCGCGAGCTGGGCAAGCACGTCTGGGCCGACGGCGGGGTCCGCCACCCGCGCGACGTCGCGCTGGCGCTGGCCGCGGGCGCGTCCGCGGCGATGGTCGGCTCGTGGTTCGCCGGCACCTACGAATCCCCCGGTGACCTGCGGTTCGACGAGCAGGGGCGGCCCTACAAGGAGTCGTTCGGCATGGCGTCGAAGCGTGCGGTGGGCGCGCGGACGCGCACGGACGGCTCGTTCGACCGCGCGCGGAAGGCGCTGTTCGAGGAGGGCATCTCGTCGTCGCGGATGTCGCTCGACCCGCAGCGACCCGGTGTCGAGGACCTGCTCGACTCGATCGGCTCCGGCGTCCGCTCGTCCTGCACCTACGCGGGCGCTCGGACGCTCGAGGAGTTCCACGAGCGCGCGCTGCTGGGCGTCCAGTCGGCGGCCGGCTTCGCCGAGGGCCGCCCGCTGCCTTCGGGCTGGTGATTCAGCCCGCGCAGCACACGTGCTCGGACCACTCCGGAACGTGCCACCAGTGCTGTTTGTCCGCCGATCGGGCCGCGGGCGCCACCTCGGTGGCCGCCCGCGCGCCCGGCCGGTTCCGGTAGGGCGCCAGCAACTCGCCGACCGAGCGAAGCACCCCGCCGACCATCACCGTGTGGACGTCCGCGGCCGCCTTGATGTCCTGCAACGGGTTGCCGCGGACCAGCGACAGATCGGCGTACGCACCACGCTCGAGCACCCCGATCCGGCCCTCGAGGCCCAGCCACCGCGCCGGGTTGCGGGTGGCGGTGGTGAGCGCCTCGTACGGCGTGAACCCGAACGCGACCATGGCCCGCAGGTTCTGGTGGGTGGAGACGGCCACGTTGTCCAGCGGCGAGTCCGTGCCGGTGACCACGAACCCGCCCGCGCGGTGGATCCGCAGCACCATGTCGACGTTCCCGGCGAGGACCTGGCGGAGGTAGGCGTTCTCCGGGTTGCCCGCGGTGTCCGCCGTGGCCTTGAGCTGCGCGTATTCCCACGGCGGGAAGAGGACCTGGGTGCGCTCGTCGGTCACGAGCGACTTGTCGTCCGCGTACAACGCCCTGGACGTGAACAGCGTCGGCGTGATCGATATCCCCGAGCGGGTGAACAGGGCGATCGCGTCCTGGTACGACCGGCCGATCCGGCTGACGGTGTGCGAGTAGCCGAGCCGGTTGGTGGCCCCGGTGTGCTCCATCGCGTCCATGCCGATGTTCGCCGCCGGGTACAGGTAGTGCGAAGACAGCGGGATGCCCGCCCGGTGCGCGGCCCGGACCACCGCCTGCTGGGACGCGACGGGCAGCCGGACGTACGTCTTGATCATGTCGTACTCGAGCTCGACTGCCCGGGAAAGCTCCAGGTCGAACTGCTCGGGCGACAGCGTCGGCCGCATGAAGTTGTAGTAGATCCGGGAGCCGTCGATGGCTTCCCCGGTGCCGAAGTACCTCGGCCCGACGCGGTTCCCGGATTCCAGGGCCTCGCGCGTCTCCAGCATCTGGTACACCGGGTCGCCGGGCGAGCGGGTCGTGGTGATGCCGTAGGACAGCCACAGCCTGCCCTGCCGGTCGCCCCACTGCCGGCCGCGCAGGTGCCAGTGGTTGTGGAGGTCGACGAGCCCGGGCATGGCGGTCAGGTCGCGCGCGTCGACGGTCCCCGGCGCGTCCCGGTGCGGCCGGACGTCGGCGATCCGGCCGCCGTCGACGACGATGTCGACGTCCTTCCGCAGCGTCCTGGCCAAGCCGTCCCACGCCGCGCCGACGTGGATGACGGTCCGCTGCGGTGGGCGCGGCCTGGCCCACGAGAAGTCGAGGCGGATCGTGCGCGGCTCGCCGCCGGCGATCTTCTGCGCCTTGAGCTGCCCCTTCGACAGGTACACGAGCGTGTCGTTCCCCTGCCAGGCCAGGGAATCGGTGACGTCGTGGGTGACCTGCCGCGGCGCGCCGATCAGCCGTCCGGTGCCGTCGACCGGGGCGATCCAGGCGACGCTTTCGACCGTGAACGCGAGGTACCGGCCGTCGGGTGACCACAGTGGACCGTCGTCGCCGCGGGTGGCGAGCGAGCGGAACGGCATCGGCTCGGCGTAGCGGAGTTCGCCGGTCTTCAGGTCGACCGTGAGGATCTGGCTGGTGCCTTCGCGGTACCGCCGCGAGTACGGCTTCACCGCGGCCAGCGCGAGGACCGACCCGTCGGGCGACCAGGTGGGCCGGCCCGGCATGAACAGCGGCGGCGTCACCTGCTGGGCTTTCTCCGTTGCGACGTCGTGGATCCAGGTGGCGCCGTCCTGGTCGGCGTAGGCCACCCGGCCGCCGTCCGGTGACCACCGCGGCGCGACCTGCGCGCCCGGCAGCTGGGTGAGGACGGCGTCCTGACCGGTGCGGAGGTCGTGCAGCCACAGGTCTGCGGTGCCGAGCCGGTCGCTCGTGTAGAGCAGCTTCGTCCCGTCCGGGTGGAAGTCCGGGTCGGAGTTGAAGTAGCCGTCGCCGATCAGCCGCTGCGGCCTGCCCCCGCTCGCCGCGACGACGTAGATCGCGTTGAGCGCCCGGAACGCGATCCGCTTGCCGTCCTCGGACACCACCGGACCGGCGATCCCGCGGACGGGCTTCGGCGCGGCCGAGTCCAGGTCACGGACCCGCCTCCGGTAGTCACGCGACGCCGTGGACACCCGCCCCTCGAACGGGATGTCCTTGACGGTGCCGGACTCGTCGCGCCGCCGGATGTGCCCGTCGGCGGTGTAGAGCACGGCGGACCCGGCCCAGTTCGCGGCGAAGCCGAAGACGTCCTCGCCCTTGGTCAGCTGCCGGTCGCCGAGCATGAGGTCCGCTTCCGCGCCGCGCAGCCGCAGGTAGCTGGGCTGCCCGCCGGGTCCGAACGCCGGGCCGTAGAACTTGTCGGCGCCGGTCGCGGTGACCAGACGCGCGCGGGCGCCAGTGGCCAGGGTGACGACATCGATGGCGGTGTCGTTGACCGTGAAGACGATCTTCGTGCCGTCGGGCGACCACCGTGGCGACGCCTCTTCGTCGGTGGTCGACACCACCGCGCTGATCGCTCCGGAGGCGACGTCCAGCAGGTGGATGCCGTAGCTGCCGTCGCGGTCGCTGCTGAAGGCGAGCTTGGTGCCGTCCGGGGAGAACGCGGGCTCCCGGTGGTCGAACCGCCCGCTGGTGAGTTTGCGGGGCGGGCCGCCCGCGACATCGATGACGTACAGGTGGAAGTTGCCGTCGCGGTAGGACTGGAACGCGATCCGGCGGCCGTCCGGCGACCAGCTGGGGAGGGTCGCGTCCTGCAGGTCCTCGGTGAGCCGCCGGGCGCGGCCGCCGTCGGCGGGCAGTACCCAGATCCCGGTGACCAGGTCGACCGCGAGCCACCGGCCGTCCGGGGACAGCGCGGCGGACATGTTCGTGCCCTGCCGCAGCACCACGCCGTCGCGTCCGGCGTCCGGTTCAGCTTCCGCAACCCCCGCCCCGGCCACGGCCAGCGCGGCGGCGGTGACGCCACCACGCACAAGAAGCTCACGACGGGAAAGATTTTCCGGCCCCATCCGGCCAACTATGCCCAGCCCGGATCGACCCGTCCATCGGCCGAGCGGGTCGTGAGTGGTAATTAGGGTTAGAACCCTAATTACCACTCACGGTCATCGGCTGCCCGTCGGAGAACTTCACGTTGTCACGGACGGTCAGG
>NZ_JBSGAI010000070.1:0-35058 GCF_053600695.1 Amycolatopsis sp. NPDC005003 | reverse complement strand
CCCCGCTGGTGCAGGTGCTGCTGGTGCTGCAGCAGGACCTCGTCCGGCCCCGGGAGGCGGGCGCCCTCCGCCTGGGCGAGCACGATCTGCCCCGCGCCGCCGGCCGAGGCTCGGCAGGACAAGATCCATTACCGTGCGTGCCCCTCCCGGGTTGCTTTTGGGTTACGCATCTCACCGCGATGCACCCGGATCGTGCCTTCGACGTCCTCTCTGTGACGGTATGTAGCAGGGGGAGGGGTCTTCGATGGGGCTGCGCTCGGCACGGTGGGTACGGCGACCGGGCACCTGGTTCACCGTCCTCGTCGCCCTCGTTCTCACCGGCGTGCTGATCACGGCCCTCGGGCGCGGGTCCGCCCGGCCCGCCTCGCCGGACGCCGGCCCGCCGCCCGCGCCTCCCACCACGTCCACCACGGCCCCGCCCGTGGCCAAGGACCCGGAGTGGCTGCGCCCGCTGCGCCCCGGCGAAAAACCGCCGCAGTTCGTGCTCTTCTCCTTCGACGGGGCCGGCGCGCACGAACACTGGAGCCGCTACCTCGCCCTCGCCAAGACCGTCAACGCCCACTTCAGCGGTTTCCTCTCGGGCATCTACCTGCTGACCGACGAGCAGCGGCAGCGCTACACCGGGCCCGGACACAAACCGGGCATGGCCTCGATCGGCTTCGGCGGCAGCGCCGGCGAAGTGGCCACCCGCGTCCAGGACCTCAACGCCGCCGTCGCCGCGGGGCACCAGATCGGCACCCACTACAACGGGCACTTCTGCGCCGGCGCCGAGCCGAGTGTCGGCCGGTGGACCGCGCAGGGCTGGACCGACGAAATCGGCCAGTTCAGCCGCTTCGTCGAAGACGCCCGCGAACACCTCGGCCTGCGCCTGTCCGCCAAGGACGTCACCGGCGGCCGGACGCCGTGCCTCGAAGGCAACTGGGCCGCGGCCTTCCCCGCCATGCGCGACGCCGGCTACACCTTCGACTCGAGCCAGCCCTCCGACGGCGTCAAGTGGCCGACGCGGCTGGACGGCATCTGGGAGTTCTGGATGCCGTACGTGAAGGTGCCCGCGCTGCACAAGAAGGTCATCATGATGGACTACAACCTGTGGTACCAGCTCGGCCACTCCAAGAACGACGCCGGGCAGTACACCCAGGCCACGCTCGAGACCTACCGCGGCGCCTACCAGGCCGCCTTCGACGGCAACCGGGCTCCGCTGGTGATCGGCAACCACTTCAACGACTGGGCGGGCGGGGCCTTCTCGCGGGCGGCGGAAGGCTTCATGGGCGAGGTGTGCGCCAAACCCGAGACGGTCTGCGCCACCTACGCGGAGGTCACGAAGTGGATGTCGCTGCAGGACCCCGCGGTCCTCGACCGGTACCGGTCGATGCCGCCCGCCCAGGCCGGCTGACCGGAATCCGGCGGCGCGATCACTTCGGTCACCGGCGTCCCCCGCCTGGTTGTTCCCCGGCCGAGTCCGGAGCGGCGCTCCTGTCAACACCGGGTGACACTGTGCTCGAACGAGTTAGACAGCCCCGCTCGATTGTGTGCTCTCCTCCGAACCGCGACCGGTTGATCGCCTGGCAAACGTTCCTACTCATGTGACGAAGAACAGCCCGGTCCGGCCGGATGAGGCCGGACGCCGCGAAGCGGCTGAGCGTGCAATCATAGCAAACAATCCATACCTGATCCGCATCTGCTCGAGCCTGTGCAGAAACAATGGATACGCCGACGAACTCGCCCAATACGTCAGGATCAAGTTGTGGCAACGTTACTTGGGGGGCGAAGAGCTGGAATACCCGCGACCATGGATCTTCGTGGTCGCGCAGCGTCACATGTTCGACCTCGTGCGAAAAGCCAATCGAGAACTCGCATCGCCAGCAGGGAATAAAGTCGACCTTGACATCGAACTGAATCCTTTACGATCCGCGCGAGTTGCCGCAGATTTCAGAGCTTTACTCGACAGGCTTCGGAAATTATTCGAAGACAGGGAATCTTTTGAAGCCTACCTTGAAAACAGCCTGCAAGATTGGTCGGACCACACGGTCGCAACCCTTTCGGACACCTCTTACGAAGCAGCAAGATCAGCGAGGAGGCGCATCGAAGGCGCCGTCACCGAACGCCTGGCGGCGCTTTGCCTGATCGACTGCCCCGGTGCTTATGAGGATCGCTGCGACATACCGCAGAGGATATACGTCCGACATGGACGCAAAGAATCACCGCAGCTCTATCGCGAGGTCCGGAAACACATAAACAAATGCCCCAAGTGCGGCGTCCACAGCAAGGACAGGCAGCCCCTCTACAACAAGATCCGAACGATTCCCCTTCTTCTGACACCCCCGAAATCGGTGCGCGACTGGTTCACCAACGCGAGCGTTCCCGCGAAAGCGGCGACAGCGGCCTGCATCACCGCTGGATCCTTGACGATCATCTCCTTGATTGGTCTCACTCCGGCACCGCCGCCGGTGACACCGGCGACACCGGCCCAAGGCCGGCCACCGGCCCCGGCACCCGAGCTGCCCGCGCCCCCGGCTCCGATCGAGCAGCTGCCCGTCCCGCCGACGAACCGACCGAAGTCGACGGATCCCGACGTGCGTCCGAACGTCGAACGCACCGATCCGCCGGCGGCCGCAACGCCGACAGCAGGGACATCTCCCCCGCCGGACGGGAACTCCCGAGCCACCGCACCGGCCACTCCCGGGAGCCGTGACGATCGGGCGCCGGTGGTCGCGAGCAGGTGGATCGAACGCCGGTTCGTAATCGCAGCAGGGACACACGAGTGCTGCGACGAACCGAAAGAAGCCGAGGTACGGGTCACAGTCGACCGGAGGGCGAGAGAGGTGGAGATGGTTCTGTCCACCGCCGGCCGAACCATCGTCCAGCCGCTGAACGGCGACCACGTCGGAACGACCTGGCGCGGAAAGATCGGCCGTTTCGCCGACCCGCACCTGCAGGGTCAGTACGCGCTGCAGATCCACGTCGTCGACCTGGACGGGACCGGATCGACCCAGCCGTTCGACACCTTCGACATCCAGGCCTGCCGCCGCACCGGCCAGAACTAGCAGAGGACCACACTGGAAGAGGAGGACGACAAGAGGTGATCGAGGTGTTCCCCACCGATCCGAAGCTGGTCCGTTCCAGCGGCGGGACAAGCGGAGGTATCTCAAGTTCGTTGCCGAGACGAAACTCCGTCTCGCGATCCGATCCGAGCGCCCGATCCGGCTGGACGGGCGTTCTTCGTATCCAGCACCGCACCGGGGCGAGCGGGTCACGGCGTCGGCGGCTGCCGCCTGCCTTCTGATCCACGTTGGGGGCGAATCTCGGCGGCCCGTGAATCGCCGAGAGACGCAAGGACGGCCGAAGCCTCCCGCCGGCCGGCAGCGGACTCCTCGACCTGACCGGTCCGTTCGAGCGACGCCGACAGGGTCAGCAGCGCTTCGGCCAGGTCGCGCCCGTGGTCGCCCAAGGTCCGGTGGATGCCGATCGCGTGCCGGCAGAGCCGGATGGCCGTCGCGTGTTCACCCATGCCTTGCCGCGCCAGCGCGGCGGTGTGCAGGGCGTACGCCTCGCCCGGCTCGTCGTGGGCTTGCCGGCGCAGCGCCAGCTCCCGATCAGCGTGGCGCAGCGCCGACGGGAAGTCACCCAGCCGGGTGTGGATACGACTCAGGTTGGCGTGGACGACGGCCTCCGTGCGCCCTTCGCACAGCCCGGAAGACAGCGGAAGGGCCGCCAAGTAGTACCTTCGCGCCTCCTCCAGTCGCTCCTGGGCGAGGCGGACCCAGCCCAGACCGGCCAGCGCGTCGACCCGGCGCGCCGGGTCTTCGGCCAGCTCCAGGGCAGCCGCGTAGTCGTTCTCGGCTTCTTCGAGACGCCCCAGCGACCAGAGCGTCTCGCCGCGCAGGACGTGGAAGAGGGTTTCGAGCGCGCGGGGCCCGGTGAACCGCGCCGCGGTGAGCCCCGAGGACAGCAGTTCGAGGTAGATGCGGGACAGGCCGGGCCCCTGCCAGGACAGGAAACGCAGGCTCGCCGCCAGGGCCGTGACGAGTTCGGGCAGCCCAGTGGCGGCCGCGCGATGCACGGCCGCGATCGCCGTCGCCTGCTCTTCGGAAAGCCACGCAAGTGCCTCCGCTCGTCCCGCGAAGACGGGAAGTTCTCCCGACGGAACAACCTCTGTGGGAGTGACGCCGGCCAAGGCCGGGAACGCCGCGCGGTCCGCGTGCTGCACCGCGGCGGCGTACCAGGTCAGCACTCGCCGCGTGGTTCCCCGTCGCTGATCGATCGGGTCACTGTCTTCGGCTCGGCCTGCGGCGTAGGCGTGCAGCAGATCGTGGATCCGGTACCGCAGGTTCCCGATCGGCTCGATCAGGTGCCGTTCGGCCAGCATCTCCAAACAGTCGTACGTCGTCGCCGGATCGAGGGCGGCCAGGGCCGCGGCCGCTCGGACACCGAACTCCGGTCCGGGATGCAGGCCCAGCAGCCGGAACACCCGGGCGGGTGCCGCCGGCAGCCGGGCGTACGACCAGTCGAACACCGACCGCATCGCGCCGGCCAGGCTCCGGGTGGCCGGAGCACGCCGGGCGGTGATGTCCGCCGCGACCTCGACGAGGGAGTCGTGCGGGCGGGCGATCGCCCGCGTCGCCGCGATGCGCACGGCCAGGGGAAGGCCGCCGCACACCCGGATCAGCTCGGCGACCGCCTCGGGCTCGGCGTCGGTGCGGTCGGAGCCGACCAGCCCACGCAGAAAAGCCAAGGCCTGGCTGCCGGTGAACGGCTCGACGGTGACCAGGCGGGCCGCTCGGAAGACCATCAGTTCGGCCAGGACGTTGCGGCTCGTCACGATCGTCATGCAGCCGGGCGCGCCGGGGAGCAACGGCTGCACCTGGCCGGCGTCGATCGCGTTGTCGAGCACGACCAGGACCCGCCGCTCGGCGAGGACCGATCGGTACGTTGCCGCCTGATCGTCCAGCTGCGCCGGTACCGCTGCCCCGGAAACACCGAGTGCGGAGAGGAAGGACGTCAAGACGAGCTCGGGTGCCAGCGGTACGGCAGGTCCGTAACCGCGCAGGTCGGCGAACAGCGTTCCGTCCGGGAAGCCGGGTTGGGCCCGCTGCGCCCAATGGATGGCCAGGCTGGTCTTGCCGGCGCCGCCGGTGCCGCTCACGACGGCGACCGTTGCCCCCGCCGGAGTGCCGTCCGGCGGGGGAAGCAATGCATCCAGTGCGGCGATCTGCTCGGCACGGCCCGCGAAATCCCGGAGCCCGGGCGGCAGCTGGCGTGGGATCTGCCGGGGGTGCTGCGGCTGCGGCAGGATCACCTGCCGGACGGTCCCCGCCTGCACCACGGAACCGGCAACGCTGCCGCTGATGGCGTTCCCTGTGGTGTGCTCGCCGGTCACCCGGGCAATTTTGCGTTCTCCCGCCGAGGTTTGTCGACATCGGGCCGTACCACGGAGACGAGGGTAGCGCGCCGGTGAACCCCCCTGTCCCGGCGCGACGCGACGCGACCCGCGCCTGGGACACACGAACGTCGTGGGCCCAGGACATGAGCCGCCACACTGCCGAGGCGGGGCACCGGGATACGGCCGAAATCCGCCCGCGAGTCGTATGCGGCCACGCCCGGGCACGCGCCGGCGGCCGGCAGCCGGCAGCCATCGCCGACCACGCCGCGATCCTGTCGCCGACCGGAACCGACCACCGTGTGACGTTGGCCACCGGCGTTTCTCCCCCGCGGCGGTTTCCTCGGCAAACCCGGCCGGACCGGGCGCGGCGCCGGGAATCTGCGTACGTTGACATCGAAATGCGGGCCGCTGCCCGTATCGTCTGTGACCAACCGCTTAGTAGGCTCGCTCGCGCAAGCCTGCTTCTCAACGACGAGGAGGTCCCCCGTGACCGATTCCCCTTCCCGTGTCGCCGTGGTCACCGGTGCCGGCCGCGGCATCGGTGCCGCCGTCGCGGCACGGCTGGCCGATGACGGTTTCGCCGTCGGGCTGCTGGACCTGGACGAGGCCGGTGTCAAGCAGGGCGCCGAGGCCATCGTCGCCAAGGGCGGCAAGGCCGTCGGCGTCGCCCTCGACGTCAGTGACGCCGAGCAGGTCGAGTCCGCCGTCGCGCGGGTCGCCGACGAGCTCGGGCCGCCGGTCGTGCTGGTCAACAACGCCGGCATCACCCGCGACAACCTGATCTTCAAGATGACCGAGCAGGAGTGGGACTCCGTGCTCGACGTGCACCTCAAGGGCTCCTTCCTGATGACCCGCGCGGTGCAGAAGCACATGACCCAGGAGAAGTACGGCCGGATCGTCAACCTGTCGAGCACGTCGGCGCTGGGCAACCGCGGCCAGGTCAACTACTCCGCCGCCAAGGCCGGCATGCAGGGCTTCACCAAGACCCTCGCCATCGAGCTGGGCAAGTTCAACGTCACCGCCAACGCGATCGCGCCCGGCTTCATCGCCACCGACATGACCGCGGCGACCGCCGAGCGGCTCGGCATGGGCTTCGAGGATTTCAAGGCCGCCGCCGCGTCGCAGATCCCGGTGCAGCGCGTCGGCACGCCCGAAGACATCGCGCACCTGACGTCGTACCTGGTCAGCGAGGGCGCCGGGTTCGTCTCGGGCCAGGTCATCTACGTCGCCGGCGGACCGAAGGACTGAGGCCGATGCGGGAGTTCCAGAACCTCGACGAGTTCGCCGCCGCGGCCGGCGAGCACCTCGGGTACAGCGAGTGGATGACGATCACCCAGGAGCGCGTCAACCAGTTCGCCGACGCCACCGACGACCACCAGTGGATCCACGTCGACGAGCCGATGGCGGCCGCGGGCCCGTTCGGCGGCACCATCGCCCACGGCTTCCTGACGCTGTCGCTGCTGTCGGCGTTCGGCCCGAAGATCTACCGGGTCAACGGGATCAGGATGGGGATCAACTACGGCCTCAACAAGGTCCGCTTCCCGCAGCCGGTGAAGGTCGGTTCGAAGGTGCGGGCCGGGGCCGAGCTGGTGGAGATCACCGACGTCCCGGGCGGCAAGCAGGCGGTTTCGCGGTGGACCATCGAGATCGACGGCGAAGCGAAGCCCGCGTGCGTCGCCGAGTGGGTGACGCGGTTCCTCGCGTGACACCCCCGGGAAGCGGCACTTTCCCCGGGGATGTGCCGCTTCCCGGAGGTCTCTGTACGTCATACCGACTAGTCGGTATGCTCTGCGGAAAGCATGAGGAGGTTGGATGAACCCGCCAGGACTCGACCTGGGCCGCCTGCGCGCCCACCTGGACGCACAGCGCCCCGGCCTGGTCGCCGGGGAGCTGACCGCGGACGTCGTGGAGGGCGGCCGGTCGAACCTCACCTACGTGGTGGGCGACGGCCGCTCGCGCTGGGTGGTGCGCCGCCCGCCGCTCGGGCACGTGCTGCCCACCGCGCACGACATGAGCCGCGAGTTCCGGGTGATCTCCGCCCTGCGTGACACCGCCGTGCCGGTGCCCGAAGCGCTGCTGCTCTGCGAGGACTCCGACGTCGTCGGCGCGCCCTTCTACGTGATGAGCTTCGTCGAGGGCACGCCGTACCGGACCGCGGACCAACTGGGCGAGCTCGGCCCCGAGCGCACCCGGGCGATGGCCGACGCGCTGGTCGACACGCTCGTCGCCCTGCACGCGGTGGACCCCGCCGCCGTGGGCCTGGGCGACTTCGGCCGGCCGGAGGGCTTCCTGGAGCGGCAGCTGCGGCGGTGGAAGAAGCAGCTGGACGCCTCCCGCAGCCGGGACCTGCCGGGCGTCGACGAGCTGCACGACCGGCTCGCGGCGGCGGTGCCGGTGTCCGGCACGCCGTCGATCGTCCACGGCGACTACCGCCTGGACAACGTCCTGGTCGACGCCGGCGACAAGATCTCCGCGGTGCTCGACTGGGAGATGTCGACGCTGGGCGACCCGCTGACCGACCTCGCGCTGCTGGTGGCCTACGCCGAGCGCGACAAGGTGTCGCTGCCCTTCGTGTCCAACGCCGGCTCGGCACCCGGCTACCCGTCGGCCGACGAGGTCGTGCGGCGCTACGCCGAGCTGTCCGGGCGGGACGTCTCGCAGCTGGACTGGTACGTCAGCTTCGCCTTCTTCAAGCTCGCTGTGATCCTGGAGGGCATCTACTACCGCTTCAGCAAGGGCCAGACGGTCGGGGCGGGTTTCGAAGGCGTCGGGGCCGGGGTCGCGCCGCTCATCGCGCACGGCAACGAGATTCTTAAAGAGGAGAAGTAAATGGACTTCGCGTTCGACGAGAAGACCGAGGAGCTGCGCGGGAAGCTCCTCGAGTTCATGGACTCGCACATCTACCCCGCCGAGCCGGTGTTCGAGCAGCAGCTCGCCGAACGCGACGACCCGTGGGCCATCCCGCCGGTCGTGGAGGAGCTCAAGGCCGAGGCGCGCAAGCGCGGCCTGTGGAACTTCTTCCTCCCCGGCGAGCGCAGTGTTGGTGCCTCCAATGCCGGCAGGCATGGGCAGGGCCTGACCAACCTCCAGTACGCGCCCCTGGCCGAGATCACCGGCCGCAGCATCCGGCTCGCGCCGTCCGCGCTCAACTGCGCGGCCCCGGACACCGGGAACATGGAAGTGCTGGCCATGTTCGGCTCCGAGCAGCAGCAGAAGCAGTGGCTGGAACCGCTGCTGAACGGCGAGATCCGCTCCGCCTTCGCGATGACCGAGCCGGACGTCGCCTCCTCCGACGCCCGCAACATCGAGACCGCGATCCGGCGCGACGGCGACGAGTACGTGATCAACGGCCGCAAGTGGTACATCTCCGGCGCGATGAACCCCGCGTGCAAGATCTTCATCGTGATGGGCAAGACCGATCCCGGAGCCGCGCCGCACAAGCAGCAGAGCATGATCCTGGTCCCCCGCGACACCCCCGGCGTCACGGTCAAGCGCGGCATGCACGTCTTCGGCTACGACGACAGCGACCACGGCGGCCACGCCGAGGTGCTCTTCGAGGACGTCCGCGTGCCGGTGGAGAACCTCATCGCCGGCGAGGGCGACGGATTCGCGATCGCCCAGGCCCGGCTCGGGCCGGGCCGCATCCACCACTGCATGCGCGCCATCGGCATGGCCGAGCGCGCACTGGAACTCATGTGCCGCCGCGCGATCTCGCGCGAGGCGTTCGGCAAGCCGATCGCCCAGCAGGGCGTGGTGCAGGACTGGATCGCCGAGTCCCGCGTGCGCATCGAACAGCAGCGGCTGCTGGTGCTCAAGACCGCGTGGCTGATGGACACCGTCGGCAACCAGGGCGCGCACACCGAGATCCAGGCGATCAAGATCTCGACACCGGCCGCGGTCGAGTGGATCCTCGACAAGGCCGTGCAGGTGCACGGCGCGGGCGGCGTCAGCCAGGACTTCCCGCTGGCCGCGATGTGGGCCGGGAACCGCACGCTGCGCCTGGCCGACGGGCCGGACGAGGTCCACAAGCGCTCGCTGGCCCGGCGCGAACTGAAGAAGTACCTCTCGGAGGGCGCGAAGTGACTGTCACCGCCGAAGACCTGACCCGCCAGGCGACCGAATTCCTGGCCTCGCACGGCCCTGCGTCGACCGGCACGCTGGAGTTCCTCCGGGCCCGGTTCGACGCCGGGCTCGCCTGGATCCACTTCCCCGCCGGGCTCGGCGGGCAGAACGCCCCGCGCGCCCTGCAGTCCGTTGTGGACAACGTGTTCACGGACGCGGGCGCGCCAGACAACAACCCGCGCCGGATCGGCATCGGCCTCGGCATGGCCGCGCCGACCATCCTCGCCTTCGGCACGCCGGAGCAGCGCGAGCGCTTCCTGCGTCCACTGTGGACCGGCGAGGAGGTGTGGTGTCAGCTGTTCAGCGAGCCCGGCGCCGGCTCCGACCTCGCCGCGCTCGGCACCCGCGCCGTCCGCGACGGCGACGACTGGATCGTCACCGGCCAGAAGGTGTGGACGTCCGGCGCGCACGAGTCGCAGTGGGGGATCCTGGTCACCCGCACCGACCCGGACGTGCCCAAGCACCAGGGCATGACGTACTTCCTCTGCGACATGACCGCCCCCGGCGTCGAGGTCCGGCCGCTGCGCCAGATCACCGGCGAGGCCGAGTTCAACGAGGTCTTCCTGACCGACGTCCGCATCCCCGACACCCAGCGCCTCGGCGCGGTCGGCGAAGGCTGGAAGGTCGCGCAGACGACGTTGATGAACGAGCGCGTCGCGATCGGCGGGCACGTCCAGCCGCGCGAAGGCGGGCTGATCGGGATCGTCGCGAAGACCTGGCGAGAGCGGCCCGAGCTGCGCACGCCGGAGCTGCGCGACCGCCTGGTGAAGCATTGGGTCGAGGCCGAGACGCTGCGGCTGGCCGGCACCCGGCTGCGCCAGCAGCTGGCGGTGGGCGCGCCCGGGCCGGAGGGTTCGGCGATGAAGGTCGCCTTCTCCGAGCTGAACCAGGCGCTGACCGGCCTGGAGGTCGAGTTGCTCGGCGAAGAAGGCCTGGCCTACGACGACTGGACGTTCCGGCGCCCGGCGATCGTCGACTTCACCGGCCGTGAAGCCGGCTACCGCTACCTGCGCGCGAAGGGCAACTCCATCGAGGGCGGCACCTCGGAGGTCCTGCGCAACATCATCGCCGAGCGCGTGCTGGGGCTGCCCTCGGAGCCGCGCGTCGACAAGGACGTCGCCTGGAAGGACCTCCCCCGATGACCGACCTGCTCTATTCCGACGTCGAAGAGGACCTGCGGGCCTCGGTCCGGGACCTGCTCAAGGCCAAGGCCGGCGGCGAAGCGCTGCTGGCGCGCGTGGAGACGGCCGAGCCGTACGACCTGAAGCTGTGGCACACGCTGGCCGACGAGGTGGGCGTGGCGGGGCTGGCCGTGCCGGAGGAGCTGGGCGGCCACGGCGCGTCGGCCCGCGAGGTCGCCGTCGTCGCCGAAGAGCTGGGCCGCAGCGTCGCGCCGGTGCCGTTCCTCGGCAGCGTGGTGCTGGCGACGACGGCGCTGGTGCACGTCGGCGCGCGTGAGTTCGTCGGCAAGCTGGCGGCGGGTCAGGCGATCGGCGCGCTGGCCGTGCCGCTGTCGACCGCGCCGGGCGCGGGCTTCCCGTCGTCGGTGACGGCTTCCCCGGACGGCACGCTCTCCGGCCGGGTGGGCACGGTCGCCGACGCCTCGGTGGCGGACCTGCTGGTCGTCCCGGCCGCCGGCCCGGACGGCCCCGCGCTGTACGTCGTCTCGTCCACCGACGCCACGGTGTCGGAGCTGGTGTCGTTCGACCTGACCCGGCGGGTGGCCGACGTGACGCTTTCGGACGCCCCGGCCACGCTGGTCGCCTCGGGCCCCGAGGCGGCCGCGGCGCTGGAGCAGGCGCTGCTGTTCGGCGCGGGCATCCTCGCGTCGGAGCAGACCGGCGTCGCCGAATGGGCGCTCACCGAGACGGTGACCTACCTCAAGGGCCGCTACCAGTTCGGCCGCCCGGTCGGCGGGTTCCAGTCGCTCAAGCACCGGCTGGCGAACCTGTACACGGACCTGGTCCTGGCCCGCGCGGCCGCCCGCAACGCCGCGGACGCGCTGGCCACGGGCACCGACGTGCCGATCGCGGTGGCGGTGGCCCAGGCCCGCAACGCGCCGATCGCGGTGAAAGCGACGGAGGAGGCCATCCAGCTGCACGGCGGCATCGGGATGACGTGGGAGCACCCGGCCCACCTGTACCTGAAGCGCGCCAAGGCGGACGAAATCGCCCTCGGGACGCCGGGCCGGCACCGCGCCCGGCTGGCGGACCTGATCGACCTGCCCGCCTGACGTCCCGGAAGCGGCCCGTTCCCGGCGGGGAATGGGCCGTTTCCGCGTTCTGCAACACATTCGGCCGTGCCGCCCGGAACGATGGCTGCCGTAGGCTGGTTGCCATGGCGCAGGCCATCCAGATGCACCTCAACCAGGCGCTGATGCGCATTCCCCGGCGGGCCGAAAGCGTGGACCGTTCGACACTGGCCGCGACCTACGTCGCCGCCGGATCTTTTTCCGCGATGATCAATTCCGCCGATCACCAGATCCTGTTCGGCCGCCGCGGCACCGGAAAGACGCACGCGTTGCTCCACCTGCAGGAGCTGGTCGAGCGCACCGGTGATCTCGCGATCCACCTCGACCTGCGGACGATCGGCTCCACCGGCGGCCTGTACGCCAACACCGCGCTGAGCCCCGCCCAGCGCGGCACGCAATTGCTGGTCGACACCCTCGAAGCCGTGCACGACCGGCTTTTCGCCTTCGCCGTCGACGGCGATTTCCCGGACACGTTGCTGCGCGGCCTCGACGCGCTGGTGGCCGCGGCCACCGAAGTGGAAGTCATCGGCGAAACGGAACAGGAACAGACTTTCGGAGACGCCGTGGAACGGGAATGCACGGCGGAATTGTCGGTGACGGCGAAAGGCGGCGCCCGGGCTTCGGCGCGGCACCGGGCTTCGGCCACCGCGTCGAGCCGCCGCAAACGCACCGGTGTCGAGCAGCACCGCGTGCTGTTCGGCCCGCTGAGCCGGGCCGTGCAGGCGGTGGCCGACGGTGTCCGGCCCGCCCGGCTGTGGTTGCTGCTCGACGAATGGAGCAGCGTGCCCGTCGACCTGCAGCCGTTCCTGGCGGACCTGCTGCGCCGCAGCGTCCTGCCCACCCGGGGGGTCACGGTGAAGATCGCCGCGATCGAGCACCGCGCGCGCTTCTTCGTCCCGCTCGACGACGACTACCTCGGCATCGAGGTCGGCTCGGACGCGGCGTCCGCCGTCAGCCTCGACGACGCCCTGGTCTTCGACCAGTCGCCGGAGGCGGCCCGGGCGTTCTTCCGGGAGCTGTTCGCCAGCCACGCCCGGCCGATCCTGGCCTCGATGCTGCCGGCGGCGGTGCCCGGCGACTTCGTCGACGCCGCCTTCCACCGCGGCGCGTTCCCCGAGCTCGTCCGGGCGGCGGAGGGCGTCCCGCGCGACGCGATCAACATCGCGGCCCTGGCCGCCCAGCAGGCCCACGACCGGCGGATCACCCTGGCGCACGTGCGCCGGGCGGCCCGTGACTGGTACCTGCGCGACAAGCAGTCGGTGATCAGCCGGGACGCCGGCGCCGACCGGGTCCTCGGCCTGCTGGTCGACGAAGTGATCGGCCGGCGCCGGTGCCGGACGTTCCTGCTCCCGGCCCGGGACCGCCCGGCGGCGATCGACACACTCTGCGACGCGCGGCTGCTCCACATCCTCCGGCGCGGCGTCGTCGACCCGCGCCGCCCGGGACGGCTGTACGACGGGTACGCCATCGACTACGGCTGCTACGTCACCCTGCTCGGGAACGCCGACTCCGCGAAGCACCTCCCGGCCGACGTCTTCACGTTCGACAAGGCCGTGGTCGACCTGGGGCGACTGGCCGCGAATTCGTGAAGAAAATTCAGTTTCTTTCGGAATTTTCGCTCACCTGAGCGAAAATTCTGTGAGCCAGGCCACTTCGCGGGCAAAAGGGTGACAAAAATGCCCTTCTTCCCATGGTTCTCGCGGACTCCCGGATCTAACCTGTGCGCCATGGAAACAGCCGTCGCGCCGGCCGACACCGGCGCGCTGGAGCGATTGACCGTCACCGTCGGCGATCACCACCACAGCGCGCTCGCGGCCGGGCCCGCCTCGGGCGAACTGGTCCTGCTGCTGCACGGCTGGCCCGAGTTCGCCGACTCCTGGACCGAGCAGCTCCACGCCCTCGGCGAGGCGGGCTACCGCGCGCTGGCCGTCGACCAACGCGGCTACGCGGCGGGCGCGCGCCCGCACGGCGTCGAGCACTACACGCTCGACCACCTGGTCGGCGACGCCCTCGCGTTCGCCGGCAGCCAGGGAGCGGACCGCTTCCACCTGGTCGCCCGCGACTGGGGCGGCATGGTGGCCTGGGCGCTGGCGGCGGCCCACCCGGCCCGCCTCCGGTCCCTGACCGTGCTGTCGACCCCCCACCCGGCGGCCCTCCAACGCGCGGTGGCCACCGACGACGGCCAGTCACACGACCTGGGTTACATCCGCTTCTTCCGCCGCGAGGAAGGCAAAGCCGAGAAATACCTCTTACGCGACGAAGCCGCGCAATTACGGGCTGTTTACAGCCGGCGGATTCCGAAAGCAATCGTCGAAGGCGCGGTGGCCCGCCTTTCGGAACCGGGCGCCCTCACGGCCACGTTGAATTGGTACCGCGGAGCCACGAACGACGAGTTCGACATCCCGGCGGGCCGCATCAAGGTCCCGACCCTGTACCTGTGGGGCCGCGAGGACCCGTACCTGGGCCAGAGCGCGGCGGAGCAGACGGTCCACCACATCGACGCGGAGTACCGCTTCCAGATCATCGAAGGCGCGAGCCAGTGGATGGCGATGGAGGCGCCCGACGAGGTGAGCGCCCTGCTGCTGGACCACTTCCAGCGCCACTAGCGGGTGCGCACAGGTCGTTGAGCGAGGTCCCGGTGACGGTCTGCCGACGCGGCCCTAGCCCACCGGCGGCCGCAGGGCGTCCAGCAGCAGGTCGGCGTAGTGGTCGCCGATCTGCCGGGCCGTCAGCGACCCGCTTCGCCGGTACCACGACCCCAGGTGGTGCACCGCCCCGAAGAAGAAGTCCACCACCACGTCGGCCGGCTTGTCGGTGCGGAACTCCCCCGAGGCCTGCCCCTCCTCGACCAGCCCGCGGAACCGCTCGTGGTACTTCCGCCGCTCGGCCCGCACCGCCTTCTGCTTGTCCGGGGACAGCTGGTGCATCGACTGCAGGAAGATCGTGTTGTCGTCCAGGTTGTCGATGCTCGACACCACGACGTCGGACGCCGCCGCCGCGAGCCGCTCGCGCAGGGGCGCGTCCGAGGACGCCACGCTCTCCAGCTGGCGGGTCTGCTCGCGCAGCACGCGGGCGTAGATCTCGTAGAGCAGGTCGTCCTTCGAGCCGAAGTAGTGGTACATCGCGCCCTTGGTGACGCCCGCCGCCTCGACGATCTCCTGCACCGACGTGCGGTCGAAGCCCTTCTTGGCGAACAGCTTCGTGGCGTGCTCCAGCAGCCGCCGGGGCACGGCCGCCTGGTCGTCGCCGGTGGCCTCGCCCGGCTTGCGGGTGCTTGCTCGAGTCACCGCAGGACCCCCTCTCAGGACGCACCAGGATAACGCCACGCCAGGAACCGCCGCGGGTTGTCCACGAGCATCGTCGTGATGTCCGCTTCGGACACCCCGCGCTCGCGCAGCGCCGGCAGGACGTCCCGGGTGATGTGCAGGTAGTGCCAGTTCGGCGCGATCACCGGCAGTTGCGCGGCCGGCAGCCAGTCGATGTAGCAGGAGGCGTCGTGCGAGAGCACCATGCTGCCCGCGTACCCGCGCTCGCACAGCGCCGCGACCGTGTTCACCCGCTCCTCGAACGGCAGCAGCAGGTCCAGGCCGAACCGGTCCATCCCCAGCAGCGAACCCGAGTCGGCGAGCTCCGTCAGGTAGCCCAGGTCCGCCGAGTCACCCGAGTGCCCGATCAGCACCCGGGTCAGGTCGACGCCTTCGGCCGCGAAGATCTCCTGCTGCTCCAGCCCGCGCCGGGTGCCCGCGTGCGTGTGCGTCATGATCGGCGCGCCCGTCTCGACGTGCGCCTGCGCCACCGCGCGCAGTACGCGCTCGACGCCCGGCGTCACCCCCGGTTCGTCGGTGGCGCACTTGAGCAGCCCGGCCTTGACGCCGGTGCCGGCGATGCCGTCCCGGATGTCCCCGACGAACATCCCGACCAGCGGGTCGTCGCCCTGCAGCAGCGTGCCGGGGCCGCGGAAGTGCAGGTAGTGCGGTACGTCGTGGTAGGTGTACAGCCCGGTCGCGACGACGATGTGGACGTCGACCTCGGCCGCCACCCGCTGCACGCGCGGGATGTAGCGGCCCAGGCCGATCACCGTCGGGTCGACGATCGTGTCGATCCCGGCGTCCTTCAGCTCCTTCAGGCGCCGGATCGCTTCGGGGACGTGCTCGTCCTCGCGGAACCCCTCGTGCTCCGGGTAGTTGTCGGCGAATTCGGGGCTCAGCACGAAGAGGTGCTCGTGCATGAGCACCCGGCCCAGCGCTTCCGGCGCGATCGCGCCGCGAACCGTCTCGATCATCAGCCACGCGCCCGCAGCTCGCGGCGCAGGATCTTGCCGCTGGTGGTCTTCGGCAGCTCGTCGAGCACCTCGATGGTGCGCGGGTACTTGTAGGCGGCGAGCCGTTCCTTGCACCAGGCGACCAGCTCCGCGGGATCGGCGGCCGCCCCGGGCGCCGGGCTCACGTACGCCTTGACCGTCTCGCCGCGGTAGGAGTCGGCGATCCCGACGACGGCGGCTTCGCGGACCGCCGGGTGCGTGTACAGGACGTCTTCGACCTCGCGCGGCCAGACCTTGAAGCCGGACGCGTTGATCATGTCCTTCTTGCGGTCCACGACGTAGACCCAGCCGCGCTCGTCCATGAACCCGATGTCACCGGTGAGCAGCCGCCCGCCGGGCAGCGCCTCGGCGGTGGCGTCCGGCCGGTTCCAGTAGCCCGAGACCACCATCGGGCCCTCGACGGCGATCTCCCCCGCCTGGCCGGGCGGCAGTTCTTCGCCGTTCTCGCCGAGGATCCGGACGATCGTGTCCGGCACCGGCAGGCCGATCGAGATGGTGCCGGAGTCCGGGTCGATCGGCGCTTCGAGGGTGCCGGGGACGACGACACAGCCCGCCGTGGTCTCGGTGAGGCCGTAGCCGTTGTGGATGTAGTGCCCGGTCTTCGCGCGGAAGGCCTCGACCACGGCGGGCGGCAGCGCGGCGCCGCCCGAATACAGCAGCGCGAACGAGTCGAAGTGCGCCCGGCTGAACGACGGGTGCGCCATCAGCGCCATGTAGGCCGTCGACGGCCCGACCGTGTACGACGGCCGGTGCTCGAGGAACGCGTCGAGCACGACCCCCGGCTCGAAGCGGTAGGCCAGGGCCAGGGTGCCCTCGATGTCGATCGCGGAGCCGAGCTCGCAGACCATGCCGGTGATGTGGAACAGCGGCGCGAGCCCGAACAGCGTCGAGCCGGCCGGGAGGCCGCTGAAGGCGCCGAGCGCGGCGGCGTTGGTGCCGACGTTGCCGTGGGTGTTGGTGGCACCTTTCGGCGTGCCGCTGGTGCCGGAGGTGTAGCTGATCAGGGCGACGTCGTCGAGGGCGAAGGCGGGCTCGGGCGGCTTCGGGCCAGGCGTCGCCGCGGCTTCGAGTAGCTCGGTCGCACCCGGCGTCTCCTCCTTCTCGACCTTGGCCAGGACGCGCTCGTCGTCGCGGGTCTGGAACTCGAGCTCGCTGGTGGTGAGCGCGATGCCGACGCCGTTCGCCGCCGCGGTTTCGCCGATGAAGGCGTTCCAGCCGCGCTGCGCGCAGACGACCGCCTTCACCCCGGCGTCGGTGAACACGTGCGTGAGCTCGCGTTCGCGGTACATCGGGTTGACCGGCACCACGATCCCGCCGGCCTTCCACGCGCCGAGCAGGGCGATGACGAACTGCGGGATGTTCTGGAGCACCAGGGCGAGCCGGTCGCCGCGGGCGAAGCCGTGCGCCGCCAGGTACCGGGCGACGCCGTCGGAGAGCTCGTCGACCTCGCGGTAGCTCAGCCGCGCGTCGAAGTAAGCGATCGCGGCCCGGTCCGGGACGTGGTCCACGGCGCGGCGGAACGACTCGGGCAGCGTCGTCGGCTTCGCCGCTCCGGCGGCCCGCACCCGTTCGTCGTAGCTCGCGAGCCAGGGCTTCGCGTCGTACCAGCTCATCCAGTGACCTCCTTTGGACACCGACCGGTCGGTATGCCGACGCTAGGAGGACACGGCGGCCCGCGTCAAGCCCGTCCGGGCGCGCCAAAATTGCGCACGACAATTCCCGTGCGCAAGAAGCCACACCAAAACAATGCAGCCAGATGCCGCCTTCACCGGGGTACACGTACCCCGGTTCGAAATGGTTCATATCTTCTTTTTCGCACCGATCACACTGGACAAACCCCAGGTCGACACGCCACCATGGTCGTCGGCGACCAGACAGGTCCGCCCCATCAGATAACCCCGCCGTATCCCCCGAACACGGCGGAGTACCCATATGTTCACGCTAACTCACGTACGAAAACGGAGTCATTCATGCCTGCTTCCGGTGGACGACACCGCCTCTCCCGGCGGACGAAGATCGCGACGGGCGCCCTCGCCCTCGCGATCGCGGGCGGGGCACTGGCGATCGCCACGACCGTCGGCGACCCCAACGCCGCCAACGCCGCCTCGGGCGGTCAGGCGGCGGTCGGCCAGATCAGCTGTCCCGACGTGGCGAGCAAGCTCCCGGCCATCCCCGCGCAAGCCCAGGCCGAAGTGCAGCGCAACCTGGACCTGCTGAACACCCAGATCAACGAAGCCAACAACCGGCTCCGCACGACCGTCGGCCAGGGCGGCCCCAACTTCGTCCAGAACGCCATCCTCGGCCCGCTGGCGGACAAGCGGAAGTCCACGATCGACCGCATCGCCATCTCGATCGGGCGCCGCGCCGAGAAGCCGCAAGGCCTCGACAGCCTGGCCACGTGTTCGGTCGGCGGCGCGGGTGCCGCCGCTCCGGCACCGGCCCAGGGCACCGGCAACGGCGGCCAGAACAACAGCGGCAACAACGGCAACAACGGCCAGAACGGGAACCAGGGCAACAGCGGCAACACCGGCAACGCCGGCGTCGGCAAGATCTCCTGCCCGGACGTCGCGAGCCGGCTCCCGGCCATCCCCGCCCAGGCCCAGGCGGAGGTGCAGCGCAACCTCGAGCTGCTGAACACCCAGGTCGCCGAAGCCAACAACCGCCTGCAGACGACCGTCGGCCAGGGCGGCCCGAACTTCGTCCAGAACGCCATCCTCGGCCCGCTCGAGGACAAGCGCGTGGCGACGATCAACCGGATCGCCACCGCCATCGGCCGCAACGCGGCCAAGCCGCAGGGCCTCGACGCGCTCGCGCCCTGTAGCCGGTAACGCACAAGGCCCGGCGAGGGGTGCGCCTCGCCGGGCCGCGGCACCCCCGCTCGCGGGCCGGGCCCGGTTCGCGGGGATCTCCGCGGTCCCCGCCGGACCCGCCGGCCGTCGCGAGCCGCGGGCTCGCCGGTGGTCGGCCGGTCGAACGTGAACGTCGTCGGGTCGTTCGACCCGGTCCCCCACGATCCGCGGCTCCGCCGGGAACACCGGACGCCCGCTCCCCCGTGGGGAAGCGGGCGTCCAGCCCGGATGCGTGACGGCGTCAGCTCGTGACGGCCTCGGAACTCTTCCGCGGTGCCTCGCCGACCCGATCGCGGTGCCGGCGCGCCGCCGCCGTTCCGGCCGCCAGGACGGCGAGCCCCACGACGTTGACCCCGGCACCGACCCACAGCGGCGAGACGAACCCGAGGCCGGCGGCCAGAGCCAGCCCACCCAGCCAGGCGCCGAGCGCGTTGCCGATGTTGAAGGCCGCGATGTTGGTGCCCGACGCCATCGTCGGCGCGTCGTCGGCGTACCGCATGATCCGCAGCTGCAGACCGGGGGCGGTGGCCAGGCCGACGGTGCCCATCAGGAACAGCGAGACGATCGTCAGGATCTGGCTGTGCGCGGTCAGCGCGAACCCCACGAGCACCGCCGTGAGCAGGGCGAGGATCACGATCAGGGACTTGTCCAGCGCCTTGTCGGCCGCCTTGCCGCCGATGAAGTTGCCGGCGAACATGCCGACCCCGAACAGCACGAGCAGCCAGGGCACCGTGCTGGTGGCGAAGCCGCTGACCTCGGTCAACGTGAAGGCGATGTAGGTGAACGCGCCGAACATGCCGCCGTAGGACAGCACGGTGATCGCCGCCGAGGTCCAGACCTGAGGACGGCGGAAGACGCCGAGCTCACCACGCACGCTGGTCCGGGCGATGCCCTCCGGCCGCGGCACCAGCACCGCGATGCCGATCATGGTGATGACACCGATGACCGTGATCGCCCAGAACGTCGAGCGCCAGCCGAGCTGCTGACCGAGCAGGGTGCCGAGCGGCACACCGAGCACGTTGGCCACGGTCAGGCCACCGAACATCAGCGCGATGGCGCTGGCCTTCTTGTTTTCCGCGACCATCTCCGCGGCGACCACCGCACCGACGCTGAAGAACGCGCCGTGGCACAGAGCCGCGATGATCCGGCCGAGCAGCATCACCGAATAGACCGGTGCGATGGCCGAGATCAAGTTGCCGGCGATGAACAGCACCATCAGCCCGAGCAACACTTTCTTGCGGTCGAACCTGGTGATCGCCAGGGTGAGCGCGATGGCGCCGACCGCGACACTGAGCGCGTAGCCCGAGACCAGGTATCCGGCCACCGGCTCGGTGACCCCGAAATCCGCCGCCACCTGGGGCAGCAGACCCACGATCCCGAATTCGGTCAGCCCGATGCCGAAGCCTCCCAGCGCCAAGGCGAGAAGCCCGATAGGCATGACTCTACCCTCCATCCCATTTGTTCACTGCATAAACCTCGTGGGTGAATGACCTCATCATCATCGATCACCTCATCGTAGGCGCGCGCCGAAACGGGCGCCGCCATCGTAGGTGGAATCATCACTACGACCTTCGTGACATCGCGAAAACCTTCGTGACACGCCCGGCCTGCCTCATCGGCTTCTCCAGCACCGAATCGCTTGAGCGTGGTGCCCGGCGCTCATACCGTCGATATCGAACGCACATCACCTGCGACGTCGTCACCCGCGACGTCGAACCGGCGGGATACGGCGTAAATGCACAGGATTCCCCGTTTCCGCCATGGACAAACCCGGGAGACACCATGAGGTTGGTTCGGTCCTGTTCACGTTCGAGCCCGGACCCGCGCGGGCGCCACCCCCGGCCCGGGGTGCCGGGGCGCGTCGCGGGCGTCTTCCCCGGTCTGGGCAGCCGCGCGGCGTACCGGGATCTCGGCCGTCACCTGCTGGACTCCGGGAGCCCGGAGGTGCTCGAAATCCACCGGCAGGCCGCGCGGGCACTGGGTTTTCCCGACCGGCCGGAGAAACTCCTGCCGATCCCGGAGAACCTGCCGGCGGGAAAGCTGGCCCGGCAGGCCTTCATCGGGAGCGCGATCCTGGTGCACAGCCTCGCCCTGGAAGCCCACCTGCGGAACACGGCGGCCAAGAACGGGATTCACCTCGATTTCGTGGCCTACACCGGGGAGAGTTTCGGGATCATCACCTCCGCGGTGGCGAGCGGGGCGCTGTCCATCGGTGACGGCGTCAAGATCGCGCGGGCTTTCACGCCGCTGATGCTGGTGGCCGCCGAGGGCGAGGTTCCCGACGAGCCGGTCGCCCGCGAAGTCGCCGTCCACCTCCCCGATTCGCTGCGTGGCCGCGCACTGGTGCCCGAACCGTTCCACGTCATCGCCCTGAACGGGGACACCGAAGATCTCGTCGCCGCTCTCGACGAAATCGGGAGAAGGTACCCGAAAGCGGATGTCGAGATCCACAAGCACTATTCGGACCGGCAGACGAACCTGTACGTGCGGTCCGGAGTCAAGGCGGATTTCGACGGGTTCACCGCGGGACTGCCCGGGATCCGGTCGGAGGAGCTGAAGAAGCCGACGAAATTCCTCGCCCACTCCGAGCGGATGAGCGGCGTGCGCGAGGCGCTCGAGGCGTTCATGGCCGCGAACGGCATCGTGTTCTCCGAGCCCGCCGTCCCGGTGGTCTCGAACCACGGTGCCGGCCTGCTGAGCACCGCCGAGCAGGTCCGGGACGGCATCCTCGCGATCACCGACGAGGTCATGGCGTCGCGGGAGACCGTGGCCACGCTCGCCGGCCTCCGGCCCGACCTGGTGGTCGAGCTGGGGCCGGGTGACAAGTCCGTGCGGCTGCTGCACGACAACGGCACCACGGAACCCGTGACCGCCTACACCGGGACCGCGGCTGCCGCGGACCCGCTGCTCCGCGTGCTGAAGCTGGTGGACGACCTGCTGGCCGAGCTGGCGGAGCTGCGCGGCTCGGGAGACCGCCTGACCGGCCGGCAGCTCGGCACCCTGCGCGACCTCTTCCGGCTGGCCTCGACGAGCTCCTTCGGCGAGCGGTACCTCCTCGGGGTCATGCGGCGCGTCATCACCGACGAGATGCTCCGCTCCGAGCGGGACGCCGCACCGGCCTTCCACGAGCTCCTCGAGGTCTTCCAGCACACCTACCGGCACCGCGGTGACATCGACATCGGTCGCGGCGAGCTGGTTCTGCGGGCGCGGCAGAAGAAGCGGATCACCGGCGACCACCCGGGCCGGGTCCGCACCGAGCTCAGGATCGTCGACCGTGCGGGTGAGGTCGTCGACCGGAGTGTCGACACGGCCGCGCAGCCCGAGGTCGTGGTGGTCCACTTCGACCGCGGAACGGACCACGGCGAGGCGGCCGTCGAGCGCCGCCACACCCTGTTCCGGGCGCTCCGGCACGACCGGCCGGCGCTGTTCCGCCAGAACGACTGCTACCTCGAGGGAAGCGACCTCGCCGGCTGGCTGGCGGCCCTGGCGGCCTCCGGCGCGGCGCCGGTGACCGACGTCGTGGCCCTCCACGAGCTGTCGCTGAGGGCGGGCCCCGGGCTGGAGGCCGCACTGGACCGGCTGCTCTCCTCGCTCACCCGCCCCGAGCTGCCCCTCGTCTCGCCGGAGGGCGTCCCGCTGTGGTCGGCGAAAGACCTCGCTTCCGCCACGCGTGCCGTCGTCCTCGACGGCGCTCTCGACAGCGCTGTCGAGAGCGGGGGCCGGCGGATCCACCTCGGCGGGAACTGCCTGATCCTCTCGCTCGGGTCCGCGCTCGACCCCGCCGGCCTGGACCTGGGGCCGCACCGGGCCGACGTCATCTCCGTGTCCTCCCCCGCCGGCATCCGGGCCAGGGGCGTCCACCGGGCGCTCGACGAGTTCGAGGACCAGTGCGTCCTGTCCATGACCGTGGAAAACGGGAAGGTGCTGCGCTACGCCCAGGGCCGCCGGGTGCTGACCGGCACGGTCAACGCCTACGTCGGCATCGGCGAACGCGTCCTGGGCTTCGGCGCCGGCGGCAGCGAGTCCATGACGATCTTCCTGCGGAAGGACGGCGAGGACCGGACCACCGTCCGCAAGATCCTGAGCGAGGCGCTGACCACGGTCGGCTGGAACCCCGAGGGCCGGGGCGTGATGCTGCCGCCGTTCACCAAGGCGAAGAAGCAGGCGGAGTACCTGCAGGCCCTGCCCGAGCCGGTGCGCCGGTACTTCCCCGAGGTGTACGACATCCAGGAGCGGGTGATCCCGGCTCCGCGGGGCGACGGCAAGGCCACCTGCAAGGAAGTCGTCTACGAGATGAGCTACGTCCCGGGCGTGGAGATCAGCCGGTTCGTCGAGCGGAACTCGCCGCCCCCGGCCGTGGTCGCCCGCCTCTACGAGCAGGTCTTCCGGGTGCTGAACCGGAACGTGCACACCGTGAACCGCGTCCCCGCCCCGGGCGAGACCCTGGACATCTCCTACTTCCGGAAGATCGAGGACCGCCTGGCGCTCTGCCGGCGCACGGCACCGCGCACCTTCTCCCCGGAGCTGCTCGACACCGAACGGATCGTCATCGACGGCGTCACCTACCTCAACGTGCCGGCGCTGCTGGCCCGGTTCCGGGCGCACCCGGAGTACCTCCGGGTCCTGGAACCACGGTTCCACTCCCTGGTGATGGGGGACACGAACACCGAGAACATCAAGATCGAGGACCCCGCGCCGCTGCTGCACGCCCAGCGGCTGATCGAAACGGGCGCACCGCGCCGGGAGATCGACGCGGCGCTGGCGGCGGTCACGGCGGAGTCGGTGGGGATCAGGTTCCTCGACCCGCGGGCCATCGGCTTCAAGAGCGACGGCGCCGACACCCGTGACGACGCGATGTACGACAACAAACCCTGGCACAACTCCCTCGGCCACTACGACGAGATCCACTACGAGCAGTTCGCCCTGCGGGTCCGGACCGGCCCCGGGCGGACGCCTCGGGTCGACATCGACTTCGCGGCGGGGAACCCGTACCAGAAGTCCTACCGGGTCCGGGATGTGGTGGCCAGGGGCGAAGCGGTCGACCCGGCGCAGCCGCGCGGGCTGGAGGACTACTTCGGCTCCGTGATGACGGCCGTGCAGCGGGACGACCCGGAGTCCCAGGACCTCAAGGATCCCTACTGGGTGATCCGGCTCGTCTTCATGATGGGCACCCATTTCGCGGCCATGCCGCCGTTCCACTTCCAGGCCGAGCTGGACGGGACGCTGACCGACACCTACCAGGTGCAGCGCCGGCCGGTGGCCATCTACTGCGAGGGCGTCAAGTGGCTGAACTGGGCGCTGGAGATGCTCACCGGGGAGCGGACGGAGTTCCTGGGGACGGCGGTGCCGTCGCCGGCTCACCTGGAGCGCACCCGGCGGCTCCCGGCGGCCACCGGGCACACCCCCCACCGCCGCGCGGTTCCCGGCCACCGCGCCCCGCGCACACCGCAGCCGGGCACGCGGCCGGCGGCCGGCCCCCGGCACACCACCCGGCTGTCGCACACCCGAGAGACCCGAGAGAAGGAGGGCTGACCCATGGACTGTGCAGCGCCGGTGCTGCCGGTGACAGGGCTGGACGAGCTGACCACCGAGTCACGCATGATCGCGACCCCGTGGAGCCGCATGGTGCGCGGCATCGGGCTCGGCCAGTACCCCGTCGACCACGACCCCGTCGCCGCCGGACGGATCCGGCACACGTTCGACCTGCTGGCGGCGAAGGTACCGCCGTCGAACTCCTACACGCTGTTCGCCCGGCGGCTGGCGGACCTGATCCTGAACGTGACGGACCCGGCCGTCGACTTCACCCGCGTCGACGTCGGTTCGGCGGCCGGGGACGTCGTGGACGCCGTCCGGTCGGAGGGGAACGCCTACTACCGCGTCACGGCGGGCTGCATCCTCATGGCCGCGTTCGCCAAGCTCGGCCTGGACCGCAAGCTGCTGGTCAACGAGTGGATGGACTTCCCAGCCGAGATCCTCGCCGCGACCGACCGGATCCGGCCGGACCGGATCAAGGACGAGAACAGCGGCCGGCACGGCGACTACGAGCGGCTTTCCGCCTACACCGCGGTGTTCCTCGCCTTCGGCCAGCTGGGCATGGCCGACCGGCTCGTCACCGGCGAGCGCAACCACGTCCGCGAGGCGCTGGACCTCCTGGAGCGGATCCCCGCGCCGTTCTTCCGCGGGCGTGGCGGGTCCATGCTGCTTTCGGCGATCTCGCTGCTGGGTTTCGACGAACACACCTTCGACGGGCCGCGGGACTACCTGAAGGAGACGCTGGACCACCTCGACCGCGCCGACGAGCTGGCCGTCCCGCCCGCCTTCCCGCAGCCGATGTCCGAGGACTTCGGGACGATCTACCCGCTGCTGACCATGCTGAACGCCATCGCGATGGCCGGCCGCCCCGAGTACCTGACCTACCGGAAGGACCGGCTGGCGGAGGCGAAGGACCTGCTGGGCCGGATCGACCCGGTGGAACGGACCCACATGGGGCTGTACTACCTCGTGGCCCTGCACAACCTCGGCCGGCTGTCCGACGAGGTGCCGGACCTGAACGCCTTCGTGGAAGACGTGCTGGGACAGTGGGACCACGCCGATCCCGGCGCGAACTTCTTCCGCAACGGGATCGCCTACCCGTACATGATCGAAACGGCCATGCTGACCGGGCGGATGGACCTGATCACCGACGAGGGCCTGGACCGGCTGGTGGGCTCCTACCCCGACCTGGACCGGACCGACCTGGACCGGGTCAACCGCCCCTATCCGTTCAGCTACGCGCTGAACATGCTCGGCGAGATCGGCGAAGCGGGCAAGCTCTACACACCGTCGGCCCGGTACGGCGGCCGCTCGGCCGTGGCCTGGGTCACGAGCCGTCTTTCCGACGGCGGCCGTGCGGAAGGGAACCGGCTCTACATGCTGGACCACGCGCTGATCGGCTACGCCCTCCGGATGCGGGGACGGCAGAGCGCCGAGCCGGAGGTCTTCCGGAATTTCCGGTTCCCCCTCACCGCCTGAGAAAACCGGACGAGAGAATCCCCGGCCACCCGAGGTGGCCGGGGATTTCCGTTGCCGCGCCTCACCTGTGTGCGCCGGCGAAGGCGCCGGGGCGGGCCACCGGTGCGGGAGCCCGCTCGCACTCGGGCTTCCAGGTGCCCACGTGCACCCATTGCCGCCGCCACCGCAACGTGGCCAGCACCGTCGACCGCGAACACCGCGGGCACGGCTGGGGTGTCGAATCGACCCACATCTCCGCCATGGGAAACCTCCAGTGCTGTCGCTGGTTCTCGATACCTGGAGGATGGCGTTCCGGCGCTACGCAACGGTTACGTGTTCGTCCTCAATGGACTCTTCGATCAGTGGTCGATGGCTTCGATGAAGCCGGCCTGGACCGCCTTGTTGATCGCGTCGACCCGGGACGCCGCGCCCAGCTTCCCGTAGATGTTGGTGAGGTGCCGCTTCACGGTGCCCTCGCTGATGAACAGGCGCGAGGCGATCTGGGCGTTGCTCATCGCCGCGGCGACCAGCCGGAGGACCTCGAGCTCCCGTTCGGACAACAGCGTTCGCTGCGCCTGCCGTCGCTCCAGCGACTCCATCGTCGCCCGCGGGACCGACAGCAGCACGTTGTCCTTGGAGCGGCTCACCGACCGGATCGCGGAGATGAGCTCGTCGCGGGCGATGCTCTTCACCAGGTACGCCGCCGCGCCGCTGTCCAGCAGGTCACGCACGACCGCGGGTGCGTCGTGCATGGTCAGGATGACCACGGCGGTGTCGGGGGACATCCGCCCGACCCGCTCGATCACCGCCTTCGCGCTCGGCCCGGGCATCTCGACGTCGAGCAGCAGGATGTTCGGCCGGAGCCGCTGCACCAGCGCGACGGCCTCGTCCCCGTGGGCCGCGTCGCCGGTCACGGCGAACTCCGGGTCCGTGGCCAGCAGCTCGCACAGCCCCTGGCGGAACAGGGTGTGGTCGTCGGCGACGACGATGGTGACCTTCGGTTCGCGCGCCACGGTCATTTCCCGGCTCCGAGGTGCGCGACGGCGATCGAGATCGTGGTCCCGATGTCCGGCGTCGCGGTGATCGTGAACGTCCCGCCCAGGAGCTCGAGGCGCTCGCGCATGGAGGAGAGCCCGACACCCGACCGCGCCACCAGCGCGGCGGCGAGGTCGAACCCCTGCCCGTCGTCCCGCACCGATGCGTGCACTTCCGCGTCGGTGACCGTGACGGTCACCTCGAGCGTGCGCGCGCTCGAATGCAGGACGGCGTTCCGGATGGCCTCGCGGAGCACGAGGTACAGCTCCTCGCACGCATCGTCCGGCAGCTGCTCGTCACCGGTCACCGACACGGTCGTGTGAATGCTCGGCGGGACCCGGGTGGCCACGTAGTCGTCGAGCGCCTTCGCGAGACCGCCGACCTCGACCGCGGACTCCCGCAGTTCGGTGGCGACCCCTCGGATCAGGTCGAGGGCTTCGCGCAACGCGGCGCGGGCGGTGACGATCCGGGTCATCGCGCGCGCCGGATCCCTGGCGGCGTAAACCTCGTACAGGTCGAGGTCCTGCAGCACCACGCCGACCGAATGCGCGGCGCGGTCGTGCAGTTCTCGGCCGATCCGGCGCCGCTCGTCGCGGTGCGCGTGGTTCATCTTCTCGAGGAGGAAGCTCGCGTAGGACACCGCGCCGATCCCGACGCGGAGCATGATCGACTCCTGCAGCACACCGGCGGCGGTGCGCAGCCTGGTTTCCGGGTCGCCGTCGGCCCGGGTCCGGTCCAGGACGATCGGGAGCAGGACCTGGAACATCGTCACCGCGGCGTGCGCCGACTCGATCGGGTGAACCCCCCGGACGGCACGGCTGGCCCCGATCTCCACGCTGAGCCGCTCCCCCTCGCTCTCGGGCGGCCGGGAACCGCCGAGTGCGGTCTCGATGTCGTCGAGCACGGATTCGGCCTGGCGCAGCAGCTGGGCGGTGGCCTCCGGGATTTCGGCCAGCCGATTACCCGCCGCCTGCAGGTGGTCGCGGAAAGAGAGCACCGCCGCATGCCGGAGCTCGGCGGGAAACATCAAATTCGCATCGGCCACGCGTGGATTGTCTCACAGCGGCGAAGCAATCCCAAGGCAGCCGAACAAAACGATGTGTGCGCAGTATTGTGTCACCATGAACACCCGATAAGGGCGGCGTTCCGCTGACCGGGCACCGCGGCTCAACGGCGTGAGCACCGTGACAGAAAGCGCTACCGAACCGGCGAAGACGACCGCGGCGGCGGGAAGCACGCCGATCGCCTTGATCGCGCAAAGAATGCTGAACGTCCAGCCGACCGAGCTCGCCGCAATCGCCATCACCACGCGGGCACGGCGACCACCGAGAAGGACCGGCAAGGTCCTCCGGCCGGCCAGCCGGTCACCCTTCGCGTCGGCAAGATCCTTCGTCGAACCACCCAGTCCCATCCAGAGGGACATCATAAGGCCGAAGAGGAACATCGGCCCGCTGAGCGGCCCGCCGCCCGCCGCCGACCAACCGGCCAGGTAGGTCAGCATTCCCAGCGCGGTCACCGCCGCGACGAACCCGGCCAGATTCGCTTTCAGCGGCCACGGCCCCAGCGAGTAGGCCCAGCCGACCCCGAGCATCGCCGCGGTCAGCAGGACCTGGACCGGGGACACCACCGCCGCCGCGGCGAGCCCGGCCGCGGCCAGGCCCGCCACGATCCTGGTGGCCGACCGCCGGGGCAGGTCCCCGCGCGCGATCGGGCGGGCCGTGCCGTTGGCGCGGTCCTCGACGACGTCCGCCACCCCGTTCACCAGGTAGATCGCCCAGGTCGTGGCGAGCCAGCCGAGCCCGGCCACCACGAGCGCGAGCCGGCCGCCCGCGCCGTGCGCGTCGCCGGCCCCGCCGAGGGCCGCGCCCGCGGCGAACCGCAGCAGGAAGATGGCCTGCACCACCGGCCGCGCCTCCTGCCACCCGAGCCGCCACCGGCCGCGGAGCCGTCGCAGCCGGGACACCGGTGCGGACCGGGCCGGGCCGGCCTGGGTGTCGAAGTGGGCCGGGCTGCGCGAAAAAACCGTTGTCGACATCAGTCACCTCCACTCGGCAAGTGACCGGAAAAAAGCAGAACCAATCGAAGACTGCGCTTTCTGCACCACAAAGAACAGTGCGGGCATTACTGGAGGTCGAAAAGCAGTACGACGTTGGTGACACGGCACTTAGACCATCGTCCTGAACCGGCTCTTCCTTGGGCCTCCGGTTCTTGAGCAGCCGATGCTGAACGACTAACGTCCGAACGGTGAGTTCGATTTGTTGTTCGCCGTTTGATCCACTTGTGTGATCTATGATTTGATCGGGGCTGACGTCATGCGAGGCGACACGGGTTCAGAGGTTTCGGAAGTCCGGAACGGCCGGGGCGACCACCATGATCACGACCCGGCGCTCGCGGTCCGGTGCTTCGGAGCTTTCGAGGTGTACCTGGCGGGCGAACCGGTGGTGGCCTGGAACGCGGGCAAGGCCCGCAGCCTTTTCCAGTACCTGCTCGTGAACCGCGGCCGGGTGGTGCGGCGGGAGCGGCTGTTCGAGACGTTGTGGCCGGCGGCCGCGTGGTCGTCGGCGGCGAGCTCGCTGCGGGTGGCGGTGCACGCCGTCCGCCGGGCCCTCGAACCGCCGGCGGGCGGGCGGCCGGTCGAGATCGCCAGTCTCGCGCACGGTTACCGGCTCACCGCCACGGACCTGTGGCTGGACGTCGACGAGTTCGACAGCGCCCTGCGCGAAGCCCACGCCGCCGAGGCACGGGGTTCGCGAGCGCGGGCCGTGGCCTGGTACCGGCGAGCCGCCCGGTTGTACACCGGCGACTTCCTGACCGGGGAGACCGGGGACTGGGTCGTCGAGCAGCGGGAGTACTACCGGGCCCTGGCCCTCCAGGCACTGACCTCCCTGCGCGCCGACGCGCTGCGCCGGGACGACCACGCCGAGGTCCTCGAGCTGTGCCGCCGGATCCTGGACATCGACCCGTACCAGGAGGAGACGTACCAGACGCTGATGGTCCTGCACGCCCGGCGCGGCGAGCTCGGCCAGGTGCGCAACTGGCACCGGATGTGCGTCCGGCGCCTGCGCGACGACCTGGACGTACGGCCGACCGAGACCACGCGGCGGATCTTCGCCAGGGGTGTCCGGGGCGAGCTCCGCACGCCCGCCCCCGCCACGGCCCGGGCCGGCCGCGCGCGCCCCGGCACGGCGCCGCGGCCGAGAACCCGCCCCGGCGCGCGGCCCGCGTCGTGGACCGCGGGGCCACGCCGATGAGCCCCGCCGGTGCCTCCGCTCTTACCGGGCCAGCAGCGCGCTGATCCGCAGGAAGCCCTTCGCGGTCATCGTCACCCGCACCTCCGTCGTGACGACCGGGTCGAAGGCGAACGACGCCGGGTCGTCCGCCCCGGTCCCCCACGTGATCCGCAGGTTCCGCACCGGCTCGAAGCCCCGGGCCGTGCGGTACGCGACTTCGACGGCGACCGGCAGCGCCAGCTTCGCGTCCACGACGAAGTTCGCCGTGACGGCACTGATCCGCTGGGCCGACGGCCAGGCCAGCGACACCCAGTCCTGCGGCCGGGGCCTGCTCACCGCGGCGAGCGTCGAAGTCGCCGGTTTGACGTAGTGGTTGGACCAGCCGGTGGCCGGGTTCCCGTCCAGCATCGCGGCCGGCAGCGTGTCCGGGGCGCCCGAGTAGCTCGCGTCCGCGGCCGAGACGGCCGGGACCACGGGTGCCTCGGCCGCGCGCGCACCCGGGCCGTGGCGCTGTCCGAGTGACGTGCCCGGCAAGGTGAGCTTGCCCGGCGCCAGCCCCGGAGCGCTCGCCGTGACGGTGATCGGCCCGCGGCCGCCGGTCGCCGCGACGACCGCGACGGCCAGCCCCTTGAACGCCGGGATCGTCGGCTGCTGGTAGCCCTGGGCGAGCTCCTGCCGCCCGTTGTCGACGCCGGCGATCCGGCCGGGCCCGGCGACGGTGAAGCGCAGCACCGGCTCGCCACCGGGGACGACGACCCCGTGTGCGTCCACGACCGACGCCGTCACGAACGTCATCGCCCCGGCGATCACCGGGCTGCCGGACGTGTTCACGCTCAGCTCGACCGCGCGAGGCGGCCCGGCCGTGACGAGCTCGTCGCGCGCCACCTCGCGGCCGCCGGTCCGGGCGATCGCGGTCAGCGTGCCGGGCTCGAAGGGCACGGTCCAGGTCAGGTGCAGCTTGCCGGTGCCGCCGTTGGGGCTGGTGTAGCTGCCGGAGGGGTCGTTCTTGTCGTCGCCCGCGGGCTCGGTCGTCTCCAGGTACGAGCGCCCGTCCACGGTGGTCTTGCGGTCGAACTTCCTGGTGCCCAGGGACTTCCCGTTCAGCAGCAGCTCCACGGTGTCCACAGTGGAATAGACCCACACCGCGACGGGTTCGCCGGGCCGGTGGTCCGTCCAGTCCATCGGGGTCAGGTGCACCATCGGCGCGGTGGTCCACTGGCTGCGGAACAGGTGGAAGGCGTCCTTGGGCAGGCCGGCGCTGTCGACCGCGCCGAAGAAGGACGTCTTGACCGGGAAGACGTCGTACGGCGTCGGCTCGCCGAGGTAGTCCTGCCCGGCCCAGAGGAACTGGCCCTGGCAGAACCTCCGGTCGCGGTCCTTCTTCAGCGAGTACTCGCCGCTGAAGGTCCACGAAGCCAGGTTGTTGTCGTAGGACGACGTCGCCCGTTTGCCGGGCGTGTGGTTCTCGCCGGTGTTGAGCAGGTCGGGTTCCTGGTAGACGCCACGCGTCGAAGTTTCCGACGACGACTCGGACTCGAAGAAGAACTTGTCCGGGTACTGCCTGTGCAGCCCGTCGATCGACTGGGCGGTGTTGTAGTTGACGCCGAGGCCGTCGAGCTGCTTCAGGATGAGGTCCTGCGGCGAGCCGGGCGCGGGCACCCCGCGGTAGCGGTCCGAGCCCATCACGATCGGCCGGGTACCGTCGATCGCCCGGACCGCGGCGATCAGGCCCGCGGCGATCTCCGGGCCGCCCGCCATCGACGCGTCCGGCACCTCGTTGCCGATCGACCACAGCACCACCGCGGGCGAGTTCTTGGCCGCGTGCACCATTTCGGCGATGTCGCGCCGGCTCCACTCGTCGAAGTCGCGGTGGTAGTCGTACTCGAGCTTGCCGGTCCGCCAGCAGTCGAACGCCTCGACCATCATGACGATCCCGAGCCGTTCGCAGACCGTCACCAGCTGCGGGTCCGGCGGGTTGTGCGCGGTCCGCAGCGCGTTGACGCCCATCGCGAGCATCAGCCGCATCTGGTGTTCCAGCGCGGCCGGGTCGATCACCGCCCCGAGCGCGCCCTGGCTGGCGTGCAGGTTGACCCCGCGCAGCTTCGCCGGCTTGCCGTTGAGCGAGAACCCGTTGTCCGGGTGGAATTCGGTGTAGCGGAAGCCGAAGTCCGTGGTCGTCGTGTCGAGCACGCGCCCGGCCACGGCGACGTCGGTCCGCAGCCGGTAGAGCCTGGGCGTGCCGAACGCCCACAGCTGGGGCCGCTCGACCCGCAGCACGGTCACCGCGGCCGCCGTCCGGCCGCCGGGGAGCGGCACGCTCGTCGAACCGGTCGCCACCACGCGGCCCGCCGGGTCGGTGACGGTCGTGCGCACCTCGGCCGTCACCGGCGTTCCCGAGTCGTTGACGACGTCGGTGGCCACTCGGACCGTGCCCCGGCCGGCGGCGATGTCGGGCGTGGTGACGAACGTGCCGTGCCGGGCCACGTGCACGGGCTCGGTGACGACCAGGCGGACGCGGCGGAAGATGCCACTGCCCGAGTACCAGCGGCTGCTGGGCAGCGGGTTCGTCGCGCGCACGGCGAGCACGTTCGGCGTCCGGCCGTCGGTGTGCAGCCGCCCGGTGAGGTCGAAGGCGAACCCCGTGTAGGCGTACGGGTGGTTGCCGAGCAGTTCGCCGTCGAGGTACACGTGGGCGTCCGAGTAGACGCCGTCGAACTCCACCGACACGCGCTTGCCCTCGAGCGACGGCGGCAGCGTGAACGTCTTGCGGTACCAGCCGAGGCCGCCGCGGAAGAAGCCGGAACCGCTGTCGGTGCCCTTGCCCGTCGGCGGGAGCTCGATGCTCCAGTCGTGCGGGACGTCGACGACCTGCCACGCCGAGTCGTCGAAGCCGGGCTTCGGGGCGTCCGCGAAGCGGCCGCCGGGATCGGTGACGCCGTCGGGGTTGGCCAGCGCGAACCGCCAGCCGGCCGTGAAATCGCTTTCCCGGGCCGCGCCCGGTTGCGTGAGCGCGTCGGCGGCCCGGGCGACCGGCGCGACGGCCGAGACGGCGACGGCGGCGCCGACGCCGCCCAGGACGACCCGCCTGGGGAAACCGCTCGGCTCTTCTTCCGGCATCGGGCAGGCCCCTTCCAGCGCGGCGACGGTGCAGGCGGAAAGCACTATGGCACAGAGGTTTCCGGACAATCAAAGGGTTCGATAATTTCGAACTCCGCACTCG
The DNA here is from genome assembly GCF_053600695.1 of Amycolatopsis sp. NPDC005003. Taxonomy (NCBI): domain Bacteria; kingdom Bacillati; phylum Actinomycetota; class Actinomycetes; order Pseudonocardiales; family Pseudonocardiaceae; genus Amycolatopsis; species Amycolatopsis sp. NPDC005003. Next base: position 1,660 of record NZ_JBSGAI010000070.1, on the reverse strand, counting down.
ACTCAAGCCCAAGCGACCGCTTAGTATGGGGATGACCCCGAGGAGGCGGCGATGTCCACTGTGGATGGTGTGCGGTACGAGGCGGACGGCGCGGTCGCGACGTGCACGTTCGACAAGCCGGACCGCAGCAACGCGATGGACGTGCCGATGCAGGCCCGCTACGGCGCCCTGCTGCGGCAGGCGGACGCCGACCGGGAGATCCGCGCGGTCGTCGTCACCGGGGCGGGCAAGGCCTTCTGCCCCGGCGCCGACCTGGGCCTGCTCGACACGATCGCCGCGGGCCCCCCGGTGGAGGGCGGCGAGAACTTCCGGGACGTGCTGGCGGCGGCCTCGGTGGGGGTCCCGGTGGTCGCGGCGGTCAACGGCGGCTGCGCCGGCCTGGGGTTCGTCATCGCCTGTTCGGCGGACGTCCGGTTCGCGGCCGCGGGCGCGAAGTTCACCACCGCGTTCGCCCGTCGCGGCCTGATCGCCGAGTACGGCATCGCGAAGCTGCTCCCGGAGCTGGTCGGCCAGGGCCGGGCCCGGGACCTGCTGCTGTCCGGGCGGACGTTCACCGCGGAGCAAGCCCTGGCCTACGGCCTGGTCCAGGAGGTCGTCCCGGCCGGCGAGCTGCAGCTGCGCGCGCACGCGTACGCGACGGAGCTGGCGACGTACAGCGCGCCGCGGTCGATGGCGGTGATGAAGGAGCAGTTCGGGCGGGAGGCGTTGCTGCCGCTTTCCGAGGCGGCCCGGGCGGCGACGGAGCTGATGATCGAGTCGTTCGGCCGTCCCGAGCTGACGGAGGGGCTCGCGAGCTGGAACGAGCGCCGGCCGCCGAGGTTCCCGCCGCACCGATGAGTTTCCGCCGTCCCGGTCGTCGGTACCGGCATGGCCAAGTTGCTCTACGCGTTCAGCTGCTCGATCGACGGTTTCCTCGCCGGCCCGGGCGGCGACATGTCCTGGCTGACGCCACACCTGCACCCCGACCCGGCGGTCGACGCCCTGATCCCCCGCATCGGAGCGTTGCTGGTGGGCCGCCGCACCTACGACGGCGACGACCCGCACCGCGGCGGCCCGGGCGAGGGGAACGCGTTCGGCGGCGGCTGGGAGGGGCCGCAGTTCGTCCTCACCCGTCGTCCCGCGGCGCCCGCCCCCGGCGTGCACTTCGCCGGCGACCTTCCCTCGGCCGTCTCGGCGGCCAAGGCCGCTGCCGGTGAGAAGTACGTCAACGTCCTCGGCGCCGACGTGGCCCGGCAGTGCCTCGAGGCCGGGGTGCTCGACGAGATCCTCGCACTGCCGGTCCCGGTCCTCCTCGGCGACGGGGTCCGGGTGTTCGACCGTCCCGGCGGGGTCACGGTCAGGCTGGAACGCCTGCGCCCGAACTGGTACCGGGTGCTCCGCTAGCCGGGTAATGCGTAGGTTCGGTTGGCGAACATCCTGTTCACCTCCGAAGCGCGATGGCTGCGGTTGCTCGGCTGTTCCCGCTCGGGTGATTGGCAGACCCGCACATCTCCGGGGGTGCTTCGTCGTTGCGGACCGGCGGCCGGCAACGCAAGCCGACCAACGGCGCAAGCCGTCCGGGCCAACACGCGAACCGCAGGCCGGGAGCGCAAGCCGACCACGACGTCACCAGACCTCCCCCGCCCCTCATCCCAGCCTTCTCTTCAGTCGGCGGTCGGGT
>NZ_JBSGAI010000069.1:0-35194 GCF_053600695.1 Amycolatopsis sp. NPDC005003 | reverse complement strand
TTTTGACGTTTTATTTCTTTTTTTCGTGGGTGGCGGGGTGGTTGTGGTGGGTTTCTCCTTATCTATTCTTGTCAGAACCCGAATTACCACTCACGACCGGCCGCGGCAGACCATCAGCAGTCCGCGCGCCCGCCGAGGTAGGAGTCGAACAGGTCGGCGTTCAGCAGGTCCGCGGCCGGGCCGCCGTGCACGATCCGGCCGCGGCGCAGGACGTACGCATACCCGGCCATCGCGAGCGCGCGCCGGGCGAACTGGTCCACGACCAGCAGCGCCGTGCCCTCGGCGGCACGCTGCTGAAGAAACCCGAAGATCTCGTCGACGATGATCGGGGCAAGGCCCAGGGAAGCCTCGTCGACCAGCACCAGCTCCGGGTTCCGGACGTACGCGGCCGCCATCGCCAGCATCTGCTGCTGGCCACCGCTGAGGGTGCCCGCCTGCTGGCCCAGCCGTTCGCCGAGGATCGGGAACGCGGCCACCGCCCGCTCGACGGCGTCGTACTCCCGGCCGGGCTCGTCCTGCAGGACGAGGTTCTCCCGGACGGTCAGACCGCGGAAGACGCCCCGGCCCTCCGGGACGTGACAGAGCCCGCGCCCGAAGCGCCGCGGGGCTCGCTCGCGGGTGACGTCGCGGCCCGCGATCCGGATCGCGCCCGAGCGCACCGGAAGCAGGCCGGAGACCGCGCGTAGCAACGTGGTCTTTCCCGCACCGTTCGGGCCGAGCAGCGCGACGACCGAGCCGGCCGGCACCACCAAGGAGACTTCACGCAGGACCGTCGTCTGCCCGTAGCCCGCCGACACGCCGTCGACATCGAGGATGCTGGTCATCGGACCTCCGATCCGGCCAGGGATTCGTCCGATCCGAGATAGGCGGACTGCACGACCGGGCTCGCGGCGACTTCGGCCGGGGTGCCGTGGAAGAGCAGGCGGCCGAAGTCGAGGACGTAGATGTCGGCGCAGATCCGCAGCACCAGGCCGATGTCGTGCTCGACGAGCAGAACGCCGACGCCGCGCTCTTCGACCACCCGCTGGAGGATCTCCCCGAAGCGCTCGGTCTCGTCGTGGTCCAGCCCGGACGACGGCTCGTCCAGCAGCAGCACGTCGAACGGCCCGGCCAGGCACCGGGCCAGCTCGACGAGCCGGCGCTGGCCGGTCGACAGCGCGCCGGCCTGCTCGCCGGCCAGGCGCGTGATCCCGCACAGCGCCATCGCCGACCACACGGCCGCTTCGGCCGCCCGCCACTCCGCCGGGCGCGCCGCCAGCTGCGCCAGGACACCGGCGCCGGCTTGCGCGCATTCCCGCCCCAGCAGGACGTTCTGCGCCACGGTGAGCGTTTCGCACAGCTCCATGCGCTGGAACGTCCGGCCGATCCCGCTGCGGCCCCGCCGCGCGGGCGGCATCCCGGTGATGTCGCGGTCATGCAGCAACACCTGACCGCCGAACCGCCGGTTCAGGCCGCTGCAGGCGTTGAACGTGGTCGTCTTGCCCGCGCCGTTGGGGCCGATCAGCCCGGTGATCCGGCCGAGCGGCGCGTCGAAGCTGAGGTTCTGCACCGCTTTCAGGCCGCCGAAGGACACCGACAGGTCACGCACGGAAATGCCGCTACCGCCGGCGACCCGGCGCGGGGGTACCTGAACGACGACGGGCACGCTCCGGCGCCCACCGAGCCGATCGAGCACGACGCGCAACCGCTGCGGCATCGGCGGCCCGCCGCCTCGCACGGCGACGAGGACCGCGGCGACGCCGAAGACGATCCCGAGGATCTCCGTGACCCCGTCGCCCGGCACGTACCCCGGGATCACGTTCGTCAGCGCGATCAACGCGAACCACGGCTCGGCCAGCGGCGCCAGGCTCAGCTGGGCGAGCAGCTGCAGGGACGTGAACGGCTGGAAGAACGCGTCCGAGCCGACCGCGAACATCCGGGCGACGCCGAGCAGCGCCCCGGCGATCCCGGCCAGGAACGCCGACACGCAGAAGACGATCACCTTGGACACGGTGGTGCTCAGGCCCATCGACGTGACCGCCGTCGGCGAGTCCGCCATCCCCTGCAGGAGCCGCCCGAGCCGGCCCCGCTGGATCAGCACCAGCAGCACCGCGACCACCACCAGCACCGCCAGCACGACGTAGTAGTAGCCGCCGTCGTCTGGCGCGAAGTCCGGACGCGGCATGGTGCGGCCCTGCGACAGCGACGTGAACATGTACGGCTCGTGGTAGAGCAGCTGCTGCACGAGAATGCCGAACCCGAACGTCGCCAGGGCCAGGAACAGGCCCGACAGCCGGATCGCGGGCAGCGCGATCAGCGCGCCCACCGGCACCACGACCAGTCCGCCCAGCACGAGAGAGAGCACCCACGGCAGGCCGAGGTCGACGGCGAACTGGGAGAAGGCCACCGCCCCGATCGCCGCGAACGCCGCGTGGCAGAGCGAGACCTGGCCCGAGGTGCGCACCAGCAGGCCGAGCGAGAGCAGCATGATCGCGCTGACCAGTGCGGCGATCCAGTACGACAGGTTGTCGGCGCCGACGAACTGCGGCAAGAGGAGCAGCACGACCACGACGATCACCCCGGTGGCCAGCCGCACCCGGCCGGGCGCGCGGTAGGACGGCGGTGGTCGTCGCTCCACTGTGGACGGCCGGACCAGCTTGCGCTTGGGCAGCACCAGCAACGTCACGAAGAGCACAAGGAACGGCAAGGCCGAGGGCAATCCGCTCAGCCACGGGACGTCGAGGACGTAGTGCTGGGAAACGGCCGAGGCGACGCCGATCACCAGGCCGCCGGCGAACGTCAGCGGGATGTTGCCGAACGCGCCGACCGCCGCCGCGCCGAACGCCTGCACCACGAGGAAGGTCAGGCCGACGGCGTCCAGGCCGATCAGCGGCATGACCAGCACCCCGGACAAGGCGGTGAAGGTCGAACCGATGACCCACGCGATCCGCCGCACCCGCCGGGGGTCGGTGGCCTGCATCGCCAGCAGGTCCGGGTCGTCGACGACGGCGCGCATGGCCAGGCCGATCCGGGCGAACCGGAACATCGCGTACAGCGCGGCCACCGCGGCCACGGCGATGGCCACGATGGTGACCTGGCCCCACGTGACCACCGCGCCGAACAGGCGGAAGCTCGCCTGCCCGGCCGGCAGCCACGGCTCGACCTGGATGGTGTTCGCCCCGTACCGCAGCGTGGCCAGGCCCTGCACCGCCAGGACGAGGCCGACGGTGCCCACGATCTGCCACGCGATCCGCTGCGGCGCCAGCCGGGCGGCGATGCGCTCCATCAGCAGCCCGATCACCGGGCCCACAAGTCCCACGCTGACGATCAGCGCGATCGTCCAATGCAGACCAAACTCGGTGTGCAGCGCGTAGAACACGTAGGCGGCGACAGTGGCGATCGCGCCGTGGCCGAAGTTGAAGATGCCCGATGACTTGTAGGTCAGCACCAGGCCCGTCCCGGCCAGGCCGTAGATCGCCCCGGCGGCGATCCCGGCGACGACGAAGGGCAGCAGCTGCAGCACGGTGGCGCCTTCCTAGCTGGGGCAGGTGGGCTGGGCGGACCCGGCGAACGCGCCGTTCTGGTACTGGTACAGCCAGTAGCAGTTCACCGGCGGGGCGGGCTGGTCGGCCGTGAACGTGATCGGCTGCGGCAGCAGGCCGTCCAGCGTCTCGCCCTTGACCTTGCCGTAGGCGGCCAGCACGGCCTGCCGGGTGACGGTGTCCGCCGCCTGGCCGGCGGCCGGGGTCAGCGCCTTCTTGAACAGCTCGCCGCTGGCCCACAGCGCGGTCGACGCGGGCTGCCCGGAATCGCTGTCCGCCACGCCTTCCTCGGTCATCGCGGCCCGGTAGGCCTTGACCGGTGCCGTGTCGGCCCACCAGGGGAAGGCGTTGAGCGCGCCGGCCAGCCGGATGTTCGCCGCGTGGTAGAGCGTCGGGGAAATCGCCGAGGCGGACGACCCGAAGTAGCCCGCGTAGCCCTGCGCCTGGCAGTCCTTGACGACCCGCACGCCGACCGCGGGCGAGATCGACAGCTGGACGAAGTCGACCTTGCGGTTGACCAGGTCCAGGCACTGCGCGGTGTAGTTCGGGCTGGCGGCCGCGACCTGCATCGTGCCCGAGTAGGTCGTGCCGGCGGCCTTGGCCGCGGCCTCGAACAGCGGCACGGCGGCGACGCAGGCGGGTTCCTCCGCGCACGCCACCACGGAGATCTCCTTGCCGCCCACCGGCTTGGCCGAGGCGATCTGCATGTTGACCACCTGCGGGAACGTGGTGGTGATGCCGAACCAGTTCTTCAGCTTGCCCCACACCGTCGGGTTGTAGCCGATGCCGCCGGTGACGGGCAGCCCGGAGTCGGCGAGGATGCTGCCGACCGCCGGGTCGGTGCTGGTGCTCGCCGCCATCACGGCCACGACGGACTTGTCGGAGATCAGCGACCGGGCGGCGGCCGCCGCGGTCGGCGCGTCCTCCTTGGTGTCCTTGACGACCACTTCCACCGGGTGCCCGGCGATGCCGCCGGCCTTGTTGGTGTGCGTGGCCCAGGCCTGGAACACCTTCGTGGCCGACGCTTCCGACGCCCCGGTGGGGCCGCTGACGTTGGCCAGCACGCCGATCTTGATCGGCGTGCCGGTGAGGCCGTGGGTGTCGGTCGCGGCGGACCCGCTGGCACCGCACGCGGTGGTCGCGAGCGCGACGGCCGCCAGGCCGGCCGCCCATCGGCCTCGCTTCAGGGATCTCGACGGGTTCATGGGGTGGTTCTCCTCGATATTTCGGGTACGACGGCGGCACCGGCACGCCGGCGCGCGCGGTGTGGTGTGTTCGGGTTCGGGCCGAGGCCGGGGGTTACCCGGCCGGACGCGGCGGACGGGGGTCGACGACCCGGATGCGTGGTCCGGGCAGTCCGCAGGGGCACGGCGTGTGGTCGAGCGCGGCGGTCCGGCCGACGACGAGATCCCGCACGACGTGGGCGCGGTCGCCCGCGGTGCTCAGCGTGACGCCGCCGGGGCCCTCCGCCAGCCGCCACTCGGCCGGATCGAGGTGGGCGCCGGACCGTTGCGGGCACTCGAGGCCAAGCGCGGGGCCCAACATCGCGAAGACGGCCGGGTCCAGGCCCGCGTCACGCAGCGGGCCGATCGCCTCCGGCCGGGCCCAGATCGGGGCCAGCGCGGCCAGCGGCCCGGCGCAGTCCGGCTCCTTCAGCAGGCCCACGGCGGTCTCCCCGGACATGCCGAGGTACGCCCGGAACGGGAGCAACCGGAGGAAGGTCGCGGATCGCCGCACGTCCCAGCTGTACGGTTCGGCGTTGCTGTGGACGACCCGGCGGTCCCGCAGCGCCCGCACCACCGGACTCGCCCACGGCCCCTCGAAGTTGGGCGTGCTGATGAGCACGTGGTCGGCTTCGCCGATGCCCCAGACGTCCAGGACCCGGGCCGCCCACCGCACGTCACGGTCGAATTCCGCCCAGCCGATGTCGAACGGGACCTGCCGGCCGCCGTCGAGGTACAACCCGATGCCGAACAGCGGGGACACCGGCCCCTGCAGCGCCGCGGCCATGCTCACCCTGCTCATGCCTTCACCACCCGCGGGAACTTCGCCACGCTGGAGCTGCGGGCGAGGAGGTCGTCGACGGTGACGAGGTCGAGGTCCGGCTCGACGCCGACCCGCTCCAGCACGGCGTGCCGCAACCGGGCCCGCAGTTCGGTGACGTCGGCGGTGCGCGCCGGTTCGTAGCCGACCCTCAGCCGCAGCCTGTCCACAATGGGCGATTCACGGATGATCTGGAACATGCCGTCCTTGGTCTCGGGCAGGGATTCGACGGCGGCCCAGACCTCGCCGAGCACGACCGGGACGCCGGCGACCGTCGTCTCTTCGCCGCACCGGCCCACCACCCACTGGCGGGCGTGGGTGCGCCCGCAACCGCACGGCCGCCGGTCGATCCGCACGAGATCGCCGCTGCGGTACCGGATCAACGGCGCCGCCCGGTTGTCCAGGTCGGTGGCCACCAGCTCGCCGACCGCGCCCTCGCCGGTCGCCTCGCCGGAGGCCGGGTCGAGGCTCTCGGCCAGCACGAGGTCCTCCCAGAGGTGGTAGCCGTCGTGTTCACGGCACTCCCAGCACGTCCCGGTGTCCCCCGCGCTGCTGTAGGTGAACATCTCGACGCCCCAGTCGTCGCGCACCTTCTCGGCGAGCGCCCGGCCGAGCGGCTGCCCGGCGAACGAGGCGCCCTTAAGGGAGGACAGCGCGTCCCGGATGTCGTAGGTGTGCTCCAGCCGTTCGAGCTCGAGCACGGTCGGCATCATCAGCTGCAGGTAGGCGGGCCGGAACCGCAGCAGGGCCTGGACGATCTCCTCGCCCTTGCCGATCCAGGTGTCCACGAAGATCGGCACCAGCCCCATGCCGTGGTAGAAGGTGTCGTAGAAGCCGCGGAACGAGCCGGCCGACACGAGCACCTTGTCGCCCGGCCGCAGCCCGATCTCCCACAGGTCGCGGGCCGAGCACAGCTGCAGCGGCGGGTAGGCGTCCCAGATCTCCGGGATCAGCTCGGGATCGGCGGTCGTCCCGGAGGTGGACATGATCGACGACAGCCCGGACGGCGGCCCGAACAGCATCCCGCCGAACGGGTCGCCGGTGCGTTCCCGGTAGTCCTGGACGTCCTTCTTGGTGAACGTCGGCACCAGCCGGCGGAAGTCGGCCAGCGAGCGGATCCGCTCCGGGTCGACCCCGGCGGCCGACCACAGCTCGCGGTAGAAGGCCGACTGCGCGTAGGCCTCCGGCACCAGTTCGAGAACGCGCCGCTGCTGGAACTCCTCGAGTTCCGCACGGGACGCCGTTTCGAGCTCGGGCTCCAGGTAGCGCTGCTCGTCGCCGGTGAGCACCGCCGGTTCGAGTACTGTGGGCTGCGCGTCGGCCACGGTGAGTACCTCCATCGATCGCCCTTGACCAAAGAGTTAGAAGATTAAGAGATTTAGGTCACGACCGTAACCTCCGCGATCCGGCAGGCCCAGGGAACGGCGTTCCCGGCTTCCAGCCCGTTGACGGCCGACGAAATCGGGATTCCCGTGGAGATCAAGTGCCATCGGCGCCGCTTGGAAGTCGTGCCACCATAGTGTAATTTATTTAACTATTAGAGTCGGCTCGAGCGGAGGTGCGATGTCGCAGCTTGCCGTCGTCGAAGCGGACTCGCCCGGGGACGCCGAGACCGCGCGCATCCTGCGCGCGGCGTGGGCCGTGCTCGAGCGGTCGCACTTCCGTTCGCTGAAGATACGCCAGGTGCTGACCGCGTCCAACACGTCCGCGAGCACCTTCTACCGGTCATTCCCCAGCAAGGCCCACCTCCTGCTCGCCCTGCTGGCCGACGAGACGGCCCGTGGCGACCGCCTGCTCGCGGCGCGGATCGCCGAAGCGGACTCGCCCGAAGGCCGGCTGCGGGCCTGGCTGAAGTTCAACATCCGGACGATCTACCGGCGGGAGCTCGCGGAGCGCGCCCGGCTCTTCCTCGACACAGGGCTGCTCGAAGAGCTCCCCGAAGAGGTGCACCGGCTCTACGGCGTGCCGGGCCGGCGCCTGGCGGAGGTGATCCGCGAAGGCATGGCGGACCGGGTGTTCCGGGCGGGTGACCCGGTCGCCGACGCCGCGATGGTGGGTCACCTGATGCGCGGGCTGCTCGCCGACGGCCTGGACGGCCAGCTCGCCATGACCGAGGACCAGGCCTTGGACACCGCGTCGGACTTCGTGCTCCGGGCCCTGCGCCCGGCCTCCGAGACACGGGAGGAACGCACGTTGCGCGCCCTGCCGTGACTTCAATGTGACTCACCGTGACGAAGGGCGGCCTCCGGCCCAGAACCGGTCCCAGGCCGGGTCGGCGGCCGGCAGCGCGGGCGGACCACCGGTGCCCCAGCTGTCGAACCCCACGGCCTGTGGGTGCTCGGCCAGGTCCGCGGCGTACCAGTGGCGCTCACGACGTCGTTCGAACAGCCACTCGCCGTCGACCCGCCGGTAGCTGTCGTCGTAACGGATCGCCATCACGATCCACCGGTCGCCGACCTCGTGCTCGGCCCGGCAGTACACCTGCCCGGTCGCCGTGACGGGTACCTCGCCCGGCCCGAGTTCGATCCGGTGCCCGGCCAGGAGGTGCACCGAACGGTAGAACCAGCGCAGCTGCGGCTCGATGTAGTCGCGCAGCGCCCGCCGCCCGGTCCCGCGGCGGCCCATGTCGACGTCGGGCACGAACAGCGCGACCCAGGCGTCGAGGTCCCGCTGGTCCACGGCCAGGGCGTAGCGGATCGGCAGCTGCCCGATGTCGAGCTGCGCCTCGACGCGGGCGAGCCGCTGTTCGGTCGTCCCTGCCATCACGCGCCTCCGGTCAGCATCAGCGTGTCACCGGTCAGGTACGCGAGGTCGTCGCTCACCAGGGCGACGACCGCCCGCCCGATGTCGGTCTCCGGGTCGCCCATGCGGCCCAGCGGCATCGCCCGGGTCAGCTTCCGGAACCGCTCGGGCTCGTCCCTGCTGAACTGCTCAGCGGCGGGCGAGAGCGCGTTGGGCACGACCACGTTCACGCGGATGCCGTAGCGGCCCCACTCCCGGGCCGCCACCCGGGACAACCCGCGGATCGCCTCCTTGGCCATCGCGTAGGCACCGAAGGTCACGTTGCCGTCGATCGCGGTGCTGGACCCGAAGTTCACGATCGAGCCACCGCGGACGCGCAACAGCGGCAGCGCGGCCTGCATCGCGTGCAACGTGGCCAGGGGCCCGCTGCGCCAGCACACGTCCACGTCCTCGGGCGTCGTCTCGGCGAGCAGCCGCTGGACCGACGTCTGGGCGTTGTTCACGAGCGCGTCGAGCCTGCCGAAGCGACCGGCCGTCGCGGCGATCGCGGCCTCGACCTGGGCCCGGTCGGTGACGTCGCAGGCGAGCGCGATCGAGGAGCCGCCGAAGGCGTCGATCTCGGCCGCCACCGCCTCGCACTTCGCGACCGTGCGCCCGGCCAATGCGACGCAGGCGCCCTCGCGAGCCAGCGCCAGCGCGGTGCCCCGTCCGACACCCTGCCCGGCCCCGGTGACCAGCGCGACCTTCCCGGCTAACCTCAGCTCCGGCATCCCCGGTCCTCCTGTCCGTTCACCCGCCGCACGAGCGAAGTGTCGGCTTCGCGGCGCAGCCGGTACTCCCGGACCGCACCTCCCGCCGCGTGCACCACGCGGCCCGTGACGTCTCCGGCCGAGTCGGCGACGAGCGCCAGCACCACGCGGGACACATGTTCCGGCGCCAGGTCGAGATCGCTCCCGGCGCGGTCGAGGTGGTCCCGCGACATGCGGGTGCGCGCGCCCGGCGACACCGCGTTCACCGTGATGCCGTGCGGCGCGCCCTCGTCGGACAGCGCCATCGTCAGCCCCCACAGCGCCGCCTTCGCCGCCGCGTACGCCACACCGGCGTGGCAACCGGTTCGCAGCCCGGCCTCGGAAATCGTGTTGACCACGCGCCCGTGGCGATTGCCCCGCATGTGGTCGAAGGCCGCGCGGACGGTCCCGGCGCTGCCGATCACGTTGACCGCCAGGCACCGTTCCAGTTCCGGTTGCGACAGTTCGGCCACCCCGGTGCCGGTGAGGATGCCCGCGTTGTTGACGAGGATGTCCAGCCCGCCGAAGGTTTCGAGCGCACACAACACCGCCGCGGCGGCTCCGCCGAAGCACGAGACATCGGACCGGTCGGCCACCGCTTTCCCGCCCGCCGCAACGATTTCGGCGGCCGTCCGCGCGGCCAGGCCGGGTTCCCCGGGGAGGGTCCCGTCGACCGAAACGGAGAGGTCGTTGACGACCACCGCCGCCCCCGCCGAAGCGAGCGTCATGGCGTGCGCCCGGCCGAGCCCCCGGCCCGCGCCGGTGACGAGCGCGACGCGGCCGGCCAGGGATTCGCCGCCTGTCCCGTACTCCGCCATGGTCCGACGGTAGCCCGCCGGCCGGGCGCGACGGGGTCGTCGCGACCGGAACCGGGTTCCGGCGTCAGCCGGCTTCGCGCAGCAGTGGCGCGAGGCGGGTCGCGATCGTCGTGATGTTCCGCGCGACCAGGTCCTGGCTCATGCCGGCCAGCCCCGCCCAGAGGTACACCGCGTCGACCGGGGCCCCCGCGGTGTAGTCCAGGATCCGGGCCGCCACGTCCTCCGCGGTGCCGTAGAAGAAGTAGTCCAGCGACGTCCGCGGTTCCCCGGCCCGGAGCCGGTCGGGATCGACCGGGCGTGGCGGTGGCCGCCCGGTGCCCTGGCGGGCGTGCCGGGCATAGGAGTCGACCTGGGCGGCCAGGTGCCGGGAGACGACGGGCCAGTCGCGGTCGGGGTCGTCGGTCACCCACGCCTGCACGCCGCCGGCCATCCGGCCGCCGGCCGGATCGTGGCCGCCCTCGGCCAGCGCCGCGCGGTAGGGCGCCCAGAGCCGGGCGTCCGCCGAGAGCAGGTACTCCCCCAGCAGCCCGGCCCGCCGGGCGCCCTTCGGGCCGAGGTAGCCCAGCCAGATCGGCAGCCGTGGCTGCGCCGGCTTCGGCGTCACCGCACCCGACCGCCACAGCTCACGCACTTCCCTGGCCCGCGCGTCGTTCTCGGCGTACCGGGTCCGCAGGGAAGCGCCGTACAGCTCGAATTCGGCCGGGCGGTACCCGGCCCCGAGCCCGAGGTCCAGCCGGCCGCCGCTGAGGAGGTCGACGACCGCGGCCTGTTCGGCGATCTCGGCCGCCCGGTGCAGCGGCGCGACCACCACGCCGGTGCCCAGCCGGATCCGGGTGGTCCGCGCGGCGACCGCGGCGAGCAGCGTCAGCGGGGCCGGAAGGTAGTCGTCGTCGAAGCCGTGGTGCTCGGTCACCCAGATGGAGTCGAGCCCCAGCCGCTCGGCTTCCTGGCACAGCTCGAGGAACTCGCCGTAGAGCCGCACCGGGTCCCGTCGCCAGGGCACGGGATTGCGCATGTCGAAGTACAGGCCGGTTCGCATGGTCAGCCGACCGACGGCTGGTACAGCACGGCGCTCTGGCCGCAGTCGACCGGAATGGCGACCCCGGTGATGGCGGCGGCCTCGTCGGAGGCGAGGAACGCCACCAGGTTGGCGATGTCGCCGGGCTCGACCATGCGCCGGAGCGGCAACTGCTCGACGTAGGCGTCGAAGTCCGAGCCGAAGAAAGCCTCCAGCGACGGGGTGCGGACCGATCCCGGCACGACGGCGTTGACCCGGACCCCGAACTCCCCGGCCTCGACGGCGGCCTCGCGGGTGAGCTGGATGACGCCGGCTTTCGCCACCCCGTAGTAAGGCGTCACGCCCGGCACTTTCGCCAGCCCGGCGAGCGACGAGGTGTTGATCACCGAGCCTTGCCGACGGGGAGCCATCACCCGCAACGCCGCCCGCACGCCCCGGAAGGTGGCACCGAGGTTGCCGTCGATGCCACGCGCCCAGGTTTCGTCGGTGACGTCCACCATCGCGGCCCGGCGCCCGAAACCCACGTTGTTGTGCACGATGTCGATCCGGCCGTGCCGGGCGACGACCTTGTCGAACAACTCGTCGAGGTAGCCATCGACCAGGACATCGCCCACCGCGACCTCCGCCGTGCCCCCGGCGTCGACCAGTTCCACCAAGGTCTCGTCCGCGGCCTCCCCCGAGATGTCGTTGACGACGACGTGCGCCCCGTCGCCCGCGAGCCGCAGCGCGCTCGCCCGCCCGATCCCCGAGCCGGCACCCGTGACCACCGCGATCCGGCCATCGAACCTTCGCACGTGACAACCTCCAGCCTGGTCGTTCCCCGCAACCCGGTGGGCACATTGCCGGACCGGGGCCGGCGGTTCTGCGGTGAACGGTAGGGAGCGTCGAGTGCGAGCGTCCAGGTGTCGCTCCCGAACGCGGTTCCCGCCACGGGTCCCGGCTCTGCGGGCGGCGGATCAGCCGAGGTCGCGCAGGTACACGTTGGGCGTCCACATGTCGGTGCCGGTCGCGAAGTTGGTGGCGACGGACTGGAACGCGACGTGCTTGCCGTCGGCCGAGATCGACGGCGTCGCGGAGTTTCCGTTGCCCTCCGTGCCGTTCCCGGCGACGCTGGCCCGGGTCGTGGTCGCCGTGTCGCGGTCACGGACGAACACGTCCCACACGCTGTTGCGGTCGAACGGCACGAGCCGCCACGCGAAGGAGTCGAACGCCGTGTACCGGCCGTCGGCCGAGATCGACGGGCGGACGCCCTGGGTGGTGCCGGCGTAGTCCTCCGCGCCCGTGTAGAGGACGTTCAACCGGGTGACCGTCGACGTCTGCCGGTCGACGAGGAAGTTGTCGACCTGGCCGTTGGTGTCCCCCGGGTTCGGCAGCAGGTTCTCCGCGACCGACTGGTAGGCGACGTAACGCCCGTCGGCCGACATCGTGGCGAAGTTGCTGGCGCCTTGCCCTTGGTCACCGTGGGCGTTGACGCTCACCCGATCGGTCAGCCCGGTCAGCTTGTCGTGCACGTACACGTCGGTCGCCTGGTTCGTGTCGGTGCGCGTCAGGACGGCGTCGGATTCGAACGTGACGTAGCGGCCGTCGGCCGAGATCGACGGCCGCTGGCTGGCCCTCCTGCCCTCGAGGCTGTCCGAATCGACGCTGACCCGGATGGTGCGGTCCGTCTGCTGGTCGTACTCGAAAACGTCTTGGACGCCGTTCGTGTCGCGGTCGACGAGGTTGCTGGCGTAGGAGTCGTACGCGATGAAGCGCCCGTCGGCCGAGATCGCCGGGTTGAAACTGTGGCCGTTGCCCGCGGCACCCAGGAACCCGCCGCTGACCCGGCTCGTCCACCCGATCAACCGGTCGTGGACGAACACGTCCCAGGACAGATTGGTGTCTCCCGGAGCCAGGTTGGTCGAGAACGACACGAACGCGACGTAACGGCCATCGGCCGAAATGGATGGTGCCCAGCTGTCGCCGTTCCCCTGGACACCGTTGCGGTCGACGCTGACGCGGGTGGTCACCCCGGCCACCCGGTCCCGCACGAACACGTCGTCGACCCCGTTGGTGTCGCCGCCGACGAGGTTCCGGGCCGAGGACCGGAAGGCCACGTACCGCCCGTCGGCGGAGACCGACGGCTCCCCGCTCGCCCCGGTGCCCGGCTTGCCGTCGACGCCGACGCTGATCAACGTGGTGGCGGGCGCGGTGGCGGCGACCGCGGTGCCACCCATGCCACCCGGTACCAGCGCCGCGATGGTCGCCGCGCACAGTACGAGTCCGACCGAGCCGGTTCTCTGACTTCTCATCATTGCCTTTCTCTGTTCAAACGGGAAAACCGTGGTTCACCGGGTCGGCAGGACCGGCTGGAACCGTTCGTTGACGAAGCCGTAGCAGGGGTTCTGCACCAGCCGGCGGTAGTTGTCGGTGTTGATGCCGTCCACCGAAAGGCACAGTCCGCTGTGCACGTTCTGGAACTCCGCGACGCCGTTGTAGTAGTCCCAGAGCATCCGCCACTGCTGGTTCGGGCCGACCAGGCACGTGTACTGGACGATGGGGTTCCCCTGGTTCGTTCCGTAGGCGTAGTCGTCCAGGCACTTGCCGGTGCGCACGTTCTGCAGCCAGAACACGGCCGGGTCGTCCGTGGCCTGCCCCATCCGCCAGCGCTGGTTGTTGCCGTACTCGCACGAAAGCTGGTCGACCGGGGCGAAGTCGTCGAGACGTCCCTTGTCGACCTGCACGCACTTGGGGCCGCCGGTCCAGCTGCCTTCGTTGGTCTGCCAGGCCAGCACGTCGCCGCTCACCGGCGGGTAGATGGTCCGGTCGGCGTGGGCGGGCCCGGCCCCGGTCAGCACGAGGGCGGCGGTCGCGAGCGGAACCAGCACGGCGGTGCGGATCACGCGTGGTAGCTGAAGCATGCGCGAACCCTAGGGATCAGCGCGTGTCCGGCTCCAGGACGAACCGGCGGAAAAGCCGGCAGAACCGGTTTCCCGCCGATCAGCGGTCCGCGGCCATCGCCGGGTGCGCGCGGACGCGGGCCTGGTCCGGCAGGCCGATGGGGAACGTCAGCGCCTCGCGGAACAGCCGGGCGGCGCCGTCGAGGTCGCCGTCGGCGGCGGCCGTCTCGCCGAGGGCGAGCAGCGCGAGCCCGGTCGCCTGGGCGTGTTCGGCCCGCCGGGCCAGCTCCAGCGCCCGCCGGCCGGTGGTGGTGGCGTCGGCCCAGCGGGCCAGGCCGGCCTGGGCTTGGGCCAGCAGAGCGAGCGCAAAGGCCTCCGAGCCCGGTTCGCCGAGAGCGGCGAACGTGGCGGCGGCCTCGGTCAGCAGGGTGGCCGCGCCGGCGTGGTCGCCGGTGTCGTTCCGGACGGCGCCGAGGTTGAGCTGCGCCACCGCGACGCCGCGCCGGTCGCCCAGCTCGCGCTTGCGGCGCAGCGCGGCGGCGTGATACTCGATCGCTTCGGCGTATGCGCCGCGGTCGTGCGCCAGCGCGCCCAGGTTGTTCAGCGCGATCGTCTCGCGGCGCGCGTCGCCCATGGTCCTCGCCTGGTCCAGCACGCCGGTGTACGCGGCCGCGGCGTCGTCGTACCGGCCGGCGAACTTGTGGGCGTTGCCGATCAGGGTCAGCGTCGCGGCCCGGCCGTCCGGGTCGGCGCCGAACGCCTCGGCGGCCGACGCGGCCAGCGCCAGCGCCGCCTCCGGGTCGCCGCTCTCGTTGGCGGTGACCGCGGCGCCGTGCCAGGCCCACGCGCGGGCCTGCTCGGTGAGCGCGGCACCGGCCGCGCCCGTGAGCATCCGCCGTCCCTCGGCGAACCGCCCCCGGGCCACGTAGTGCTTGGTCAGCGCGCGCACGGTGTCCACGCCCAACAGGGCAGGCGCGGCGTCGACGGCTTGCTGGATCGCGGCCCGGACGTTGTCCTGCTCATCACCCAGCCGGGGATCGCCGTCGCGGACCAGGCGCAGGAAGTGCCCGGCGTGCGCGTCGCGATCGGCCCCTTCGGTCAGCTGGTCCTCGACGACCTCGCGGATGGTGTCCAGCATGCCGATCCGGGGGTGGCCGGCCCGTTCGGTGACGGTGACCAGGCTGTGCGCGGCCAGCGTGGTCAGCGAAAGCGGCGGTGCGCCCAGCACGGCCTCGACGTCGACCGGGTCGGCGCCGCCGGAGAACGCGCCCAGCAGGCCGAACAACCGCCGGTCGGGCTCGGTGAGCCCGCGCGTGCTCCATTCGACCGTGCGGCGCAGGCTCACGTGCCGGTCGGCCAGGTCCACGGTGTCGCCGTGCAGGTCGCGGACCTGGGCGAGCACCTGGGCCGGCGCCTGGGTGCGCAGCCGCGCGGCGGCCAGCTCCAAGGCGAGCGGCAGGCCGTCGAGACGGCGGCACAGCGCCGCGACCGCGACGGCGTTCTCCCCGGTGAGCGCGAACCCGGGCCGGACCGCGGCGGTGCGTTCGACCAGCAGCCGGACGGCCGCGTTGCCGGCCAGGTCCGCCGGGTCGTCACTGTCCGGAGTGGACAGCGGGGCCAGTGGCCAGAGGTGTTCCCCGCGCAGCCGCAGCGGCGACCGGCTGGTGACCAGGACGGTCAGCTCCGGGCACCCGGCCAGCAGCGTGCCCACGGTGCCGGCCGCCTCGGCCACGTGCTCGAAGCTGTCGAGCACCAGCAACCACCGCCCGTCGCCGAGCAGCGCGGCCGGGTCGGGCGTCCGCAGGGACTCGGCCAGCGCCTGCGGGACGTCGTCGGCGTCCCGCAGGGCGCTCAGGTCGAGGCCGTGCACGGCATCGAACCGGCTCGCCACCTGCCAGCCGACCTCGAGCGCGAGGCGGGTCTTGCCGACCCCGCCGGTGCCGGTGATCGTGACCAGCCGCACCGGCGGATCCTGGACCAGCCGGAGCACCGCGGCGAGATCCTCGGACCGGCCGACGATCGAGGTGACCGGCGCGGGCAGCGCCGGCCGGACCGCCGTCCGCCTGCGCCGGGTGTCCGGCGGCGGCGCCGTCCGGGCGCTCCGGGCGAACGCCTCCTGCTCCTCCGGTGTCAGGCCCAGCGCCCCGGTGAGCGCACGCAGCGTTTCGCGCTGCGGACGCCGGGTGGCGCCCCGCTCGATCTCCCCGATCGCGCGGACGCTGATCCCGCTCAGCTCCGCCAGCTGCTCCTGCGAGAGACCGCGGCTGCTCCGCAGCCCTGCCAGCATCTCCGCCAACGCCATCTGCCCCCGGTGCACCGCCACATGGTAAAGACGGCTGCGGAAGCGCCGCGGTTCGCCACCAGCACTCGTCACCCGAGCCGGCTCTCGACAGAGGTGGTCGTTCCCGCCGGCACACACGCCATAGTAGATGCGGGAGCAGGCGGCGTCGGCCGCTCCTCCGGCCAGACGTTCATGTGACGTTTGCTTGGCACGTGTCTTGGCGCCCTTAGCGCCGGCGTTGACGGATGTGTACCCTGCAAAGGCATTGGTCAAAGAGCATCTGGGGGGTTGCCATGTCCTTGCTTCGTCATGCTCTCGTCGCCTTCGCGACACTCGTTCTCACTCTCGGTCTGACACCCGCCGTCCAGGCGAAGACCGACGACGTGAACATCCTGGCGTCCGCCAGGATCATCAACCTCTACACCGGCCGCTGCCTGGCGGTCCAGGGGGCCAACAACGTCAACGGCTCGCCGGCCTTCCAGTACGACTGCATCGACAGCGCGGCGGACCAGCACTGGAACATCGAGCGGATCTCCACTGGGCGGAGCCGGATCCGCAACGCGTACACCGGCAGGTGTCTCGCGATCCAGGGGTCCAACAACGTCAACGGTTCACCGGCGTTCCAGTACGACTGCGCCGGCTACGAGGACCAGAACTGGAACATCTTCGACGAGGACAGTGGCGGCCGGTACGTCAAGATCCAGAACTGGTACACCCAGCGTTGCCTCATCGTCCGGGGTGCCGACAACTTCAACGGCTCACGGGCGTTCCAGTTCGACTGCCTGAACTTCGAGGACCAGAAGTGGGTGCTCCAGACGGTCTGAGCGCCCGTTCCCGGACTTGATCCCGGTTCGGCGGGCCGTGGCCCTTCGCAGCAGGAGCACGGGAAAGGCCCGTAGCCAACCGGCTACGGGCCTACCCCCACGATCGCCGCCCGCGTGCATCGGGACTATCTCAGCCGATACCCGCGGATGATCGTCTGGTCGACGGTGTTGCCCACGCTGTCGGTCGCGGTGGCCCGCAGCGACACGAAGGCGGCCCCGGCGGGGTGGCGCAGGCCCGCCAGCCACTGTCCGTCTCCGCGCTGCACGGGCACGGGCTGCCAGGTGCCGCCGTCGTCATACGACACCCGGACCGTCAGCGAGGTGATGCGGGCTTGCTCGTCGGTGTGCTCCACCCGCACCGGAACGACGAACGGCACACCTCCCGGGGCGCGGTTGTGGTCGTCCAGCCGCGGCGCGAACCGCACCGCCATCATGGGGACGGGCCGGACCTGGCTTCCCGGCACGGTGCCCGAACGGAACGTCCAGTCCGCGGTGACCTTCGTGGACAGCTCGGCCGTGCCGCTCCGCTCCGACTCGCTGTGCAACCGGTACGCGCTCTCCCCTGGTGGCACGTCGAACTCGGTGTAGCCCACCCACGGCTGGGTGCCGATCCGCTCGTCTCCCCGGTACAGCACGGTTTCCGCGGAGCCGGTCACCGACTGTCCATAGTGGCCGGACGATGGGTCGCTGAACGGCCACACGTCGAAGTACACCGTGTCACCGGTCCGGCCCGCCCATTCCGCCGGAGAACCCGGATACCGCGGGAAAGCCGGCCCCAACACCCCGGTGTTCCACTGTTCGGCCATGGACTCGCCCCGCCGGAACGTCTTCGGCACGGTCTGCGTGTACCACTCGTACAGCGGCTTTTCCATGGGCTTGCCGAAGAAGCGCTCCCAGGGCGTGTCGGGGCTGTAGTACTCCTGGAGCGTGAACGGCAGCGGCGCCCGCACCGTGTAGTCGCGTTCGCCGATCTCCCCGCTGCCGCTCGCGGCGTGCGTGGACCGGACGGCGGCGAGGTCGCGGTCGGCGAAGTGCCGCACGAGCCCGGCCGGCACGCGGCCCTGCTCCGCCCACCGGAGGTGGTACAGGTACGGACTGCCGGTGAAGCCGCCCTGCCCGTCGCGTCGGGCGAGCAGCCCCTCCGCGGTGTAGGTGAATTCGGGCGCGCTCGTGGCCGAGGGCCGCACCCACACCTTGTCGAACGAACCGAAGTCGCGGAAGCCCGTCTCGCCGAAGGACGTCGTGCGCAGGAACGACTGGATCGTCTCGGAATCACCGGCGTCCGGCCGGTCGACCTTCGCACCGACGGGTTTGGCGTCCCGGGCGTCGACGACCATCCCGCTGTCGCCGGTGACGGTGATCTCCGGTTCGGCGAACAGCGCCCGGATCAGCTCGTTGGCGGCGTTCCGGCCGAGGATGGTGGCGTGGAAGAAGTACCGGCCGGGTGGCAGCCGGACGACAGCCGACCCGGCCGTCACGGTGGCCAGGTATGCCGAGGGCTGGTCGAGGCCGACGAAACGGTACTCGGCGCGCTGTGCCGGTTTTCCCTGCCAGTCGAGGAGGTCCAGCTTGACGTCGTGGTGTTCGGCCTCCCGCTGGAGGCCGAGCGGGGTGCGGACCACGTTGCCGCCGCCGGTGGCGACGACCGCCCCGCCGTAGGTGCCGTCCGGGCCGTCGACCGCGGTGTCCGCGGTCAGCGTCGCGGTGGCCTGCCCGCCCGCGGGGACCTCGAGGGTGCGCGGCGCCACGGTGAACATCCCGGCGGGCGCCGGTTTCCCGGCCTCGTCGCGCACGGCCACGGCCAGGTCCAGGGTGACCGCGGTGGTGCCGGTGTTCACGTAGGTGAGGACCGTCGGGATCGGCTTGTCGTCGCCGTGCGGCCACCGTGCCTGTCCGAGGGACACGCTCGCCGGGGTGGCCAGCACGGGCTGGCCGACCGCCCGCGCGACGTCTACCCGGCCGGCGCCCTGCTCGTACACCGTCGCCCCGTCGCGGGGCGCGGCACTGCCCATCAGCGCGGACTTCAGCCGCGCCGCGTCCCAGTCCGGGTGCATCCCGGCGAGGATCGCCGCCGCGCCGGCCACGTGCGGTGCCGCCATCGACGTGCCGGACATGGCCGTGTACTCGTCGTCGACGGGCGTTCCGAGGTGCCCGTTCTTCGCGCGGGCGGCGACGATGCCCACCCCCGGCGCGGTGATGTCCGGCTTGATGGCACCGTCGGCGCGCGGGCCACGGCTGGAGAACTCGGCCAGCGCGTCGGCGCCGTCGACCGCCCCGACCGTCAGCGCGGCGTCCGCGACGCCGGGGCTGCCGACCGACCCGGCGCGCGGACCCTTGTTCCCGGCGGAGACCACGAACAGCGCGCCCGACTGCGCGGTGAGCCGGTTCACCGCCTCCGACAGGACGTCCACGCTCGGGTCCTTGCCGCCGGCCACCGACCCGCTCAGGCTCATCGCGACGACGTCGGCCCCCTGCGCGGCCGCCCACTCCATGCCCGCGACGACCGAGGACTCGGTACCGTCGCCGTTGTCGTCGAGCACCTTCCCCACCAGGAGCCGGGTATCGGGAGCGACGCCCCGGAACCGGCCGTCCGACGCCGCTCCGCTGCCGGTGATGATCGACGCGACGTGCGTGCCGTGCCCGGCCCGGTCGTCGCTGCCGCCGGGGCTCCCGGTGAAGTCCCTGGTCCCGGCCACCGCGTCGGCGAGGTCCGGGTGCGTGGCGTCGATGCCGGTGTCGAGGACGGCGACGGTCGTGCCGCGGCCGGTGTACCCGGCCTGCCAGGCCTGCGGCGCACCGATCTGCGGCACGCTGCGCTCCAGGTCGGCGTGCACCGGGCCGTCGAGCGCCACCCGCCGGACGCCCGGTGACAGCGTCGTCGCGCCCCCGGCGTCCAGCGCCGCCCACACCGAGGACACCGCGTCCTTGGCCGGGCGGATCGCCGTGGCTCCGATGCTGGGCAGCTCGTGGCCGCCGGCGAGGGCCGCGAGCCCGGCGCGGAGGCCGCCGCCGGTGTGGGTGACCACCAGGGGCAGGTCCCGCCGGGCTTCGTCGTGGTAGCCGGCCTCGACGAGTGCCGAGATGTCGAACAGCCGCGGGTCGAGCTGTCCGCCCGTGACGAGCGCCGCGACGTCGCGGGGTACGACCACGCTGTGGCCGTTCTCGTCGATCCGCTGCTCGAAACCGACGTGTTCGCGGCCCGGCGCGGGTCGCACCCGGATGCCGTCCCGGCCGGTGAGCGTCACCCGGTCGCCGGTGACGAGGGTGACGGTTTTCCCGGCCGGCCGGGCCGGTGCGGTGGCGGTGATGCCGTTCGCGGCCGCCGCCGGTGGCGAGACCACGGCGGCGAGCGCGACGACGGCCAGCGCCGCGTGGCCGAGGCGTCGCCGGGTCGGACGCGTCACGAGGTCGCTCCCACCGAGTCGACGACCACCTGGTCGGTGCTGGACCAGGCGATCACGGTCCCGGCCGGCACGTCGGCCCCGGCCGTCGCGACCATCCTGGTGCCGAGCACCCTGGAGGTCACCGGGTCGAGGATGATTTCGCTGCGGAAGCCTTCCCCGTTCCGCCCGATGGCCACGCCGGCGCGGCCGGTCAGGTCGACCTGGCCCGGCGCCCGCTCGATGCCCGGCAGCAGGGCGATGGCCTGGTACAACGCCGTCCGGACGGCCGGCGTGAGCAACGCGTCGGCACGGGCGGCGAAGCTGGCGGCCGTCTTGAAGGTCAGGTAGTCGGCGTCGTGCTTGGTGTTCGTGCCCGCGGCGGCCCGGAACACCGCCAGCAGCCGCTCCGGGTCGGTGGGCAGGCTCGCCACCCAGGACAGCGTGGGGTGGTCGACGCCCGGTTCCTTCGGCTCGCTGACCGGCAGTTGTTCCTTCGGATCACCGTTCGGGTTCGGGTACACCTGCGTGTGCGGCTTCGGCAGGGACTTGCCGTTGTCGGCGAGCTTGCGCGCGTCCGCGTCCGTCCACGGGCGAGCGTTGAGGTTGGTCGCCAGCTCCATGCGCACCGTCCGCAGCCCGTCCGCCGCGAACCACGCCTTGGTCTCGTCCTCCGAGACCACCTGGGCCTCGCCGTCCGCGCCCACCGGGATCCCGTGCATGCCCTGACCGCGCATGTGCGAGTACACGAACTGGCCGGGCCGGACCGCCAGCGGCCGGAGGTCACCGGTGTGCGCGGCGAGCGTGATCAGTGCCTCGCGAGCCGGGGTGTCCGCGCCGACGAGCGGGGCGGGGGTGCCGGGCCGGGCCGGGCCGCCGCTGGTCGGCAGCGCGGTCGGGTCGCCGCTGGTCGGCAGTGCGGTCGAGTCGCCGCCGGTCGGCTGCACGGCGATGGCGATGCCCAGGCCCGCGACCAGCGTGACCGAGGCGGCGGCGAGCACCATGCGCCCCCGGTGGCGGGGTGCCGGCGGAGCCTGCATCGACCGGAGGGCCTTGGCGCGCATCCTGGCGAGGCTGCCGTTGTCCGGGGCAGGGGTGTCGAGGACGGACCGGAGCAGGGTGATCTCGTACTGCTCGTCCGGTGCTTGCTGGGTGCTCATGAGGTCATCTCCCGGGAGGCGGATACGTCGGCGTGGGCGGGCAGGACGTCACGCAGCCGTTTCCTGGCCCGGTGCAGCGCGGAACGCACGGTCCCGATCGGAATCCCGAGCGCGGTGGCGATCTCGCCGTAGTCCAGGTCCGCCAACGCGAAGAGCAGGAGCACATCCCGCTGCCGACGCGGCATCTGTTCGAGCGCCGAACTGATCAGCTGCACGTACTCGGCGGCATGGGTGCGCTCGACGGCCCGCAGCGCGGGCTCGTCACCCCCGGCGAGAGGCGGCACCACCTTCGCCATGGCGCGATACCGCGCGACCTCCTGCCGCCACCGCCGCCGCAACAGGTTGGTGGCGATCCCGTACAGCCAGGGGAGGGCGTTCACCCGGCCGGCGTCGTACCGGTCCCGCTGCTTGAACGCCAGGCAGAACACGTCGGCGACGACGTCCTCCGCCACCCCGGCGCCGACCCGGCCGGCACAGTACCGGTGCAACGCCCCCGCATACCGGTCGAACAACACCCCGAACTGCTCGGCATCCCCGGCCACCAACTCCGCATCCGAACCCGGCAACCCCACCACCGGCGGATCGCTGTCTCCGACAGAACGCAACGATGTCATGCCCCTCTTTGCCCCCACGCCCCTCTCGAGTTCCCCGGCCCGGGAACCCGGGTCGCCGGCGACCTCGTTCATCCAGGCGAGCAGGGCAGTGCCGTCGGCGAGCACGAGCGATTCGGCGAACGCTCGGTTGCTCAGCGGCCGGGCGGGATCGCCTGGGTCGAGGCCGCCGGTGAAGCCGTGACGTGCCTGCCGCTCGGCGAACGCTGCGGTTACCCGGTCGGACCGCCCCAGCGCTCGCGGTCCGCGTCGGTGATCTCCACCGGGCCGTCGACCGGCTGGGTGATGCGGAGGTGGTTGCCGAACGGGTCGCGCAGGGCGCAGTCGATGCCGTAGGGCTGCTCGGTCGGTGTCTCGGTGAATTCGACACCCTTCGCGACCAGGGTGTCGTACGTCTTCCGGCAGTCGTCGGTGGTGAGGATCGCCGCGACACCCATGGCGCCCTTGGTCACCAGGTCACGCACCTGCGCGGCGACTTCGTCGCCGAGTGCCGGCGGACCGGGCACCTCCAGCAGCAGTTCGCGCCCGGGGTCGGCGGGCAGCCTGATCGTCAGCCAGCGCATGAACCCGAGGTCGACATCGGTGTCGACCTCGAACCCGAGCTTGCCGACGTAGAAGTCGAGGGCTTCGTCCTGGTCGAGAACGTAGACGGAGGTGATCCGGATGCGGTTGAACATGACCCGCACCCTATGGCCGCGGCAGCTCGGGCGGCTTATCCGAAACGACCGTGGCCGGGACCGCTCGGTCTGGTCCACGCCTTGACGAAGCACACGGGAGCGTCCAGCGGCCGTGCCCGGGCCCGGTACCCGGTGGGGGAAAGGCCGACGACCGCGTGGAACGTCCGGCTGAACGTCCCCAGGCTCTCGAACCCGACCCGGGTGGCGACCTCGGTGACGGTCGCCGGGGTAGTGCGCAGGAGCGCCATCGCCCGCTCGATCCGCCGCCGCTGGAGGTAGCGGTGCGGAGTCTCACCGAACGTCGCCCGGAATTCCCGGGTGAAGTGGGAGGACGACATCAGGGCGACCCGGGCGAGCGCGGGCACGTCGAGCGGTTTGACGAAGTCGCGGTCCATGGCGTCCCGGGCCCGCAGCAACCGCCGGTTCTGCTCCTCCCGCGGACTCATGCCCACTGTACGACCCGCCTTTCGCCCGCCACGGACCTCCGCCGCCCGGCCACCCGGCCACGACGCACCCGCCCGCATTCTCCCAGCGGGGCTCACCGCCCGGGCACGCAGTACCGGCCTGCTCGGGCTGCCGACGCCGTCACCACCGCGCCGTCCGCCATCGCCGGATCGCCCGGCCGGACCGGGTTCGAGCGCCCGGACGCCACCGGGCAGGTCTTCACGTTCCCCGCCACGACCGCGCGGCACGTGCGCGTCGTCGGCACCCGGCTGAGCAACGACCCCGAGGCGAGGCACGCATGCAGTTCGCCGAACTGCGCGTCGGGTGCGGTCCATCCGGTGCCGCCGCTTCGTCAAATGTTCAACCGGCGGCCGGAAACTTGCTCCGGTAATTGCGATAAATGGTCGCTTGACAATAATTGCCTTGCGATGTGGATCATAATTGACGGGATCAGTACTCACGCCAATCCGCCGACCTGGAAGGTCTCTTGATGCCGCTGTCTGCTGGATCCCGAAGAAGATCCGTCGTCCCCGCCGCGGCGGTGACCGCGCTGGGGGCACTCACCCTGGCCGCGCCACCGGCCCAAGCCGCCGACATCGACGTGCCCTGTGATCCGGCCGCGCTGGTCCAGGCGGTCGCCGCGGCCGGCGCCTCGGCCGCCGCGGACACCCTGTCACTGGCGCCGGACTGCGTTTACACCCTCACCTCGCCCGCCGATGTCCCCTCGGGCACCGGGCTGCCCGCCATCAACGGGAAGCTCACCATCAACGGCAACCACGCCACCATCGCCCGGGCCCAGGACGCGCCCCAGTTCCGGATCATCGACAACTGGGGTGAGCTGACCCTCGACAAGGTCACGATCACCGGCGGCCACGCGCGCGACGGCGCCGGTACCGACTCCTACGGCGAAGGGGCCGGGGGCGGTTCCGGCGGTGGCATCCGGAACTGGGGCCCGTTGACCATCACCGACAGCGTCATCACCGGCAACACGTCCGGGACGGCCGCTCCCGGTGCCGACGCCACCGCCACCACCAGCGCCGGCCGCGGCGGGCTCGGTGGTTTCGGCGGGGGTATCGCCTCGTACTCCTTCACCCCGGTGACGCTGACGATCACCGACAGCTGGATCACCGGGAACACCACCGGCGGCGGTGGCCGGGGCGGCAACGGCACGGGTACGAAGCCGGGCGGCCGAGGCGGCTCGGGTGGTTTCGGTGGCGGCATCGACCTCACCAGCGGCACCGTCCTGAGGGTCACCGGTAGCAGCTTCACCGGCAACACCACAGGCGGCGGCGCTCCGGGCGGTTCCGGTGGCGCGAACGGCGGCGGCTCGGGAGACGGCGGCAGTGGCGGTACCGGCGCCGGGTTGTTCATGTCCGCCGACCAGGACGAGCCGCTGAACCCGACCGTCACCGCCACCAAGATCACCGGCAACCAGGCGGGTCGCGGGGGCGACGCCGGTGTCCCGGGGCCCGGCGGATACCTCGGCTGGGCCGGCTTCGGCGGCAGCGGCGGCGGACTCGCCGTGTTCCACGACACCCTCACCCTCGACGGCGGAACGGTCACCGGCAACGCCGCGGGAGAGCCGGGATCGGGTTACCTCCCCCTCCCCGCCTCCGGCGGTGGCATCGACACCCTGAGCGCGCACGTCACGCTGGTCAACGGGGCTGTGGTGAGTGGGAACCGGCCCGACAACTGCTACTCCGTCGCCGACGTTCCCGGCTGTGTCAACGACGTGCGGGCCGCGCGGACGACAGGCACGGACCACCGCGCCCACGACGTCGCCGCACGGGACGCGGCCTCGGCGAGGTCGCGCAAGTGACCGCCGCTGTGGTCCGGTAGCCGGGCGTCACACCTGAAGAACGGCGGTCCTTTCCTTGCGATTTCCTCGAGGAAAGGACCGCTCCTCACCTCCGGCCGGGTCGAGGGCGAGGTGACCGGACCCGCTCGGTGGCCGTCCGTTGTCAACGTTGACAACGGATGTCGTCCGGACAATTCTGTGTCATGGCGCGGTATTGCGCGGCCCAGTATCATCTGGCGCGGCACCACGCGAAAAACGGTGACGGTTCCGAATTCGCTGTCGCCACCCGGAAGAACCGATAAGCCCAGCTCGGGCACCAGTATGTCCGCACCAAGAGGGAAAGGGACGGAAAATGCGCAAGACCACCAAGTCGCTCGCCGTGCTGGCCGCCGCTGCCGCGCTTCCCCTGACGATGACCGGTACGGCGTGGGCCGACATTCCCTTCGACCAGCCGGTCAACGGGCGCGCCACCTACTACAACGACGCCGGCTTCGGCGCCTGCGGCACGCAGATCAACGCCGCCACCCAAATGCTCGTCGCGGCGCCGGCCGCGTACTGGACCACGGCCAACCCGAACAACGACCCGCTGTGCCGGGGCGTGTCCATCCGGGTCTCCTACAACGGCCGGACCATCACCGTGCCCGTCGTCGACAAGTGCCCGAGCTGCGACAGCGCACACATCGACCTCAGCGCACCGGCGTTCGCCCAGCTCGCCGACCCCGGCCTGGGCAACATCCCGGTGACCTGGTCGTTCGTCCGCTCGTGACCCGGCGGCACACCGGAGAAACGGCATGAACCAGCTCAAGCGGATTCTGCTCTTCGCGACCGTCGTGGCCGTCTTCGTCGCCGGAGGACCGGCCGCCCCGGCGACCGCGGCCGGCACCAAGAAGGGCGTCAGCGCGGCCGCCTTTCCCGGCGTCACCACCGCACTCGCCGACGTCGGCGCCCGGTGGTTCTACACCTGGGCCGCCGACACCCAGGGCATCACCGCACCGGCCGGGACGGAGTTCGTCCCGATGATCTGGGGCCGCGGCTCCGTCACCCAGGCCCAGTTGCAGCAGGCGAAGGCGTCCGGGACGACCCTGCTCGCGTTCAACGAACCCGATCTGGCCGGACAGGCGGAGATGTCGGTCGAGACCGCGCTCGACCTCTGGCCACAGCTGCAGGGGACGGGCTTGCGGCTGGGCGCGCCGGCCGTCGCCTACGGCGGTGACACCCCCGGCGGCTGGCTCGACCGGTTCATGAGCGGCGCGGCGGCGCGCGGCTACCGCGTCGACTTCATCCCGCTGCACTGGTACGGCGGCGACTTCTCGACCGCCGCCACCGGGCAGCTGCAGTCGTACCTGCAAGCGGTGTACAACCGCTACCACCGGCCGATCTGGGTCACCGAGTACGCGCTGATCGACTTCTCCGGCTCCACCCCGCGCTACCCGTCCGCCGCGGAGCAGGCCGACTTCATCAGCCGGTCCACGGCGATGCTGAACGGGCTGTCGTTCGTCGAGCGCTACGCCTGGTTCTCGCTGTCGACGTCGACCACCCCGACCGGTCTCTACACCGGGACCACCCCGAACACCGGCGGCGTCGCCTACCGGGCCGCCGGCTGATCCCCCACCCGCACCGGAACCGAACGGAGGTCCATTGCGCATGTTCAAGCGGCTCCTCGCCACGGCCGCGGCGATCGTCGTCGCCCTGACCGTCAGTTCGCCGGCGAACCCGGCCACCGCGGCGGGCAACCACACGGTGACGTTCGTCAACCGCACCGGCCAGACCCTCTGGCTGGGCAGCACCGTGAACGCCGACGGGTCGGTCAACTTCGCGAGCCTGCCGACGCTGGCCGACGGGCAGTCGGCGACCGTCACGATCCCCGAAGCGTCCGCGCCCGGCCACTGGCGGGGCAAGTTCTTCGCCCGCCAGGGGTGCACGGGCACCTCGGGCCGGGACTTCCACTGCCTGGTCGGCGACTGCGGCGGCTACGCCGACCACTGCGCGACCGGCGAGCAGCCGGCCAGCCTGGCCGAGTTCAACTTCGACACCGCCGACGGCCTCGCCCCGTGGTACGACGTCAGCTACGTCAACGCGTTCTCCGTCCCGATCACGATCGAGCCGGTCAACGCGACGGTGCCGCCGGGTTCAGCGTCGTGCGGCACGGCGGGCTGCCCGGAGAACCTGCTGCCCTACTGCCCGGCCGCGAACCGGCAGTACTCCCCGTCCGGCACGCTGATCAACTGCGTGAACCCGAACCGCGACGCGCCCACGAGCTACAGCGACGCGATCAAGTCGCACTGCCCCAAGGCGTACGCGTGGTCCAAACAGGACACCGAGCCGGGCAACCAGACGATGTACCAGTGCGCCTCCTGCACCGGCTTCACGATCACCTTCCACCGCGTTTCGTAGCGGCGACGCCGGGACACGGGCGGTGACCGCCGCCCGTGTCCCCCGGGGATTCACCCCCGGTTCATGCAGTCCACCCAGGACTCGGTGGTGACCACGATGTCGGTCGGGAGGGTTTCGGTGACGGTCCCGTCCGACACCCAGATGTGTGCGTGGTAAGTCGCCATCGGCACCGACGCGGGTCCTTGCACGCCGACGAACCCGTTGACGTTGATCGAGCCGTCGGGGTTGCGGAGGTTCGAGCCCGGTGGGAGGTGGAACTCGGTGGCGATCCAGCCGGGAGGCAGGTCGCGCATCCCGAACCTGAGGTCGGTGGTCCACGTCCCGCTCACCACGAAGATGAAGTACGAAGCGCGGGTACTCCCCTCGGGGCTGTACTGAACGCACAAGCGGCTGGTCCGGTCGAACTGCTCCAGATGCCACGTCCCGGTCTGCGCTGCCGTCTGCGCCGACGCGACGACGGATGTGCCGACCAGGGACGACAGGAGTACCGAGGCCAGGACGAGCACCGATCTGGCGATCCGAATCATCACTCTCACTGAATCCCTCCTGAAACCGGCGCGAATACGTACCGCCGCACGCTAGCGACCGGATCTCAGAGCTCTCTGAGAATCGCCCGGCGCGGGCGGTCGTCGGTAGAACTGCGGGCCCACGATCCCCCTCCCGTCGCCAGAATGGCGGGCGGCGAAGGGAGTGGCCGCGTGCGCGTGTTGTTGTCGACCTACGGGTCGCGCGGGGACGTCGAGCCCCTGGTCGGGCTGGCCGTACGCGCACGGGAACTGGGCGCGCAGGTGCGGGTGTGCGCGCCGCCCGATTTTGCGGGACGCCTGGCCGCCGTCGGGGTGCAGCTGATCCCGGTCGGCTGGCCGGTGCGACCGGTGTTGCACGGGGCGACGCCACCGCCGGCCGGCGACCGCGCCCGGCGCGTCGCGGAGCTGATCGCCGCGCAGTTCGACGCGCTGGCCGCGGCGGCGCAGGGGTGTGACGTGCTGGTGGCGGCCGGGTTGATGCCGGTGGCGGCGCGGTCGGTGGCCGAGAAACTGGGGCTGCGCTACCGGTATGCGAGCTACTGCCCGGTCATCCTGCCCTCGCCGCACCATTCGCCGGTGCCGTTCGGGGAGCGGCCGTTCCCGCCCGAGGTGACCGGCCACGCGGCGCGGTGGGAGCTGGATGCCCGCAACTACAACGCGGTGTTCGGCGCCGCGCTCAACGCCCACCGGGCGGCAATGGGACTGCCCGCCGTCGACGACGTCCGCGGCCACGTCCTGACCGACCGGCCCTGGCTGGCCGCGGATCCGGTGCTGGCGCCGTGGCCCGAGCCGTCGGACCTCGACGTCGGGCAGACCGGTGCGTGGATCCTGCCGGACGACCGCCCGCTGCCCGACGAGGTCAAGGCGTTCCTCGATGCCGGTGACCCGCCGGTGTACGTCGGGTTCGGCAGCATGCGTGCCCCGGCCGACGTCGCCGAGGTGGCCATCGAGGCGATCCGGGCCCGGGGGCGCCGGGTGGTCGTCGGGCGGGGCTGGGCCGATCTGTCGCTGATCGACGACGGCGCGGACTGCTGCGCGGTCGGCGAGGTCAATCTGCACGCCCTGTTCGCGCGGATGGCCGCGGTGGTGCAGCACGGCGGCGCCGGCACGACGACGGTGGCCGCGCGGGCCGGCGCGCCGCAGGTGGTCGTCGCCCAGATGGTGGACCAGCCGTACTGGGCCGGGCGGGTGGCCGAGCTGGGCATCGGGGTGGCCCACGAAGGCCCGACGCCGACGGTCGAGTCGCTGTCGAGGGCGCTCGATCGGGCGTTGGCACCGGAAACCGCTGCCCGGGCCCGGGCGGTCGCGGCCGAGATGCGGACCGACGGGGCCGCGGTGGCCGCGTCTTGGCTGCTCGAGACGGCCGGACCAGGCTGATGTGGTGCCCATCGCGGTATCGGCCACACCGATCAGGCCGCTACACCGAATACACCAAAGCACTTTCATGCCACTGATCGAGCGTCACCACCGAGCGCTCATGGCGCCGTGACGCGGAGATCACCTGAGCCATCCCGCGGTCGGGTACTTACCAACGAGTACGACATAAGACCGTCACCGGAAGTGGCTCGAACATCAACAAAGCTCCTTTTTCGGACCGATCGAGAAGGAGTTCCATGACGGCAAACGTGACGCGCCGGACACTGTTGCGCTCCATCGGCATGGCCGGGGGCGCGGGCGTGATGTTCGAGTCGATGCAGGCGCTCGGGCTCGTCGCCGCACCGGAAGCGCTCGCGACCCCCGACTACCGGCCACCCACCCCGGGCGACCTGCCGGCCGGCAAGCGGGGCAAGAAGGTCGTGATCCTGGGGGCGGGCGTCGCCGGGCTCGTCACGGCCTACGAGCTGGGCAAGGCCGGCTACGACTGCACCGTCCTCGAAGCCAAGGACCGCGTCGGCGGTCGCAACTGGACAGTGCGCGGCGGCACCAGTGCGACCGACCTCGACGGCAACACCCAGACCGCCCGCTTCGCCAAGGGCCAGTACCTCAACGCCGGACCGGCACGCCTGCCACAGTCCCACATCACGCTCGACTACTGCCGCGAGCTCGGCGTGCCACTCGAGATCTTCGTCAACCAGAACGCCAACGCGCTCATCTACAACGAACAGTCGGGGGTCGCGCCCCAGCAGTACCGGACGGCCAAGGCCGACGTGTACGGGTACGTCTCGGAGCTGCTGGCGAAGGCGCTCGACCAGGGCACGCTCGACCAGCGGCTGTCTTCCGAGGACAAAGACCGGCTGCTCACGTTCCTGTCCGGCTTCGGCTCGATCGGCGACAAGGCTGCGGGCTACACCTACACCGGCACCAGCCGCCGCGGCTACTCGGTGGAACCGGGCGCGGCGGAGCAGGCCGGCACGGTGCTCGGGCCGCCGCCGTCGCTGTCCGCCGTGCTCGCGAGCCAGGTCGGCCGGTACTTCTCCTTCGAGTTCGGCTACGACCAGGCCATGACCATGCTGCAGCCGGTCGGCGGCATGGACGCGATCCCGACGGCCCTGTACCGCCTGCTGGGCGACAAGGTGCGGCTCGGCGCCGCGGTGACGAAGCTGACCGACGGACCGCGCGGCGTCGAAGTTGTCTACAAGGACAAGCGGGGCAAGGAAACCGCCGTGCGCGCCGACTACTGCGTCGCCGCGCTCCCGCCGCACGTCATGGCTCGGGTGCCCACCAACCTCGACCCGAAGGTCACGGCCGCGCTGCGGTACCCGGTCGCCACCCCGGTCGGCAAGATCGGCCTCGAGTACCGCCGCCGCTGGTGGGAGCAGGACGACCGGATCTACGGCGGCATCACCGAAACCGACCTGGACCTCGCGCACGTCTGGTACCCGTCCTACGGCTACCACGGCGATCGCGGCGTGCTCGTCGGCTACTACAACACCGGCGCGAACGCGACTGCCTACGGCAACCTCGCCCACCCCGAGCGCACGACACGGGCCGTCGCGCAGGGCGTGAAGATCCACGGCGAGAAGTACCGCACCGAGCTGGCGAGCGCGTTCTCCGTGGCCTGGCAGAAGATCCCGGACATCGAGGGCGGCTGGGTCGGCTGGCCGTCCCGCACGACCGGTGAGTACGCGCTGCTCAACCAACCCGCCGGCCGGGTCTACTTCGCCGGCGACTGGCTTTCCTACTTCATCGCGTGGCAGGCGGGCGCCATCGACTCGGCCCGCTACGCGGTCACCGGCATCCACCAGCGCGTCATCGCGGAACGGTAGGGGTGTTCCCGCCGCCCGCGGGTGCCGCACCACCTGCGACACCCGCGGGCGGATCAGTGGAACCCGAGGGTCGACGGGCGGTGGACGAGGCCGAAGTGCTCGGCTCCGGCCTTGCTGTCGGCACCCACCATCTCGACCGTCTCCCTCGGATCAGAGGCGCGCAACAGCGCGATGACGTCGCCGGCGACCACTTCCGGATCGCGGTCGCCGACGTCGATGCCGAGCCGGAAGGTCACCGACGGGGCCGGGCACGTGCGGCACGACCCGCACCGCGAACCGGGTCCGGGGCAGATTCAGCCCGGCGGCCTGGCGGAGCACCCATGCGGCCCGCCTCGCTTCACCGGCATCGTGGCCTTGAGCAGTGTGCGCCGGCAGATCGCTCCAGCCGTCCAGCACGGTCCTGATCCGGGCGACGAGGCCGGCGCGCAGGTCTCGGACCACCACGGCCGCGTAGCCGGCACCAGCTCCTCCGCCAGGGAACAGAGCAGTACCGCCCGGTCCACTGTGGCCGGTCGCTGACCGGCGAGCGCCATGCACCCGTCGTGCAGGTCATGGGCCGGCAGAGCCGGATCGGCGATGAAGTCCCGCGGGAGTGCGGCCAGTGCCGGCTGCCGTTCCGCGGCCCCCACGTCGAGGATGTCCGGCCGCACCCGAGCCGGTCAGGCGGTGGTGACCTGCCCGTCGACGACCCGCACCGGCACGGTGGTCAGGGGTTTCGTGGCCGGCCCGCCGGTGACTTGGCCGGTGCCGTCGAAAGTTGAGCCGTGGCACGGGCAGCGGAAGCCGGAGCCGGCGGGTGTCACGGGGCAGCCCTGGTGGGTGCAGGTGGCGAGGAACGCCATGAAAGTATCGGTCGAGGGGCGCAACAGGTATGCGGCGGAACCGTTCGGTGCGGTGAACCTCGTCGACGAACCGACGGCGACGGCGGAGACCGCGGCGATCACCGTCCCGGAGTTCGTTTCCGGCTCGGCCGGCCGGCTTGGGTCCGGGTTGGTGGTGGTGCGCCGGGTGAGCGCGATGATGCCGCCGCCGACGGCAGCGGCCGTCGCGGTGATCAGTCCGCCCCACAGCAGAATGCGCCGCTCGGCGTCGTCCGGGGCGTGGTCCGGCGGGCGACGACGGCGGATCGCGGCGCGCAGGCGGTCCGTCGTGGAGAACAGGCCCGCGTCGCCGGCCACCAGCAGCGGGGTCCAGGCGGCGGCGAAGACGATGTCGGCGCCGAAGTAGTACGGGCGGGTCGTCCAGCTCACGGTCAGGAAGAAGCCCAGCGCGAGGAGAAAGCCGCCGAGTGCGGCGACGCGGGTGAACAGCCCGAGCAGAGCACCCAGCCCGACCGCGACCTCGCCGAAGGCGATGACCAGGCCGACGACGGTCGGGTGCTCGGCGGCGAACGACACCAGCGGGCCGATCGGGGAGGTTGTCGCGGCGTGCAGCATCTGAGCGCGCACGCCGAGGGGTGAGGTGTGGTCCAGGTAGTGGGTGTCGAGGATCTTGGAGAGGCCTGCGTAGAGGAAGGTGCCGCCGAGGAAGACGCGCAGCGGCAGGAGCGCCCAGACCGGTGTCCGCAGTGACGCATCGGCCCGTGGCGTTGGTTCGCCGAGGGAAGGCGTGGAGGACAAGAGAAGCCGCCTTTCAGGTGTGGCAAGGAGAGTCCCGGTGCAGTGCGGACGTGTGTGAGCGCAGGGAGCTCACACACGTCCGGCGCTCGTCAGGACTTCCGGGGGGAGACGGTCATGATGCCGGTGCACATCTCGTCGCTGGTGCCGTCGCCCCACACCACGTAGCGCGGCGGCAGCTTGCTCAGCTGCGGCAGCCGTTTGCGCAGCCCCGCGTCGTGCGTGCACGTCACCCGCAGCGTGTCCCCCGGACCGATCTCCACCGGCGACGGCAGCTTCACCAGCCGCTGGTTGTCGAAGTCGAACTGCGGCACCTCCAGCACGACCTTGGCGTCCGGCGTGCCGGGGTTGAGTTCGACCTTGATGGCCCGCCCGAGCAGGTGCATGTGGCCGAAGCCGGCGAACAGCGTCATCGGCGCCTCCACCTTGTGGTCACAGGTCTGGGTGTCACCGGGCTTCGGCGCGCTCTGGCCGCACTCCTCCAGCTGCTGGTCCGCGGTGCCGCCGACCTCCGGTCCGAACCGCTTCGTCACGTCCGCGATCGAGGCCGCCCGGTCACAGAGCGGACCCGACTCCTCGGCGGTGCAGGGCAGATCGGTCGGGGCGTCGAGCGGCAACGTGTCGAATTCCCGGGTCTGCGGGGTGCCGTCCGTCAGCCGCAACCGCACCGCCGAGCGGTCCGACCCGGCCGGCTTGCCGTCGGTCGCGAGCAGGTTGTAGTGCATCTGGAGGACGATCAAGCTGCCCGGTTCCAGCTTGAAACCGGCGTCCTCGGTGAAGAGCGTCTCCGTGGCGCCCGGCGCCCAGGTGTCGACCCACGCCGCTTCGCCCTGTTCCACTTCGGCGCCGTTCACGCCGGTCCCGCCGAAACACTGCCAGCCGGGGCCGGGGGTCTTCGCGTCCTGCTCGCGCACCGCGGCAGCGCCGCCCGGCGGCACCGCGTACACGATGGCGTGGTGCGCGAGGGTGACGTTCTCCGGCGTGACCTGGGTCCCGGTCACGAAAGCCGTCTTGGTCAGGGCCGGATCGATCACCTGGCACCGGTACTCGTCCGTGCCGCCGCCCTCCGGCGGCGCGGGCGTGTAGGACTCGGCCATCTTCAGGTCGACGAACCGCTCGCCGGCGCGCAGCGGCTGCGGTGGAGCCGACGCCCCGCCCGCGTGCGCGCTGTGCGAGCCGGCCCCGGCGGGCGCCGCACCGGTGCCGGCGCCCGCCCCGCAGGCGGCGACAGCGAACGCCGTCGCCAGCGCCATGGCGGCCGCCCCGAGCATCCGCAGTGGACTATCAGGTTTCGTCATGACCTGAACGCTAGGCCCGGTTCCGCCGCATTTCATCGTACTGCGGTCGTCATCTTCGGGAGGGAGGTGGTACCACGGTACTGAGTGGTCCTGGCGCGACCGGGCAACGCGCGCGGACCGGCGGCGAAGATCCTGGTGTCCAAAGTGGAGTGCGTCGGCCCACCGCTGCAGGTCGCGCCGTACACAGTCCACTATGGACTTGATACACCCCTCGCTTGACCGGGTAGCTGGCCGCGACGTCGGCGGGAGTCGCCTGCTCGACCCCGGGTGCTGGGGTGCCGGCGTGGAAAGCTCCGCCCACCCTGCCCTGCCGATCGAAGATCCGCCGCACGGCGGTAGCGCGACCGGGCACCCACCCCTTATCAATGAAGGCAGCGGCCGCGCGATTTCATCGGGCTCTTCACCGACTCCCTCAGGAAACGTCATGAAACGCGGAATTGGCATCCTCGTCGTGCTCGTCACGCTGGGCGCGTTGCTCGGGGCCACCCCGGCAGCCGCCACGACCACGATCAACATCTGCGACCGGCTCAGCTGGAGCGAGCTTGCCCCGCCGTACCGGTCCCACCTGTTCATCGGCACCCACACCTACGGCACCCACACCGTCGAGTACTACCTCCACACCGAAGGCGTCGGCTCCCGGGGGTACTTCAGCTCCGCCGACCGGACGATCTGCCCCTACGACCCGATCATCATCAACCCCGGCCCGGTGACCATCACGGCGACGGAACAGTACGGCCAGGACCAGTGCACGGCGCCCGGCACGTTCGCCGCGATCGTGAACGGGAAGATCGCGTCGTACGACTTCGTCGGCCAGACCAACGCCTACTACCGCACCTACCCGGTGCCGAGCACGTTCCGGTTCTGGCACATCATGCTCCAGACCTCACCGGGTGTGTGGACCTGGTGGAACAGCGTCGTCGCGATCTGCTGACGAGGCCGGGGCCATCCTCCGCCGCCGGTTGCCGGCCGTCGACCAGCAGGACGAGCTGGTCGTCATCGGGGCCTCCGTTCCCCCACCACGATCGTCGGCCCGCGGGCAGACCGGAGCAAGTCCTCGGTCCACGGCGGCGGGCCCTAAGTGGTTGGTTTCGGAAGTTCTTCGTGGGTGGTCATGCTGCGTGTGGGAGTTCGGTGGTGATGTCCTGGTGTTCGTGGTCGCTGATCCTGGT
>NZ_JBSGAI010000068.1:0-36596 GCF_053600695.1 Amycolatopsis sp. NPDC005003 | reverse complement strand
CGCGCCGGGGTTCTGGTTTCGTCGTGTTCTGTGGGGGTCGCCCCCCCACCCCCCCCGCCGGGGGCGAGCCCCCGGACCCCCCGCGGCTTGGGTGGGTTGTTTCGTTGGGCTGGGCGTGTTGCCTGCTCGGCGGCC
Source organism: Amycolatopsis sp. NPDC005003 (assembly GCF_053600695.1). Classification (NCBI taxonomy): domain Bacteria; kingdom Bacillati; phylum Actinomycetota; class Actinomycetes; order Pseudonocardiales; family Pseudonocardiaceae; genus Amycolatopsis; species Amycolatopsis sp. NPDC005003. The sequence goes on along the minus strand of NZ_JBSGAI010000068.1, from coordinate 36,461 downwards.
TTCGGCCTTCTCGCTGGGCGGTGGGGGGTGAAGCTTGGCGGTGTGGTGTGGTGTGGGGTCGATAGGGTGCTCTCATGAGCGGAACTGAGGACGAGACCCTGTTCGAACGGATCATTGGTGGGGAGATCCCCGCCGATGTCGTCTATCAGGATGAGACCACCTTTGCCTTCCGGGATATTCGGCCGCAGGCTCGGGTGCACGTGCTTGTCGTTCCTCGGAAGCGGTACCGGAACGTTGCCGAGCTCGCCGCCGCCGATCCGCAGCTGCTGAGTGATGTCGTGGCCACCGCTCGTAAGGTCGCCGAGGCCGAGGGGATCCTCGAGAGCGGGTACCGCCTGGTCTTCAACACCGATGCCGATGCCGGGCAGACCGTCTTCCACGTTCACGCCCACGTTCTCGGCGGAGAGCCGCTGGGGCTGTTCGGGGCTCCGGACGAGGACTAGGGAAACCGGCCTGCGTCCTGTCGGTGGGTGCCAGTAGCATCGGTGGGGTCCGTTCTCCCTCACCGAGAAAGCAGGCCTGAGGCCACGTGGCCGGAACCGTACCGGGTGGTGCCGCCCGACCCGACGTCCCCGGAGACGTCGCCAAGACCGAGGATGCCTCCGTCCAGGCCGCGCAGTCCCGGTTTCCCATCCCCGACGCCGCCGCTCTGAGCCTGCTCGGCTCCCGCGACGAGAACCTGCGGGTCGCCGAGGAACTCCTCGCCGCCGACGTGCACGTCCGCGGCAACGAAGTCACCCTGACCGGCACCCCCGCCGACGTCGCGTTCGCCGAACGCGTCTTCACCGAGCTCGTGCAGCTCGCCACCGGCGGCCAGCAGGTCGGGCCCGACACCGTCCGGCGCACCGTCGGCATGCTCTCCACCGGCGACGCCTCCCCGGCCGAGGTCCTCAGCCTCAACATCGTCTCCCGCCGCGGCAAGACCATCCGGCCCAAGACGCTGAACCAGAAGCGCTACGTCGACGCCATCGACAAGCACACCGTCGTCTTCGGCATCGGCCCCGCCGGCACCGGCAAGACCTACCTCGCCATGGCGAAGGCCGTCCAGGCCCTGCAGGCCAAGCAGGTCACCCGCATCGTGCTGACCCGCCCGGCCGTCGAAGCCGGCGAGCGCCTCGGCTACCTGCCCGGCACCCTGAACGAGAAGATCGACCCGTACCTGCGGCCGCTCTACGACGCGCTGCACGACATGGTCGAACCGGAATCGATTCCGCGGCTGATGCAGGCCGGCACCATCGAAATCGCACCGCTGGCCTACATGCGCGGCCGCACGCTGAACGACGCCTTCATCATCCTCGACGAGGCCCAGAACACCACGCCCGAGCAGATGAAGATGTTCCTCACCCGGCTCGGCTTCGGGTCCAAGATCGTCGTCACCGGCGACATCACCCAGGTCGACCTGCCCAGCGGGCAGCGCAGCGGCCTGCGCGTCGTGCGCGACATCCTCACCGGCGTCGAAGACCTCCACTTCGCCGAACTCACCAGCCAGGACGTCGTCCGGCACAAACTCGTCGGCGACATCGTCGACGCCTACGAGAAGTGGCAGGCCGTGCAGGACGCCCAGCAGAACGACGGCTGGAAGGGCAACCGGCGTTGAGCATCGAGATCGCCAACGAGTCCGGCGTCAACGTCGACGAGACGTCCATCGTCTCCGCCGCCCGCTACGCCCTCGACAAGATGGAGGTCAGCCCGCTCGCCGAGCTGTCCATCCTCCTCGTCACCCTCGAGGTCATGGAAGACCTGCACGAACGCTGGATGGACCTCCCGGGCCCCACCGACGTGATGGCCTTCCCGATGGACGAGCTCGACTCCTCCCGCCGCCCCGACGCGCCCGACGCGTCACCGGCACTGCTCGGGGACATCGTGCTCTGCCCGGCGTTCGCCAAGGACCAGGCCAAGACGGCGGGCCACGCCCTGATCGACGAGCTGCACCTGCTCACCGTGCACGGCGTGCTCCACCTCCTCGGCTACGACCACGCCGAACCCGCCGAGGAGCGCGAGATGTTCGCCCTCCAGAAACGCATCCTCGGCGAGTACCAGGACGCCGTCGCCGCCCTGGACAAGCGGGACGCCCAGCGCAGCACCGACGACCGCGTCCTCGGCATCGCCGGGCTCGACGCCCCGGCCGCCGCCGAACCACCCGCCGGGGAAACGCCCTAGGCGCCAGCCATGGAACAGCTCTTCTTCGCGATCGCGCTCGTCCTCCTGGCCGGCGTGTTCGCCGCGGCGGACGCCGCGATCAGCACCGTGTCGCAAGCCCGGGCCGACGGCCTCGCCCGGCTCGGGCTGCCCGGCGCCCGGCACCTCGCCGCCGTCGTCGCCGAACGGCGACGGCACATCAACCTGCTGCTCCTGCTCCGCCTCGGCTGCGAACTCACCGCGACCGTGCTGGTCACCGTGTTCGTCGGCACCCGGCTCGCCCCGCTCGGCCTCGCCGTGCTGGTCGCCGCCGTCGTCATGGTCGTGGTCAGCTACGTCCTCATCGGCGTCGGCCCCCGCACCCTCGGCCGCCAGCACCCCTACCGCATCGGCCGCTACGTCGCCGGGCCCGTCCGCGTGCTCGGCTCCGTCCTCGGCCCGCTGTCCCGGCTGCTCATCCTCGTCGGCAACGCCATCACCCCCGGCCAGGGCTTCCGCGAAGGTCCGTTCACCTCCGAGGTCGAGCTGCGCGAGCTCGTCGACATGGCCCAGGAACGCGGCGTCGTCGAGGACTCCGAGCGCGAGATGATCCACTCGGTGTTCGAGCTCGGCGACACCGTCGCCCGCGAGGTCATGGTGCCGCGCACCGAGATCGTCTGGATCGAGCGCGACAAGACCGTCCGGCAGGCCCTCGCCCTCGCGCTGCGCACCGGGTTCACCCGGCTGCCGGTGATCGACGAATCCGTAGACGACATCGTCGGCGTCGTCAACATCAAGGACCTGATGACCGGCTACCTCGACCCCGACGGGCCGAGCACGGTCGTCGACTCGGTGATGAACCCGGCCTCCTTCGTCCCCGACTCGAAACGGCTCGACGAGCTGCTCAAGGAAATGCAGCGCTCGCACAACCACATGGCGATCGCCGTCGACGAGTACGGCGGCACGGCGGGCCTGCTCACCATCGAGGACGTCCTCGAGGAGATCGTCGGCGAGATCACCGACGAGTCCGACGCCGACGAACGCCCCGAAGTCGAGGAGCTCACCGATGGCGCCGTCCGGGTGTCGTCCCGGATGAGCGTCGACGACCTGGGCGACCTGTTCGGCATCGACCTCGAAGACCACGACGTGGAGACCGTGGGCGGGCTGCTCGCGGAACGACTGGGTAGGGTCCCGCTGCCGGGGGCCGAAGCCGAGGTCGCCGGCCTTCGGCTGTTCGCCGAAGGGGGCAAGGACCGGCGCGGCCGGATGCGGATCACCTCCGTGGTCGTGCACCCGGCCGACGCCGAGGCGATGACCGACCCCGTCGACCGGACGCGCCGCCGCACGCGCCTGCCCCACCCCGACGAACGCGACAGGAGCGTCGAACATGCCTGACCTCGAGGCCGAGGACCAGAAACTCGTCACGCTGGCCCGGTCCTCGCGCGCCCGCATCCAGGCCCCCGAGGGCGCCGCGGTCCGCGACACCGACGGCCGCACCTACGCCGCGGGCACGGTCGACCAGCCGTCGTTCAAGCTCACCGCGCTCCAGGCCGCGGTCGCCGCCGCCCTGTCCAGCGGCGCCGAGGGGATCGAGGCCGCCGCCGTCGTCACCGGCGAAGGGCTGCTCAAGGGCGCGTCCGTGCACGCGGTCCGCGACATCGCGAAGTACGCCCCGATCATCCTGGCCAACCCGGAGGGCGAAGTCCTCGAGGTGCTGACCCGATGACCGAGCACCGTTCCGGCTTCGCCTGCTTCGTCGGCCGGCCCAACGCCGGCAAGTCGACGCTGACCAACGCCCTCGTCGGCACCAAGGTCGCGATCACCTCCAGCAAGCCGCAGACCACCCGGCACGCGATCCGCGGCATCGTCCACCGCGAGGACGCCCAGCTCGTCCTGATCGACACGCCCGGCCTGCACCGCCCGCGCACCCTGCTCGGCGAGCGGCTCAACGACATCGTCCACACCACCTGGTCCGAAGTGGACGTCGTCGGCTTCTGCGTCCCGGCGAACGAGAAGATCGGGCCCGGCGACAAGTTCATCGCCGCCGAGCTGCAGAAGATCGCCAAGCGGACTCCGGTGATCGGCATCGTCACCAAGACCGACCTCGTCCAGCCCCAGCAGGTCGCCGAACAGTTGCTTGCCCTGCAGCAAGTGATGGACTTCGCCGAGCTCGTCCCGGTGTCCGCCGTGGACGGCTTCCAGGTCGGCACCCTGGCCGACCTGCTGGTCCAGCGGCTGCCCGAGGGGCCCCAGCTGTACCCGGGCGGCGAGCTCACCGACGAGCCCGAGCAGACCCTGGTCGCCGAGCTGATCCGCGAGGCGGCGCTGGAAGGCGTCCGCGACGAGCTGCCGCACTCGATCGCCGTCACCGTCGAGGAGATGCTGCCCCGCGAAGGCCGCGACGACCTCGTGGACGTGCACGCGTTCCTCTACGTGGAACGGCCCAGCCAGAAGGGGATCATCCTGGGCCACAAGGGCGAACGGCTGCGCGAGGTCGGGGCGACCGCCCGCAAGAACATCGAGGCGCTGCTCGGCTCGAAGGTCTACCTCGACCTGCACATCAAGGTGGCCAAGGAGTGGCAGCGCGACCCCCGTCAGTTACGCCGGCTGGGCTTCTGACCGGCGCATTCCCACGTCGCGAAAATCCTGGTCTCGATTCGGTCGCGGCGGGACGAAACGCGGGGCGCGCGATGATCTCGCCCCCTACAGTCTCGGCTTCGACCACATCGCGGCCGGTCGGGGCGGCTGCGGATCCCAGTGGTCGTCCATGGAGCACGACGAAGGGGAACGACCGACCATGAGCGACAGCCAGGGCATGCCCAACTACCCCGGCGACCAGCCGAACCAGCCCGGCGGGCAGCCGAACTACCCCGGTGGGCAGCCGGGTGGCTACCAGCCGGGCCCGCCCCCGAGCAACAACCTCGTGTGGGCCATCCTGACCACGATCCTGTGCTGCCTCCCGTTCGGCATCGTGTCGATCGTGCAGGCCGCGAAGGTGAACGGCCTGTGGGCGCAGGGCCAGACCGCCGCCGCGCAGGAGGCCGCCAACTCGGCCAAGAAGTGGGCGATCATCTCGGCGGTTGTCGGCGTCGTGTGGCTCGTGCTGTGGATCATCCTGATGATCGCGGGTGTCTTCACGTTCGGCACCACCACGCCGCGATACTGACGTAACCCAGCAGCAGGAGGATCCCGGTGACCGACCAGTACCCGCCGCCGTACCCGCCGCAGGGCGGGCCCGGCTACGGCTATGGCTACCCGCCGCCGAACTACGGGCCACCGCCGGAGAACAACCTCGTCTGGGCCATCCTGAGCACCGTGCTGTGCTGCCTGCCACTGGGGATCGTCGCGATCGTCAAGGCGAACCAGGTGCACACGCTGTGGTACCAGGGCCACCACGCCGAGGCGCACAAGGCCGCCGCCGACGCCCGCAAGTGGGCGATGTGGTCGGCCATCTCGGTCGGGATCCTCCTGCTGCTCTACGTCGTCTTCATCGTGGTGATGATCGTGTTCGTCGGCATGAACGCGAGCAGGCTGACACCGTGACCACGACCGTCTACACGGGATACCCCGCCCGCGGCGCCAAGGCCAAGCTGCGTGCCCTCGGCGCACCGATGGCCGTCGTCGCCGGGCTCGGGGCGTGCTGCGTGGCCGTGTGGATCGGCGACCCGACCACGCCCGGCGGCTTCCTGCCGATCTGCCCGACGAAGGCGCTGCTCGGCATCGACTGCCCGGGCTGCGGCGGCATGCGGATGGCCTACAGCCTGATGCACGGCGACATCCCCGCGGCCCTGCACTACAACGCCGTCTCGTTCGTCGTCGTGCTGCTGCTGGTGTGGAGCACCGTCGCCTGGACCCTCGGGCGCCTGCGCGGCCGCGCGATGAACAGCTGGCTCCACTGGAAGTGGACGCCGCTGGTGTTTTCCGTCGTGTTCGTCGTCTGGTTCGTCATCCGCAACCTCCCGTTCGCCCCGTTCACCGGCCTGCGCGTCTGACCCTCCGGCGGCCGGGAACCGGACGGCCACGGAGCGCGTCGGACGGGCGTGGGATTCACCCGGACAGCTGAAGCCTGGGCGGCGAGGCCGCAGGTGAACCGAGTACGCTCCCGCGGACCGGGCCGATGAGGGCGGATCCGTTTCCGCATGTCGGGGAAGTGACCAGCGAGGGGAAGACCCAATGACCGATCCCTACGGGCAGCAGTCCTTCGGGCAGCAGCCCGGTGGCCAGCAGCCGTTCGGCCAGCCGCAGCCGGGGCAGGCGCCGTACGGGCAGCCCGCGCCCTTCGGGCAGCAGGCGCCGTACGGCCAGCCCGCGCCGTTCGGCCAGCAGGGCAACCCCTTCGGCCCGCCGCAGAACTACGCGAGCTGGGGACAGCGCGCCCTCGGCTGGCTCGTCGACATGGGACCGCTCGCCCTGCTGTACCTGATCCTCATCCCCCTCGCCTTCGCCGGCGGCGACGGCTTCTCGATGGTGGCCGTGATCGGCTCGCTCGCCTGGATCGGCTGGTCCGTCTACAACCGGTGGATCCTGCAGGGCAACACCGGGCAGTCGATGGGCAAGCGGATCGCGAAGATCAAGCTCGTCCGCGAGGACACCGGGCAGCCGATCGGCCCCGGCATGGCGTTCGTGCGCGATCTCGCCCACTTCGCCGACAGCGTCATCTGCTACGTCGGCTGGCTGTGGCCGCTGTGGGACGACAAGAACCAGACCCTCGCCGACAAGATCATCGGCACCGTCGTCGTCAACGCCGACACCGCGGCCGCGCCGCTCGCCCAGCAGGGTGCGCCGGGGTTCGCCGGCGGCTTCCCGCCGCCGGGGCAGCAGCCCGGCCAGTTCGGCCAGCCGCAGCCCGGCGGTTTCCCGCAGCAGCCCGCGTCCGGGGGCTTCCCCCAGCAGCCGCAGTCCGGTGGCTTCGAGCAGCAGCCCGCCGCGGGTGGCTTCGGCCAGCCGCAGCCGGGCGGGTTCGGCCAGCCGCCGTCCTCCGGCGGCTTCGCGCAGCCCCCGCAGCCGGGTGGTTTCGGGCAGCAGCCCGGTCAGCCGCCGGGCGGTGCCTTCGACGAGCAGGCGGAGCGCACGCAGATGCTGCGCCCCGGCTCCGGGAGCGCCTTCGACGAGCAGGCCGAGCGCACCCAGATGCTGCGCCCGGGCGCCCCGGCCGAACCCGAGGCGACCCAGAAGATCCAGCCGGGCCAGTTCGGCCAGCCGCCGAACGAGCAGCGCTGACCTTTCCGTTCCTTCCGCACCACCGCCGGAGTCGCCCGGCGGAAGTTCACGAATAGTTGGGGTACCAAGTCATGACCAATCCCTACGGCCAGCAGCAGCCCTACGGCCAGCAGCCGCAGCAGCCGGGCTACGGCCCGCCGTCCGGCGGCATGCCCGCGCCCTACGGCCAGCAGGCGCCGTACGGGCAGCCCGCGCCGTACGGCCAGCCGCCCACCGGCGGCTTCGGCGCCCCTGGCTACGGCATGCCCGGCGGCGGTGGCGACATCAACGCCATCAAGGACTACAAGGGCTGGGCGATCGGCTCCATCTTCCTCTGCTGGATCCTCGCGATCTTCGCGATCATGAAGTCCAACGAGGTCCAGACGTACAAGATGCAGGGCAACTACGCGATGGCGGAGCAGGCCTCGCGCACCACGAAGACGCTCTGCCTGATCGCCACCATCATCGGCGCGCTGGGCTGCGTGCTGACGATCGTCTGGATCATCGTCGCGGCCACCGCCGTGAGCACGTACTGCACGGGCTACTACTGCTGACTCCGCGGGGCGCTCCACCCCGGCATCACCCCGAAGTGGGACGATGTCGGGGTGGTGAACCTCTACCGCGACACCGGGGTGGTGTTGCGCACGCACAAGCTGGGTGAGGCCGACCGGATCGTCACCCTGCTGAGCAGGCGGCACGGCAAGATCCGCGCTGTGGCCAAGGGCGTGCGGCGCACCTCGTCGCGCTTCGGGGCCCGGCTGGAGCCGTTCGGCCACGTCGACGTGCAGTTCTACACGGGACGCACGCTCGACGTCATCACCCAGGTCGAGACCGTCGACGCGTTCCAGGTGCCGCTGGTCGCCGACTACCAGCGCTACACCGCGGCCAGCGCGATCGCCGAAACCGCGGACCGGCTCTCGGCCGAAGAGGGCGAGCCGGTGCTCAAGCTGTACCTCCTCGTCGTCGGGGCGCTGCGGGCGCTGGCCGAAGGCGAGCGCGATGCCTCCCTGGTGCTGGACGCGTTCCTGCTCCGCGCGATGTCCTACGCCGGCTGGGCGCCCGCCCTCACCGAGTGCGCCCGCTGCGGCCTGCCGGGTCCGCACCCGGCGTTCAGCGTCGCCGCGGGCGGCTCGATGTGCTCCGACTGCCGGATCGCCGGCTGCGTGCACCCCGCCCCCGAGGTCCTGGACCTGCTCACCGCCCTGCTGCACGGCGAATGGCCGCTGGCCGAGGCCACCCTGCCGGGTACCCGCCGCGACGCGAGCGGGCTGGTCGCGGCGCACCTGCAGTGGCACCTGGAGCGGCAGCTGCGGTCCCTGCCCCTGGTCGAGCGACGCGCCCGGGAGGCCGCGGTGCCCTCCGGGGTTTCGCCCCGAGCCGGGGGCTCCGCCACCGGGCAGTAGGGTCGGGCTGACCGGTATCACCCATCCAGGGAGGCTCGCAGTGCTGCGCAGGGGACGCGAGAACAAGGCGTCGCGATCCGAGCTGCGGGCCCCGGATCCGCACCCGTCGGGCGCGAAACCACCGGAAATCCCGCGCGAGCTGGTGCCCAAGCATGTCGCGCTGGTCATGGACGGCAACGGCCGCTGGGCCAACCAGCGCGGCCTGCCGCGGATCGAGGGCCACAAGCGCGGCGAAGCGGTGATGATCGACGTCGCCAGCGGCGCGGTCGAGCTCGGCGTCAAGTGGCTCTCGGTGTACGCGTTTTCGACCGAGAACTGGAAGCGCAGCCCCGAAGAGGTGCGGTTCCTGATGGGCTTCAACCGCGACACCATCCGCCGCCAGGTCGACTACCTCGGCTCGATCGGCGTGCGCATCCGCTGGGCCGGGCGGCGGCCCAAGCTGTGGGCGTCGGTGATCAAGGAGCTGCAGGCGGCCGAGGAGAAGACCAAGCACAACACGGCGCTGAACATGACCATGTGCGTCAACTACGGCGGCCGTGCCGAGCTGGGTGACGCGATGCAGCGGATCGCGCAGGACGTCGCGGCCGGAAAGCTGAACCCCGACAAGGTCAACGAGAAGACCATCGGGAAGTACCTCTACCAGCCGGACATGCCGGACGTGGACCTGTTCCTGCGGCCTTCGGGCGAGCAGCGGACGTCGAACTTCCTGCTGTGGCAGTCGGCCTACGCCGAAATGGTCTACCAGGACACGCTGTTCCCGGACTTCGACCGGACCCACCTGTGGCGGGCCTGCCTGGAATTCGCGAAGCGGGATCGCCGCTTCGGCGGCGCGGTCGACCAGGCGGCTTCTTCGTGAGCGCCACGGAAGCGGCCGAAACCGGGGAACTGCTGACCCGGGCCCGCGAGGCCTTGGAGCGTTACCTCGAGGTCCACGTCGACGACGACGGCGCGCTGACGTTCTCCCACGGCGGCGTGCCGTGCGTGATCCAGGCGACCCGGCTCGGCGAGGGCCTCACCGTGCTCACGCTGACCTGCGTGGTCGGCTGGGACCTGGCGGACGCGCCTTCGCTCTCGATCGCCGTCGCCGAGCGCGCGGGGCAGGGGCTGTTCGGGACGCTCGGGGTCGGGCATTCGGACAACGGCGTCGACGTCACGCTGCGGTACGCCTTCCCCGCGGCCGGGCTGGACGCGGCGGCGCTCGGCACGTTGCTGATGCTGGTGGTCTCGACGGCTTCGCAGCTGCGGACCGATCTGCCCGGAATCGTGCTCGGCGACTGACCCGTCCGGGGTGGATTTTTCACCGCGAACGGAGGATCGGGTACCGAAACGGACCGTCATCCTCCGTTCGCGGCCCGTGCGGGTCCGGTCCTGTCGGACGGTCCTGGCATCATCGCCGTCGTGAACACCGTTACCGACACCGAGGCCGAGCCCGGGCGGCGCACGCGCCGGTTCCGGATCAGCTCGGTCGAAGTGCTGTGCGCGATCCTGCTGATCGCGATCCTCGCCCAAGGCCGGCTGCAGCAGCTGTTCGACGTGCCGGCGTTGCGCACCGGCTCGACCGTGTTCGTCGCGGTCTGCGTGCAGGCGCTGCCGTTCCTCGTGCTGGGCGTGCTGATCAGCGGGGCCATCGCCGCCTTCGTGCCCGCGCGCGTGCTGGAGAAGGTGCTGCCCCGCCGCGCCGGGGCGGCCGTCGGCGTCGCCGGGCTGGCCGGGGTCGCGCTGCCGGGGTGCGAATGCGCTTCGGTGCCGGTGGCCCGGCGGCTGATGGGGCAGGGGGTGGCGCCGGCCGCGGCGCTGACGTTCCTGCTCGCGGCGCCGGCGGTGAACCCGGTGGTGCTGGTGGCGACGGCGGTGGCGTTCCCGGGCAAGCCGGAGATGGTGCTGGCGCGGTTCGCGGGCTCGCTCGCCACGGCGATGGTGATGGGCTGGCTGTGGGCCCGCTGGGGCAAGCTCGAGTGGATCACCGAGCGGGCGCTGCAGCGTCTCCCGGACGTGGCGGGCGGACAGCGGTGGCGGGTGTTCGCCGAAACCGCGCGGACGGACCTGGTCGAGGCCGGCGGTTTCCTGGTGCTGGGCGCGTTGATCTCGTCGGCGCTGAACGTCCTGGTGCCGGCTCGCTGGTTCGGCGTGCTGGGCGGCCAGCTCGTGCTGGGCGTGGTGGTGATGGCGGTGCTGGCGGTGGTGCTGGCGCTGTGCAGCGAGGCGGACGCGTTCGTGGCGGCGTCGCTGACGGCGTTGCCGCTGCTGCCGAAGCTGGTGTTCCTGGTGGTGGGCCCGGCGATCGACGTGAAGCTGTTCGCGTTGCAGGCGGGCACGTTCGGCAGGTCGTTCGCGGTGCGGTTCGCGCCGGTGACGTTCGTGGTGGCGGTGGCCTGCGCGCTCGGGGCCGGATTCCTGGTGGGGGTCGCGTGAAACGGGAAACCCAGAACATCCTGCTGATCCTGCTCGGCGGGGCGCTGGTCAAGATCGCGGCCAACGGCGACTACCTGCGGTACGTCAAGCCGGCGCAGCAGCCGTGGATCCTCGCGGGCGGCGCGGTGATGGTGCTGCTGGGCGCGGTCGCGATCGTCCGCGACCTGGTGGCGTCGCGGAAGGCCGTTCCCGGCGAACACGACGGCCACTCGCACTCGGCGCGCCCGGCGTGGCTGCTGCTGGTGCCGGTGCTGGCGGTGTTCCTGGTCGCGCCACCGGCCCTGGGCGCGGACTCGGTGATCCGCACCGAGGCCCGCGCCCCGTCGACCGCGGCGGCGGCCAACGCGGCGGCGTTCCCGCCGTTGCCGGCGGGGAACGTGGTGCCGTTGACGGTGAACGAGTTCGTCACCCGCGCGGGCTGGGATTCGGCGGGCACGTTGAACGGCCGCCGGGTTTCGCTGACGGGGTTCGTGGTGCACACCGACGGCAGCACCCTCCTGGCCCGGCTGGTGATCAGCTGCTGCGCGGCGGACGCGTTCCCGGTGACGGTCCGCCTCCGCGGCGGCGAAGCGGACCAACTGGCCAGCGACGCGTGGATCCAGGTGACGGGCGAGGTGGTCCCGGGCACGGCCACGAAGGACAACAGCTACACGCCGGACTTCGCTCCGGTCTCGGTGACGCCGGTATCAGCACCGAAGGATCCCTACGAGTACTGAAATCCACGTACCCAGAGGGTCGGCCTGCGTACCCAGCCGGTCGGCCCACGCACCCAGAGGGTCGGTTCGCGTACCCAGGCGGTCGGATGGCCCAGCGGCCCAGCCGACCCTCCGGGTACGCAAGCCGACTGGCCAGGTACGTGGGCCGACCCTCCGGGTACGGGTGGGGTCAGTGTTCGGCGCAGGTGCCGGTGATCTCCACGGTGTGCGAGATCTCCGAAAACCCGTGCTCGGCCGCGATCTTCTCCGCCCAGCGCTCCACCGCGGGCCCCTCGACCTCCACCGTGCGGCCGCACAGGCGGCAGACCAGGTGATGGTGGTGGTGGGCCGAACACCGGCGGTAGATCGCCTCGCCCGAATCGGTGCGCAGCACGTCGATCTCGCCGGCCTCCGAGAGCGACTGCAGCGTGCGGTACACCGTCGTCAGGCCGATGCCGTCGCCGCGCTTGCGCAGCTCATCGTGGAGTTCCTGGGCCGAACGGAAGTCGTCGATCGTGCTGAGCAGCTCGACGACCGCGGCCCGCTGCCGGGTGGATCGGCGCCCGGGGACCGGGGCCTGGCTGCGCGACGGGGCCGTGTTCATCACTTTCCTTCCTGCACGTGGGCGACGGCGTCGACCACGATGTGCGCCAGGTGGTCGTCGGCGAGCCGGTAGACGACCTCGCGGCCGCGGCGCTCGCCCTGGACCACCCCGGCCGTCTTCAGCACCCGCAGGTGCTGGCTGATCAGCGGCTGGGCGACGTCGAGGGCGTCCACCAGCTCGTGGACGCACCGGTCGGCCGCCCGCAGCTGCAGCACGATCGCGATCCGGACCGGGGCCGCCAGCGCGCGCAGCAGGTCGCCCGCGTCGGTCAGCACCGACTGCGGCGGGTGGGCCGGAGGGGCCCCGGCCGCCGGGGTGCAGTCCGCGAGCCCCGGCTGGGCGCCACTCCCGGTGACCGTCGCCATTCCCGCCTCCACGCTGCTCGTGACACCGCCTGCGACCATGAATTCCGTAGTCATTGCCGATAACGGCCCCGCCCATCCTAGTGTTCCCCCGTCCGGGACCCCCGCCTCGGCGCCGAGCTGCGGGGTACGGCCGGTCGTATTACCCCGAACGGGTGAGTTCGTGGGATATTGGCCCTGCGGCTTCGCATGTCGTGGCCGACGGTGCAAGGTTGTCGCGGGAGCGTTTCGCCGTCACCGAGGCTCCGGCGACCGTCCCGAGCAGAGCAGTGGGGAGACATGACGCGTTTCGTGACGAAGGCAGCCGCCCTGACGGCCGCGGTGTTCCCGCTGGTCGGCGTGGGTCTCGCCGGGGCGCAGACCCAGGCCGTCGACGAGAAGACCGGGCCGGTCTCGTTCGCGAACATCGCGTCGGTGCGGATCGGGGACGAAGGCCAGCGCGGCGGGGCCCTGATCACCGAAACGCAACGATCCCCGCTGCTGCCCGGCCAGTCGAAGCTCGGCGCGGACCGCGTCTCCGTGCCCAAGGACGACGGCGAGCGTGCCACCTTCGGCGGGCACTACCAGATCGACCTCGGCCGCTACAGCGCGTCACAGAACCCGTACCCGCCGGGGGTCGCGAGCCGGGACCACAACGTCTTCGCCGCGTTGCAGGCCACCACCGTGCCCACCGCCACCGCGGAGACGAACTACGCGCTGCGGGACAACTGGCAGGGCGGGACCAAGCCGGCCGACAACACCGTGCTTGTGTTGGAAGGCGCCAAGACGTCGGTGGACTGCACCGGCCCGGCGAAGCTCTCCGCCGGCACGTCGGTGGCCCGGCTGTGGGTGCGCCAGGCCGGGGGTGCGCTCGGCATCGTGCCGGTGCCCGGCGGCAACGCCGGTCTCGAGCTGAAGAACCTGCGCCTCGGCCCGCCCGGCGACATCACGAACGCCGATCCGGCGACCACCGTCTCCGACCTCAGGCTGCTCCGGGTCGCCGCCTTCGACCAGCTGATCCGCCAGGACGGCTGGCGCGGGGGCGACCACACCGCGGTGGCCGGCTGGCGGGTCGAGATCACCACCCACGTCAAGGACGCGCAGGGCGCGGCGCTGCAGGACGTGAAGACGAACATCGTGCTCGGCGGGGTCAGCTGCTCGATCCCGAAGGGATTCGTCGCGAAGGCCGGCGGCCCGGCCGCCGGCACGACCGCCACGCAGCCCGCGGTGCCGACCCAGGTCCCGGCCGGCTACCTGGGCGCGGCCGCCCCGGCCACCGACGGTGACGGCTCCCGCATACCGCTCGGCATCGGCCTGCTCTTCGGCGGCGTTTTCTTCGCCACCGTCGCCCTGCTGCTCGGCAGGCGGCGCAAGACCGGGTCGGACTAGGTGCTGCGCACCGCACTGGCCGCCGTTTCGGCGGCGCTCGCCGTGGCCGCCTTCGCGGCCGGGATCGTCGTGCTGACCTGGCTGCCGCCGACGGCCGCGCCGGTGGCGGCGGCACCCCCGCCCGGCACGCTGCCGGGCGAGAACGCGGCCCCGGCCGTGCTCCCCGCGGACAGCGAGACCGCCTCCCAGCAGCGGCCGGGCACGGTCCGGCTGCCCGACGGCGCCACCGCCCGCCTGGTCCGCACCGAACTCACCGACACCGGGGTGCTGCCGATCCCGCGCGGCCTCGGCGACGCGGCCTGGTGGGGCGCGAAGCTGGGCGCGGCCCAGGGGGCGGCGCTGCTGTCCGGGCACGTGAACTGGGAGGGCAGGCGGGGGCCGTTCGACGAGCTGTGGCGCATGCGCGACGGCGACCAGGTCAGCGTCGTCGACGCGCGCGGCGGCCGGTGGGTCTACCGCGTCGACGGCATCGTGACGCTGCCGAAGGAGACGTTGCCGTCCCAGGCCGCCCGGTGGTTCGGCCAGGACGGCCCGCACCGGCTCGTGCTGGTGACCTGCGGCGGCGACTACGTCGGCGGCACCGAGGGCTACGACGAGAACCGCCTGGTCACCGCCCGGCTGGTGACGCGCCCCACCGGCTGATCGAGTTCGGTGCAACCTCCGCTGCTCCTCGCGGCATGCCTGTCCGTGCACTGGCCACGACAGCGAAGGAGCGCAAGCCCATGCAGGAGCAGAACCCGGAGCCGAAGAAGGGCGCCGGCCGCTGGTGGATCGTCGGCGTCGCCGGGGCGTTCGTGGTCGCGGCGCTCGTCGCGACCCTGCTCGTGTTCACCGGAAAGGATGAACCCGCGGTCGCGAACGGCGTCGGCGGGACCGTGCCGGCCGCGAACCAGCCCGCCCCGGCGGGCACCCCGCAGGACACCGGCAAGGCGCCGGCGCAGCTGTCCCTGCCCGGCGGCGGTACCGCGAAACTGATCCAGGAGGACTTGGACGCCGCGGGTGCGCTGAAGATCCCGGAGGGCCTCGACGAAGCCGCCTGGTGGGGGGCGAAGCTGGGCGCCGACCACGGCGTCGCGCTGCTGTCCGGGCACGTGAACTGGAAGGGCAAGAAGGGCCCGTTCGACGAGCTCTGGCGGGTCAAGCAGGGGCAGGACGTGAAGCTGACCGACGCCGCGGGCGGCGCGTGGGTGTACCGGGTCGAGGCCACCGAGACCGTGCACAAGTCGGACCTCGCCGGGCGGTCCGAGCAGCTGTTCGACCCGGACGGGCCGCACAAGCTGCTGCTCGTCACCTGCGGCGGCGAGTACGTCGGCGGCAGCGAGGGTTACGAGGACAACCGCGTCGTGACGGCGTCGCTGGTGTCGCGGCCGTAGGCTCACCTGCGCGAAAAGCGGTGGGCCCCGGCGGATACCCTGGACGTTCAGTCCTGAACCGTCCCCGCAAGCTTTTCGGAGCGTGGAGTGCCCACGAACACCATTGAGAAGATCATCAGCCTGTGCAAACGCCGTGGTTTCGTCTTCGCCAGCGGAGAGATCTACGGCGGTACCCGTTCTGCGTGGGACTACGGGCCGCTCGGGGTCGAGCTCAAGGACAACATCAAGCGCCAGTGGTGGAAGACCGTCGTCCAGGGCCGCGACGACGTCGTCGGCCTCGACTCGTCGGTGATCCTGCCGCGTGAGGTCTGGGTCGCTTCGGGGCACGTCAACGTGTTCACCGACCCGCTGATCGAGTGCCTGTCGTGCCACAAGCGGTTCCGCGCCGACCAGCTCGCCGAGGAGTTCGCGGCGCGCACCGGCAAGGAGACCAGCGAGGACGACCTGTCCGAGGTGCCGTGCCCGAACTGCGGCACGCGCGGCAAGTACACCCCGCCGCGGGACTTCAACATGATGCTGAAGACCTACCTCGGCCCGGTGGAGTCCGAAGAGGGCCTGCACTACCTCCGCCCGGAGACCGCGCAGGGCATCTTCGTGAACTTCTCCAACGTCCAGACGACGTCGCGGAAGAAGCCGCCGTTCGGCATCGGCCAGATCGGCAAGTCCTTCCGCAACGAGATCACGCCGGGCAACTTCATCTTCCGGACGCGCGAGTTCGAGCAGATGGAGATGGAGTTCTTCGTCGAGCCGGGCGAGGACGAGCGCTGGCACCAGTACTGGATCGACGAGCGCACGAAGTGGTACACGGACCTCGGCATCAAGGCCGACAACCTGCGCCACTACGAGCACCCGAAGGAAAAGCTCTCGCACTACGCGAAGCGCACCGTCGACATCGAGTACCGGTTCGCGTTCAACGCCGGGCAGGAGTGGGGCGAGCTCGAGGGCATCGCCAACCGCACCGACTTCGACCTGACGACGCACTCGAACCACTCGGGCCAGGACCTGTCGTTCTTCGACCAGGCCTCGGGCCAGCGGTACCGGCCGTTCGTCATCGAGCCGGCGGCGGGTGTCGGCCGCTCGATGATGGCGTTCCTGGTCGACTCCTACGTCGAGGAAGAGGTGCCGAACGCCAAGGGCGGCACCGACACCCGCGTCGTGCTGAAGCTCGACCCGCGGCTGTCGCCGTTCAAGGTCGCGGTGCTGCCGCTCTCGCGCAACGCCGACCTGACCCCGAAGGCCAAGGAAGTCGCGGCCACCCTGCGCAAGCACTGGAACGTCGACTTCGACGACGCCCAGGCGATCGGCCGCCGCTACCGCCGCCAGGACGAGATCGGCACGCCGTACTGCGTCACCGTCGACTTCGACTCGCTCGAGGACCAGGCCGTGACCGTGCGCGAGCGCGACACGATGTCCCAGGAGCGGATCGCGATCGACAAGCTCGAGGCCTACCTGGCGGGCCGCCTCATCGGCTGCTGACCCACCCGGGCCCGGGTACCCCTGACACCTGTCACGGCGAGGTCGTGACGCACGGTCTGGGGACCCGGGCCCGCCGGGCGGCAGCCTGGGGGCATGCGAGAAACAGACATCCAGGCGGTGGCGGCGGGGGCCGCGGTCCACCTCACCGGCCTGCGGAAGCACTACGGCGAAGTCCACGCGGTCGACGGCGTCGACCTGACGATCGCCCCGGGCGAAGTGGTCGCCCTGCTCGGCCCGAACGGCGCCGGCAAGTCCACCACCGTCGACATGATCCTCGGCCTGACCAGCCCCGGTGCCGGTGAAGTGCGCGTGTTCGGGCGCAAGCCGATCGACGCCGTCCGCGCCGGCCTGATCGGCGCGATGCTGCAGGGCGGTGCCCTGATGGACGACCTGACCGTCGGCGAGACCGTCGGCATGGTCGCGGCCCTGCACCGCAAGCCGATGCCGGTGGCCGAGGCCCTGCGCGCCGCCGGTGTCGAGGAGCTGGCCGGCCGCCGCGCGAACAAGCTTTCCGGCGGGCAGAAGCAGCGCGTCCGCTTCGCCGTCGCCCTGGTCAGCAACCCCGACCTGCTGATCCTCGACGAGCCCACGGCGGCGATGGACGTCGGCACCCGGCGTGAGTTCTGGCAGTCGATGTACTCCTTCACCGAGTCCGGGCGCACGGTCCTGTTCGCCACGCACTACCTCGAAGAGGCCGAGGAGTTCGCCGACCGGGTGGTGCTGATGCGCCGCGGCCGGATCGTCGCCGACGGCAGTGTCGCCGAGGTCCGCGCGCTGGCCGGCGGCCGCACCCTGCGGGCCGCGGTCCCGGGCGCCACCGAGGCGGTGATCGCCGCGCTGCCCGGGGTCAAGGAGTTCGAGCTGCGCGGCGACCGCGTCGCGATCTCCAGCGCCGACTCCGACGCCACCCTCTGGGCGCTCAAGGCCGCGGTGCCGGCCGTGCACGACGTCGAAATCAGCGCCGTCGGCCTCGAAGGCGCCTTCCTGTCCCTGACCGCCGACGAGACCGCGGAGCCCGTGCGATGAACGCCACCTACCTGCTCACCGAGATCCGCCGCAACTTCCGGGCGCCGCGGTTCCTGATCTTCGTCGTGGCCTTCCCGGTGCTGATGTTCCTGTTGCAGGCCAACGTCTTCACCAAGACGAGCGACCCGGACCACGCGCGGATCGCGGCCGTGATCATGATCAACATGATGACGTTCGGCGTGTTCGCCGCGGCGACGAACAGCGGGGCCCGGCTCGCTCTGGAGCGGGCCGTCGGCTGGCAGCGGCAGCTGCGCCTGACCCCGCTCACCGGCACCGGCTACCTGGCCGGCAAGGGGATCTCCGGGATGCTCGTCGGGCTGCCCGCACTGGTCCTCGTCCCGCTGCTGGGTGTGCTGGCCGAAGGCGTCCACGTCGACGCGAGCGGCTGGGTCCGCATCTTCGCCGGCATCTGGCTCGGCACCATCCCGCTGGTGCTGCTGGGACTGCTGCTCGGCCAGTTCGGCACGCCGGACTCGATGCAGCCGATCAACATGCTGGTCACGCTCGGCATGGGGTTCCTGGGCGGGCTGTGGATCCCGATCGAGTCGATGCCCGGCTGGATGCACGACGTCGCCCAGCTCATGCCGACGTACTGGGTGCTGCAGGTGGCCCGGCCCGCGGTGACCACCGACATGGTGGTGTCGCTGCCGACGGCCGCCGGGGTGCTCGGGGCCTGGACGGTCGTGCTCGGGGCGCTGGTGATCAGGCGTTACCGTAAGGACAGCGCCCGCGTCTGAGGGCCGGAGGGGAACGACGATGGCGAAGCGCCGGTTCGGGCTGGACAGCAAGGAATCGTGGTGGGAAGACCCGCTGCCCGATGCCGCCGACCGCGGGCCGGGCGGCCCGCGCTGGCCGATCATGTCGGTGGTCTTCCTGCTGCCGTTCCTCGTCCCGGTCACGCGCAATCTGCTGGCCGAGCCCGCGGTCACCCCCGGGCTCGTGCTCACCGGCGTGCTCGTCTACCTCTACTCGGCGTGCTACGCGGTGTTCCCCTACTTCTTCCGCCGGGAACGCCGCGTGAAGCTGGCCTTCTGCGTCACGACGAACGTCCTGGGGCTCGCCTCGCTGGCGGGGGCCGTCGGCAGCGGGTTCGTCCTGCTCTACGGCACGGCGGTGGTCGCGTTCATGGTGCCCGCGGCCTGGTCGGTGATCATCGACCTGTCGACCCTGGCCGCCGGCGCGGTGATCCTGCTGGCGCAGGGCCGGTTCCAGGAGGGCTACGGCGACCTGATCACGGTCGGCTCGATCACGCTGGCGATGTTCTTCATGGCCAACCTCGTCCGCGCGGTCCGGCGGCTGGAACGCGCGAACGAGGAGATCGCCACCCTCGCCGTGGCGAACGAGCGGGAGCGGCTGGCCCGCGACCTGCACGACCTGCTCGGCCACAGCCTCACCACGATCACCGTCAAGGCGGGGCTGGCCCGGCGGGTGCTGGAAAGCTCCGGCGACATCCCGCGGGCGGTCGAGGAGATCCACGAGGTCGAGAGCCTCACCCGCAGCGCGCTCTCGGACGTCCGCGCGACCGTGTCGGCGAACCGCGAGGTGTCGCTGTCCGCGGAGCTCGTCGGCGCCCGGGCGGCGCTGCGGGCCGCGGAGATCGACGCCGACCTGCCGCACGCCGTCGACAACGTCCGGCCGGAGTTCCAGCCCGTCTTCGGCTACGTGCTGCGGGAAGCCGTGACGAACGTGCTGCGGCACTCCGGGGCCAAGCGGGTGCGGGTGAAGCTGGGCGACACCTGGCTGGAGATCGAGGACGACGGCACCGCCACCGACGTCGTCGCGGGCAACGGCCTGCGCGGGCTGACCGAGCGGCTGGCCGCGGTCGGGGGCACGCTGCGGACGTCGGTCCGGCCCGGGGGAGGATTGACCGTGCGGGCCGAGGTCCCGAAGATCCCACCGTCCGAACCGCGCCCGGCCACCCCGGCCGTGCGCGCCGAACCCGCGGGAGGACTCGCTTGATCCGGGTGCTGCTGGCCGACGACCAGGCCATGGTCCGCGGGGCGCTGGCCACCGTGCTGGGCCTCGAGCACGACATCGAAGTGGTCGGGCAGGTCGGCTCCGGCGACGAGGTGGTGGCCGCCGCCCGCGAGGCGAAGCCCGACGTCGCCCTGCTGGACGTCCAGATGCCGGGCAAGGACGGCCTCGAAGCCGCGGCCGACCTGCGGGCCGCGCTGCCGTCGTGCCGGGTGATCATCTGCACGACGTTCGGCCGTCCCGGCTACCTCGCCCGCGCGATGGCGGCGGGCGCGGCCGGGTTCGTCGTCAAGGATGCGCCGCCGGAGCAGCTCGTCGAAGCCGTCCGCCGGGTCCACAGTGGACTGCGGGTGGTCGACCCGGCGCTGGCCGCGGAATCCCTCGCCACCGGGGCCAGCCCGCTCACCGGGCGGGAGCGGGACGTGCTGCGGGAGGCCAAGGACGGCAGCACGGTGGCCGACGTCGCCCGGGCCCTGCACCTTTCGGAAGGCACGGTCCGCAACCACCTCTCCGCCGCGATCGGGAAGACCGGCGCCCGGACGCGGGCCGAAGCGGTGCGCGTCGCCGAGGAGCGTGGCTGGCTCTGAGCCGCTTCTGAAAGAATGGGCCCGATGGGTACCGCTGAACGCACCAAACCGTCGCTCGCGAGCTGGGCGCGCCGGATCGCGCTCGGCACGGTCTTCGTGCTGCTGGCGCTGGTCGGCGGCACCGCGTTCCGGGTGTGGCAGGTCGCCCGCGAAAACGACCGGACGCCCGCCGACGTCATCGTGGTGCTCGGCGCCGCGCAGTACAACGGCAGGCCGTCGGAGATCTACGCCGCCCGGCTGGCGAAGGCCAAGCAGCTCTACGACACCGGCGTCGCGAAGACGATCGTCACCGCGGGCGGCAAGAAGGCCGAGGACAACTTCACCGAGGCCCGGGCCGGCCAGCTCTGGCTGACCCGGCGCGGGGTGCCGTCGTCGGCGACGCTCGCCGTCGGCGAAGGCAGCGACACGCTGCGGAGCCTGCGCGCGGTCGCCCAGCAGGTCGAGGCCCGCGGCTGGCGGACGGCGGTGCTGGTCAGCGACCCGTGGCACTCCTTCCGCGCCCGGACCATGGCCGGCGACCTGGGCCTGGAGGCCTGGACCGCGCCGACGCACAGCGGGCCGATCGTCCAGGAGCGCGTCACCCAGGTGCGGTACATCGTCCGCGAGACGGGGGCGCTGCTGTACTACCGGCTGACGAAGACGCCCGCGGACGACCTGTTCGCCACTTTCCTCGGCTGAGCTTCGTCGGTGCCATCGGGGGCTTCGCCACCCGAGCCCCCGAAGAATGTCGGTGGTCGCGTTTAGGCTGGTCACGTGGACTACACCGAGCACGACACCGCCCGCCTGCTGCCGGAGCCGGCCAAGGGCGCGGCGCTGCCCGGTGCCCGGGCGGACGGGCGCAGCGCGTTCTCCCGCGACCGGGCCCGGGTGCTGCACTCCGCGGCGCTGCGGCGGCTGGCCGGCAAGACCCAGGTGGTCGGGCCGGGGGAGGGCGCCGAGGTCACCGGCGTCCCGCGCACCCGGCTGACGCACTCCTTGGAGGTCGCCCAGATCGGCCGCGGCATCGCCGACGAGCTGGGCGCCGACCCGGACCTGGTCGACACCGCGGGGCTGGCGCACGACATCGGGCACCCGCCGTTCGGGCACAACGGCGAGCGCGCGCTCGACGAGGTGGCCGCGGCCTGCGGCGGGTTCGAGGGCAACGCGCAGACGTTGCGCATCCTCACCCGGCTGGAGCCCAAGCTGCTTTCCGCCGAGGGTGACCCGGTGGGGCTCAACCTGACCCGCGCGTGCCTGGACGCGACCACGAAGTACCCGTGGCCGCGCCGGCCGGGGCAGGTGAAGTACGGCGTGTACGGCGACGACGCCGGAGTGTTCGAGTGGTTCCGCGCGGGGGCGCCGGCCGAGCAGCGGTGCCTCGAGGCCCAGATCATGGACTGGGCGGACGACGTCGCGTACTCGGTGCACGACGTCGAAGACGGCGTGCTGGCCGGCCGGATCAAGCTGCGCGTGCTCGCCCACCCGGACGAGCGCGCGGCCGTCGCGGAGGCCGCCGCCAAGCACTTTTCCGCGCAGTCGGTGTCCACTTTGGAGGATGCGGCGGCGGAACTGCTGGCGCTGCCGGCGGTGGCGGCGCTCGTGTCGGCCGAGCCGGACGGGTCACCGGGCGCCCAGGTCGCGTTGAAGCGGCTGACGAGCGAGCTGGTGGGCCGCTTCACGACGGCGGCGGTCACCGGCACGCGCGAGAAGTTCGGCGAGGGGCCGCTGAGCCGCTACGGGGCCGGCTTGTGCGTCCCGGAGCAGGTGGCGGCGGAGGTGGCCCTGCTGAAGGCGCTGGCCCTGCGGTACGTGATGAGCGACCGGCGGCGGCTGGCGATGCAGGAGGGCCAGCGCGAGCTGCTGATCGAGCTGGTCCACGCCCTGGCCCGCCGGGCCCCGGAGTCCCTCGACCCGCTGTTCGTCCCGGCCTGGAACGCGGCGGCGGACGACGCCGCCCTGCTCCGCGTGGTGGTCGACCAGGTCGCCTCCCTCACCGACGCCCAGGCCCACGTCTGGTACTCCTGGCACGTGACCCGCCTCCACCGCTGAGCCGTGACCGGAGAGGCATCACCCGTGATCGGAAGGGCATCGCCCGTGATCGAAGGGGCATCACGCGTGATTGGCGGGGCATCGGGGTGATGCCCGCTCAGACACGCGTGATGCCTGCCTGGACACGTGAAATGCCGGTCGGCGCACGGCCGGTGCCGCGAAACTTTCGCCGGATTCGTCCTCCTCGGGTGGAGTTGCGCGTGGGCGGCCGGTGGGGGTCCGCGTTCCGGTAGTCTCGCCCGCATGGCCACGGACAGCCACCTCCGGTTCGCGCTCGCCGTCCACGCGGCCCTCGGTGCCGAGGGCGGGAACACCTGCTTCTCGCCGTATTCGGTGGCCAGTGCGCTGACCCTCGCCGCGCACGCCGCCCGGGGCGAGACCCGGGAGGAGCTCGTCGCCCTGCTCGGGGACCCGGACCGGCAGACGGTGCTGCTGCGGGAGGCCGCCGACCTCGTCGGAGACGAGCAGGCCGAGCTGGCCGTCGCCAACACGCTGTGGGCCGACGACCGGCTCCCGCTCGAAGACTCCTTCAAGGCCGAGCTCGCCGGGTGGCCCGGGGCCGCCGTCGCGAGCGCGCCCTTCGAAAAGGAACCCGAAGCCGCTCGCGCCCTCATCAACGACGACGTCGAGCGCACCACGCGCGGGCTGATCCCGCACCTGCTGCCGCCCGATTCGATCGACGCCGACGTCGCCGCCGTGCTCGTCAACGCGCTCTACCTGAAGGCCGCGTGGAAACTGCCGTTCCGCGAGGCCAACACCAGCGACGCGCCGTTCCACGCACCCTCCGGCACCCGGGACGTACCGACCATGTGGCTCAGCGAAAGCGTCGGTTACGCGCACGCCGGTGGCTGGCAGGCGGTGCAGCTGGCCGGGGCCGGTGGCCTGCAGGCCGTCGTGCTGCTGCCCGACGGCGACCTCGCCGAGGCGGAACCCGGGCTCGACCAGGCATCCCTGACGAGCCTGCTCGGCAAGATCCGCTCCAAGCGGGTCGAGCTCTCGCTCCCCAAGATCTCGCTCGACGTGCGCAGCAAGCTCTCCGGCGTACTGCGCGGCCTCGGCGTGCATACGCTGTTCACCGACCGGGCCGACCTGACCGGGCTCTCGCCGGATCCGCGGCTGACGGTCTCCGAGGTGCTGCACCAGGCCGTGCTGCGCGTCGACGAGCAGGGCTTCGAGGGGGCCGCCGCCACCGCGCTGGTCATGCGCCTCACCTCGATGATGATCGCCGACCCGGTCGCCGTCACGGTCGACCGGCCGTTCCTGCTGCTGGTCCGGCACGCCGGCACCGGGGCGCTCTACTTCCTCGCCAGGGTGGTCGAACCGTGAGCTTGAAGTCCGAAGCCGTCCCCGAGCTGGTGCCGCCCGCTCCCGAACCGCCCGAAGGCCCGAAGCGCTGGGCGTGGCCGGATTCCGCGATCGCCGGCGGCTTCCTGCTGTTCACGGTCCTGCTCTACAACGGGCTGTGGTTCGACCTCAAGCGCGGCTACCTCTGGAACGGCGGCGCCGACCAGAGCCAGTGGGAGTGGTACTCGACGGTCGTCGCCAAGGCCGTCCTGCACTTCCAGAACCCCTTCACCACGGACCTGCAGAACTACCCCCGCGGCGTCAACATGGCGGCGAACGCGGCGATGTTCGGCCTGAACGTCCCGCTGGCCCCCCTCACGCTCACCTTCGGCGCGACGCTCACCTGGGCGATCGTGCTCACCGCCGGGCTCGCCGGCACCGCGACCGGCTGGTACTGGGTGTTCTCCCGCCACCTGGTGCCGAACCGGACGGCGGCCGCGATCGGCGGCGCGTTCTGCGGCTTCGCGCCGCCGATGATCTCGCACGGCAACGCGCACCCGAACTTCGTCGTGCTGTTCGTGCTGCCGTTCATCGCGCTCAAGTCGATCCAGATCGCGCACAACGAACGCCCGGTCCGCAACGGCGTCGTGCTCGGGCTGCTCGTCGCGTGGCAGATCCTGCTCGGCGAAGAGCCCCTGGCGATCTTCGCGCTCACTTTCCTCGTGTTCGCCGTCGCCTACCTGATCCCGCACCGCGCGGAGCTCCGCGGCATGCTGGCGCCGCTGGGCAAGGGGATCGGCATCGGCGCGGTCGTCGCCCTGCTGATCGCCGGATTCCCGCTGTACTGGCAGTTCTTCGGCCCGCAGAGCTTCCACTCGCTGCTGCACGGCCCGGCGGGCAACGACACCGCGGCCTTCACGCGCTTCGCGACGCAGTCGATCGCCGGCGCGCCGGAGGCGGCCGCGGACGTGTCGATGAACCGCACCGAGGAGAACGCGTTCTTCGGCTGGCCGCTGATCGTGCTCATGGTGGTGCTGACGATCTGGCTGTGGCGCGACGTCGTTTCGCGGGCCCTTGCCATCACGATGTACGTGATGGCCCTGCTCTCGCTGGGCGTCGAGATCACCGTGGCGCACGACGACACCGGCATCGCCGGCCCCTGGAAGTGGCTGGGCCAGCTGCCGCTGCTCGACTCCGTGCTCGAGTCCCGGCTCGCGATGGGCTGCATCCCGGTGGTGGGTGCGCTCCTCGCGATCGCCACGCACCGCGTCTGGACGGCGGCGGCCCAGCAGCCGGCGCCGCTCGACGGCAAACCCGCGTTCCCGCTGCGGATGATCTGGATCGGCGCGGTGGTGGCGGTGCTGCTGCCGATCGCCCCGACGGAGCTGGTGACGCACCAGCGCCCGCTCTCGCCGCCGTTCTTCGCCGACGGCATCTGGCGCCAGTACGTCGCCCCGGGCGGCTCGCTGGTGCCGGTGCCGCTGCCGAGCACCGGGGAGGCCGAGCCGCTGCACTGGCAGGTCGACGCGGGTCTCGGCTACCCGATGCCGGAGGGCTACTTCGTCGGCCCCACCTCCCCGGACGACCGGCGCGGCCGCTACGGCGCCGTCCCGCTGCCGACGTCGGACCTGTTCGCGCAGGTCGAGCGCACCGGCCAGGCGGCGGAGGTCACCGAGGCCGACCGCACCCAGGCGCTCGCGGACCTGCGCGCCTGGAACGCGGACGTGCTCGTGGTCGGGCCGCGGCAGAACCAGGAAGCGCTGAAGTCCACTGTGGAACTGCTGCTGCGGAAGCCCGCGGAGTTCGTCGGCGGGGTGTGGATCTGGGACGTCCGCCCGATGACGGCGTGAGTACGATGACCACTGTGGACGAACAGGGCCGGCCCGAACCACCCCTCGACGGTGACGAAGCCACCACGCTGCTGGGCTTCCTCGACTTCCACCGCGCGACGCTGGCCTGGAAGTGCGCCGGCCTGGACGAGGCGGGGCTGTGCGCGACCCACCCGCCGTCCACGATGACGCTCGGCGGGCTGCTCAAGCACCTGGCGTACGTGGAGGACCACTGGTTCTCCCACGTCCTGCTCGGCCGGGACCGGATGGCCCCGTTCGACGCGGTCGACTGGACGGCGACCCCGGACTGGGACTGGGATTCCGCCGCGCACGACACTCCGGAACAGCTGCGCGAACTCTGGGCGGCCGCGGTCGAGCGCGCACGAGCGGCGACGAAGGAAGCACTGGCGGCAGGTGACCTGGGGCAGCGGGCCCGGCGTCCCCGGCGGGACGGCAGCACGCCGAGCCTGCGCTGGATCCTGGTGCACATGGTCGAGGAGTACTCCCGCCACAACGGCCACGCCGATCTGGTCCGCGAGTCGATCGACGGCAGTACGGGGGAGTAGCGGCTCAGCCGAGCACTTCGTCCGCGAGCCTGCTCAGGTAGCCGGCGAACCGTTCGCGGTCCTCCTCCGCCCAATGGCCCACCAGTGCTTCGAACGCCTGACGCTGGTGGGTCTGCGAAGCCTCGAGGAACTCCTTCGCGGCGTCAGTCAGCGTCAGCGCCGCCCGACGCGCGTCGCGGGTCGACGTCGAGCGCACGACGAACCCGTCTCGCGCTGCTTCGGCCACCATCCGGCTGGCCACCGAGCGGTCGATGCCCAGCTGGCGTGCCACGTCCGCGACTGTGACCTCCTCGCCGGTCGTGCCGTCGACCGCCTGGATGACGAACAGATTCGGCACCGTCCACGACGGTGGTGCGCCGTCGTCGAAGCGCTGCACGACGTCCGGTGCCCACTGGCGCGCCCAGTGGCGGACCAGGCGGAACAACGCCGGGCCGCCGCCCTCGCTTGATGTGTGCATAAGGCACGTTATAACGTGTGCTTTATGCACGCATCTCGGAACCTCGCCTACGCCGGCCTGTTGCTCGGCATGGCGATGGCCCAGCTGGACGGCCTGGTCCTCACCGCGGCGCTGCCCGCCATCGGCGCCGACCTGCACGCCCGCACCGGGCTCGTCGCCGTCACGGCCGCCGGCCTGCTGACCCTGACCGTCGCGACACCGCTGCACGGCAGGCTCGGTGACCTGTACGGCCGCCGGATCTCCTTCGCGCTGTCGGTGCTCGTGTTCGCCGCCGCCTCCGCGTGGTGCGCCGCGGCGCCCGATCTCGGCTCGCTGATCGCCGCCCGCGCGCTGCAGGGCCTGGGCGGCAGCGGGCTGATCGTCACGGCGATGAGCGCGCTCGGCGAGCTGTTCGACCGCGACGAGCTGCTGCGCCGCCAGGGCCGGCAGACGGCGGTGTTCGCGGCCGCGACCCTGGGCGGGCCGCCGCTGGGCGGGCTGCTCGCGGCCGGCCCCGGCTGGCGGTGGATCTTCCTGGTCAACCTGCCGCTGAGCGTGCCCGCCCTGATCCTCGGCCTGCGCGGGTTGCCCGCGAAAGCGCGTCAGGACCGGGAAAGGTTCGACGTCCCGGGCAGCGTGCTGCTGACCGTCGCGGGCGCCGCCGTCGTCGCGCTCGGCACGTTCGGCGCCCTGGCAAGAAGTCCACTGTGGACGCCGCTGCTGCTCGGGGCGACCGTCGTGGCCGGCTTCCTGTTCGTCCGGCGGCAGCGCCGCACGCCGAGCCCGCTCATCTCGCCGAAAGTGTTCGCCGACGTCGTCCTCAAGCGCGCGGTGGTGGTCAACGGCCTGGCGGGCGCCGCGCTCTACGGCACCTTCACCTACGTTGCCCTGGTCGCGGCTCCGGGGGCGGGCGCGGCGGGCACCGGGCTGCTGCTCGTCGCCATGACCGCGGGTCAGCTCGTCCTGTCGACGTCCTTCGCCGCGCTGGCCCGGCGCCACCCCGGCATGACGGCGTGGGGCCGGTCCGGTTGCGCGCTCGGCGCCGCCGGACTCGCCGCGATCGCCGTCGCCGCCGCGTTCGACGGCCCACCGTGGCTGCTCGCCCCGGGCTTGTTCGCCATCGGCGCGGCCTTCGCCGTCTGCACGTCCGCCTACACCGTCCTCGGCCAGACGCGGGCCGACCGGGCCCTGCTGGGCGTCACGCTGGGGTCGCTGACCTTCGCCCGGCAGGCCGGCGGCCTGGCGGGGGCGGCGGTGTTCGGCTGGCTCGCGCTCGCCACCACCGGCGGCCTGGGCGCGCCGGGCCTCACGGTCGTGTTCGCAGCGGCGGCCGTGACGATGCTGGTGGCGTGGCTCACGGCGCCGGGTGTCACGTCTGCGGAGGCCGTCTCGTCCAGCTCGTAGGACCGAGAACGAAGGAGACCGAAATGCCGCGCATCCCCGCCAAGAAGACGTCCGAGGCCGGGCTCTTCCTGAAGCTCGTCTACCGGATCGCCGGCCGCCGCTTCGGCGCGGTGCCCGAGCCGATGGCCGTCACCGCGCACCACCCCGGGCTGCTGCGGGCGTCCGTGGTGCACGAGCTGCTGGCCGAGCGGGCGTCGAAGAAGGTCCCGGCGAACGTGCGGGAGCTCGCCGTCTACCGGGTCGCGACCCGGATCGGCTGCTCCTGGTGCGTCGACTTCGGCACCATGCTGCAGAAGCACGACGGCCTCGACATCGAGCGGCTCACGAAGATCGACGACTACGCCACCTCGCCCGCCTTCAGCCGCCAGGAGCGGCTCGCGCTCGCCTACGCCGACGCGATGTCCGGGGACCAGGTGACGGTGACCGACGAGCAGGTCGCCGAGCTCGAGCGCGAGTTCGGTCGCGACGGCGTCCTCGAGCTGACCTACCAGATCGCGCTGGAGAACTCCCGCGCCCGGATGAACAGCGCGCTCGGCATCGTCGACCAGGGGTTCACCTCCGGCGACGCGTGCCGGGTCCCGCTCCCGTAGGAGGCCGCGAACCCGACCCCGGTGGGACGCGCCGCCGGGGTCCGCCGCGGGACCGTTCTGCGCATGCACCTCGTCGCCAGTGAACGGATCAAGCTCTTCAGCATCGCCACACCCTGGGTGTGTGGCCTCTTCACCCTGGTCGCGCTGGCTTTCCCGGCCGCGATCGCGGCGCTCAGCGCCGGCGAAGCCCACCTGCCGCCCACGGTCGCGAGCACGCAGGCCGGCTACCAGCTCGCCCTGGTCGCCGTGCTGGTGCTGGCCGCGCTCACCGTGACCAGCGAGTACCACTCCGGCACGATCCACGGCACTTTCCAGGCCGTGCCGAGCCGGACGCCGGTGCTGCTGGCCAAGGCCGCGCTCGTCGCCGGGTACGCGTTCCTGCTCGGCGAGGTCGCCGCGTTCACGGCTTGGCTGGTGGCCCGGGTCCTCGCGCCGGACGCCGACCTGGCCCTGGACAGCGCCGCGGACTGGCGGATCGTCGCCGGCACCGGCCCGGTGTTCGCGCTGGCCGCCGTGTGCGGGGTCGGCGTGGGCCTGCTCCTGCGGCACACCGCCGGCGCGGTCGCGCTGCTCGTCGCCTACCCGCTGATGGCCGAGAACGTCGTCCTGCTGATCCCGCGGGCCGGCCAGGCGATCCACCGGTGGCTGCCGCTGAACGCCGTCACGAAATTCCTCAGCGGCAGCGGCGAGGCCAACGCAGGGCGGGACGGCGGCAACGCCACGGTCCTGTCCGATTCGCCGCTGGGCCCGGGCTGGGCGCTGGCCTACTTCGGGGCCTTCGCCGCCGTCCTGCTGGCCGCCGGGATC
Source organism: Amycolatopsis sp. NPDC005003 (assembly GCF_053600695.1). Classification (NCBI taxonomy): domain Bacteria; kingdom Bacillati; phylum Actinomycetota; class Actinomycetes; order Pseudonocardiales; family Pseudonocardiaceae; genus Amycolatopsis; species Amycolatopsis sp. NPDC005003. Next base: position 6,920 of record NZ_JBSGAI010000068.1, on the reverse strand, counting down.
ACGAGTGCTCTTCGCCGGGACGCGTGATGCGGGCCAGCTTGTCCGGGTTGACGACGTCGTAGATCGCCACGATCTTGCCGTCGCGGACGGTCATCGCCTGCACGTGCTCGTCGAGCGCGAGCAGGCCGTCGCGGGCCGGTTGCGGAGCGAGGTACACGCCCAGGTCGCCGTTGACCAGCACCGGCGTGCCGCTGGTGAGCACCCCGGACGGGTACTTCCGCGTGAGGCCCACGAAGAACCGGGCGATCTTGTCCGCGCCGACGATGAGCTGGCGCGTGGTCCGGCCCTTGCCGTTCGAGTCGCCGATGAGCACGACGTCCGGGGCGAGCAGCTCGGTCATCGCCCGGACGTCGCCCTGCTGCAGGGCGATCACGAACTTCTCGAGGACCTTCGCCTGGTCCTCCAGCGGGACGCGGGGCGCCGGGTCGGCGTCGGCGAGGGCCTTGCGGCCGCGGGAGGCGTACTGGCGCGCGGCGTCGGCCGAAACGCCGAGTGCGGCGGCGATCTCCGCGAAGGGCACCGAAAAGGCGTCGTGCAGCACGAACGCGACGCGCTGCTCCGGCGTCAGCTTGTCGAGGACGACGAGCGCGGCCATCCGCAGGCCGTCGTCGCGCACGGCGACGTCCAGGGGGTCCTCGCTCACCGGCCGCCCGAACGGCGTCACCACCGGCTCCGGCAGCCAGTTGCCCACGTACTTCTCCCGCTGCGCGGCGGCCGACTTGAGCCGGTCGAGGCAGATCCGGCCGACGACCGTGGTCAGCCAGGCCCGCAGGTCGCGGATCGCCGCGCGGCCGGCGTCGTCCAGGCCGGCCAGCCGGAACCAGGACTCCTGGACGGCGTCTTCGGCGTCGGCGCGGGTGCCGGTCAGCCGGTAGGCCACCCCGATCAGGTGGCTGCGGTGCGCGGCGAACTCCGCGGCGAGCGTGTCCTGGGCGGTGGGCGTGGAGGCCATGCCCCGAGTGTGCCGCAAACGGCAAAGCTAGAGTGGGTGACGTGGCAGGACGGATTCGGGAGAGCGACATCGCGGAGGTGCGCGAGCGGAACCGGATCGACGAGGTCGTCGGGGAGTACGTGGCGCTGCGCCGCGCCGGCGGGGGCAGCCTGAAGGGCCTCTGCCCGTTCCACAACGAGAAGACCCCGTCGTTCAACGTCCGCCCGACGCACGGCACCTTCCACTGCTTCGGCTGTGGCGAGGGCGGCGACGTCATCAAGTTCATCCAGAAGATCGACCTGATCTCGTTCGTGGAGGCCGTCGAGCGGCTGGCCGACCGGGTCGGCATCCGGCTCACCTACGAGGGCGGCGGCGCGACGATCCAGCGCGATCGCGGCAGCCGCACCCGGCTGGTCGAGGCCCACCGCCTGGCCCAGGAGTTCTACGCCGAGCAGCTGGTCACCGACGAGGCGCGCCCGGCGCGGGACTTCCTGTCCGAGCGCGGGTTCGACGCGTCGATGGCGAAGACGTTCGGCTGCGGGTACGCGCCCGGCGGCTGGGACAAGCTGACGAAGTTCCTGCTCAACCGCGGTTTCGAGGTCAAGGAACTGCTCACCGCGGGGCTGTCCAAGGAGGGCCAGCGCGGCCCGATGGACCGCTTCCACCGGCGGCTGGTCTGGCCGATCCGCGACGTCGGCAACGACGTCGTCGGCTTCGGCGCGCGCCGGCTGTTCGAAGACGACCGGATCTCGGCGAAGTACCTCAACACCGCCGAGTCGCCGATCTACAAGAAGTCCCAGGTCATGTTCGGCCTCGACCTGGCCAAGCGGGAGATCGCGAAGCGGCACCAGGTGGTCGTGGTCGAGGGCTACACCGACGTGATGGCGATGCACGCGGCGGGCGTGCCGACGGCGGTGGCGTCGTCGGGCACGGCGTTCGGCGAAGACCACATGAAGGTGCTGCGCCGGCTGATGATGGACGACGACGCCTTCCGCGGCGAAGTCATCTTCACCTTCGACGGCGACGAAGCGGGCCAGAAGGCGGCGCTGAAGGCCTTCGAGGGCGACCAGACGTTCGCCGGCCAGACGTACATCGCGGTGGCGCCGGACGGGATGGACCCGTGCGAGCTGCGGCTGGCCAAGGGCGACAGCGCGGTGAAGGACCTGGTCGCGCGGCGGACGCCGCTGTTCGAGTTCGTCATCCGCAGCACGCTCAAGAACTACGACCTCGACTCGGTCGACGGGCAGGTCGCGGCGCTGCAGAAGACCGTGCCGATGGTGGCGTCGATCAAGGACCGCGCGGCGCGTGACGGCTACGCGTCGAAGCTCGCCTGGTGGGTGGGCTGGCAGGACGTCGCCCAGGTGGTCAACCGCGTCCGCGGCAGCGCGGGCGCGACGGACAAGCGCGGCGGGGCGCCGCTGCGGCAGCCGGCGCGGTCCCAGGCGGCGCCGGCCGCCCCGACGCAGGACGTCGCCCGGCCGGCCCCGAAGGACCCGCGGTTCGCCGTGCAGCGCGAGGCACTGAAGGCGGCGCTGCAGCAGCCCGCGATCGCCGGGCCGGAGTACGACGCGCTGCCGCTGGAGGCGTTCACGCACCCGGTGTACGTGGCCGTGCATGAAGCCGTGCTGAAGGCCGGTGGCGCGGGTTCGGGGCTGACCGGGCCGGCGCTGCTGGACGCGGCCGCCCCCCACTGTCCGGAAGGGACGGTCCGGCGGGTGCTGTCCGAGCTGGCCGTGGAACCGTTGCAGGCCAAGGACGAGGTCGACTCGCGGTACATCTCGTCGATCCTCGCCCGGTTGCAGGAGGGGCTCGTCGGGCGGCAGATCGCGGAGATCAAGGGCAAGCTGCAGCGGCTGTCGCCGGTCGAAGCGCCGGACGACTACCGCGCGCTGTTCGGCGATCTCGTCGCGCTGGAGCAGTACAAGAAGTCGCTGGGCGAGCAGGCCGCCGCCGGCGCGTGGGGCTGAGATGAACCTGCTGCGCCGGTTGCTGGGCGACCGCACGCCCGCCGGGTTCGCGGGAGTCTTGGCGCCTGGCGAAGACGTCGTGGACAGCACGCCCGTCGAGGGCGGCGGGCACCTGGTCGTGACGGCGCTGGGCCTGTGGATCCCGGTTGACGGCGGCGGGGCGCGCCGCGTGGGCTGGCACCTGATCGGCAAGGCGGCCTGGGCGGACGGTGTCTTCACGCTGACGGAGTCGTCCGAGGTCGGGACGGCGGGCGCAGCGGTCGTGCTGGCCGACCTCCCGCCGGTGCGGTTCCGGCTGCCGTCGCCGGGCAAGGTGCCGCGCGAGGCCTACCAGCGCGTCGAGGGCTCGATCCGCTCGCGGCACCGGCAGGAGATCGGCGCCGGGGGAGCGTGGTTCGTCCAGCGCAAGGTGCCCGGCCGCGACGGCACCGTGCTGCAGGTCCGGCCGGACCCCGGCACCGACGCCGCCCTGGTCGAGGCCATCGCCGAGCAGGCCGCCGCGAAGCTGGTCAACCCGGCCGAGTAGCAGTACGCTCGTACTCAGTACGGGCGTACTGTTATCTGGGAGGCCGTCATGTGGGATCCGGGCAAGTACCTCGACTACGCCGACCTGCGGGCCCGGCCGTTCTACGACCTGATCTCGCGCATCGGTGCCTCGTCGCCGCGGCGCGTCGTTGACCTGGGTTGCGGCCCGGGCAACCTGACGGTGTCCCTCCGCGACCGCTGGCCCACGGCGACGCTGGAGTGCAGCGATAGTTCACCCGAAATGGTGACAGCGGCCCGGGAGCGCGGCCTCGACGCGGCGTTGCTGGACGTCCGCGACTGGACGCCGGCGCCCGACACCGACGTCGTGGTGTCGAACGCCGTCCTGCAGTGGGTGCCGGACCACGCTGCGCTGCTGCGCCGGTGGGCCTCTTCGCTGCCCGCGGGTGCGTACTTGGCGGTGCAGGTGCCGGGCAACTTCAACGCGCCTTCGCACGTGCTGACACGCGAACTGGCGGCCTCCCCGGCCTGGGCGCCACGCCTGGCCGAGGTGGTGTTGCGCGAGGACGACGCGGTGTCGGCCCCGCTGGAGTACGCGAACCTCCTGACCGACGCGGGTTGCGCGGTCGACGCCTGGGAAACGACGTACGTCCAGCCCCTGACCGGACCGTCGCCGGTGCTGGAGTGGATCACCGGAACGGCGTTGCGCCCGATCCGCGCGGCGCTGTCCGATCTTGAATGGGGTCGGTTCCGCGCCGCTCTGGCGCCCCTGCTGGACGCCGCGTACCCGGCGCGGCCCGACGGGGTCACCTGGTTCGAGTTCCGCCGGGTGTTCTTCGTGGCCAGGGTCAGCGCTTGAGCTTCTCCCCGATCTTGGCCCGCGCAACCCCGGCGGCGCCCTGGACCATCGGGTGATCGACGACCCGGCGGTAGGTGCGCACGAGCTGCTCGTACCGCCCCCGGCCTGCCTTGGCGCCCAGTACGTACCCCAGGCCTGCCCCCAGCAGGAACTTCTTCATCCGCGTCCACGCCTTCCATCGTTAGGTCGTCCGACTGTCCATTGTCCAGGAAAACCGCCGCCGCGGGGGCGGTTGCGCTAAGTGGGGGGTGGTGCACGGGGCTCCGGGGGCATGGTCTAAAGTTCTTCTCGTCGGTCGGAGAGACCGGCACCGGAAGTGAGCAACATTCCCCTGTAGCTCAACTGGCAGAGCATTCGGCTGTTAACCGGAGGGTTCTTGGTTCGAGTCCAAGCGGGGGAGCAAAGCCCAGGTCACAGACCTGGGCTTTTTTGCTACCCCTGAGTAGGGGCGACTTAGTGTCTATCTTGACGGCTGTCCAAGTGGCAGCCTGACTGCCTGCCTCCGCTGCCTGGTGACGCCGCCGGCCGCCTCCGGGGCCGTCGGCTGAGCTGGCCCAGGGTGACAACTGATCATGCGAGTGCCTGCGAGCGGATCGGCGCACGGCCGTTGTCGGTGCTCTTCGAGCATCTCGGGCGTGGGTGTCACCGCGGCGCGACGACGGCATCCGCATGTGGATCGATGATCAGCTCGTCATGGACTACTGGCAGATCAGCAACCCCACGGTGCGCGAAGCCACCGTCCACAGCGGCGCGGTGGGGCAGGCCAAGAAGATCCGCATCGACTACTACGACAACGTTGGTTACGCCAAACTCGGCCTGAACTGGGTCGCCCCGGGGCAAAGCGGAGGAACCCGTTCCCGGAACCGCGCTGAAGCCCCGGTACGGCCTGAAGACTTCGACGACGGCGTCGGAGTCCGCCGGAGTCGCGGACAAGACCGCGAGCACCACCTTCGGCGACACCGTGCTCGATCCCGTCTACGGTCTCAGTACTTCAGGACTGGCAGACCCGGCCGGCCTGAAGATCAGCGGTTCGGTGTCCTACCAGACGCCCGGCACCGGCTACCTCCGCAAGACCGCCAAGACCATGGCCACCGGCGCCAAGACCACGTACGCCTACTACCGGGGACACCGAAACCCGCGCCAACCGAGGTGCCGTAAGAACGTCCATCGCGCCGGTCCGGCGGCGTGGAGCGGCAAGACCCTCGTTCGGTCACGATGTACTCGATAGAGTCACGATGTGACTGTGGGTGAAGCGGGTCTGGTGAGGATCCTCTGCGGAGCAGACGACAGCGATCCATTCGGGCACGAAGCAGGAGTGCTCGTCCATCTCGATGTCATCCCGCCCGATGCTGCGCGGACCGAACCGGCAAAATCCGCGCCGCTGTCCGAGGGGGCGGCGTTCCGGACTGCACCGCTCCTGGCGATCCTCGATACAGGTGCGGGCCGGCTCATGGTGATCGGCCGCTGCCAGGTGACGGTGGATCCGCGGCGCGGCTCTGTCGTTCGGGCGCTGGTGCAGGGGTTGTGGCTTGCGTCGCGCAGCGCGGACACACCACCCCCGCGACGTCGTCGCTGGGTGCGTGGTGCGGACCAGCTCGAAACTACCGACCACAGCTGGCGGATGATCTCCGGATTCGACCGGCTGCGAGACCTGTTGGTCACGTGGTTGCGCGACAACCCGCACGCCATCCCCGCCGACCAGGAGGGCCGTGCGACGGTGATTGCCAAGGCGATCGCCGAGTCGTCCCGCGACGAGGTGCAGACGGTGCGTGCGATGCGCTACGAGCTCGAACGCGTGATCGGCGCCAATCTGCGCCGGTTGCGGACGCAGGAACTGGAGTTCGTTCTCGCCGACATCGTGGAGCTCACCGTAGCCGTCAGCCGCGCCCGCGACGAAGCCGCCGAGGCTTGGCGTGGTGGTCTCGGTAGCTGGCGCAGCGCCCTCGCCGCCTACCACGCGCAGCGGCGGCTTCAGGATCCGACGCTGCCGCGCCGCGCCGGGGCCCGCCGTGCCCGTCGTCAGCCGTGGTTTGCGATCCTCGACGCCGGAGTTCGTCAGTGCAAGGCGATGGATCAGCTGTTGACCGAAGAGGCGACGGTGATGCACCAGCTGCTCGACGCCGCTGCCAGTGTGTCGGTGGCCAGGGACGCACAGGCGCAGGAGACGTTCACGCTGGTCGCTGCCGTCGGTGGGGTGCTGATCGGGATGCCGGCGCTGATTCTCGCGCTCTACGGCGCCACGGCGGTGCTTCCGATCAGCACCTCGAACGCTCTCGTCCTCCTGCCGGTAGCGGCGGCCGGCCTCGTGGCTGGTCTGTTGGCCGCTTTTCTTCCGGGACGCAAGCGGGTCGGCAAGATCTGGCGCTTCGCCGCGACGGTGGTCGCCGCGGTGGCCATGATCATTCTTCTTGCCTTGGCCGGCGCCTTGGTCAACCCGAAAAGCTGACCAGGGCGGCTGTCGTCCGAGTCGGTAGGCGATCAGCGGTCGCAAGCCGATGATCGCCGGGTGCCGGTGTATTCGCCGATGTCGGAGACCAGTTCCGCGATGTCGGGCAGGTTGTCGAATCGGCGCTGGTGAATCCCGACTAGTGCCTCATCAAGGAACGTTGACGCGGTAACCGTGTCGCGTGGACATCCGAGCTGGTGATCGCGAGGCTGGCCGGTGGAGGTGAGTCATGGC
>NZ_JBSGAI010000067.1:0-37277 GCF_053600695.1 Amycolatopsis sp. NPDC005003 | reverse complement strand
TTCCAGACGAGGGTGAGGAGGGCGTCGAGGTCGTCGGGGGTGGGTGGGCCGGTGCGGGTGGGGATGCGCTGGGCGAAGTCGGCGTTGTGGAGGAGCCCGAAGTCGGGGTTGTTGACCAGTTCGTGTTCCTGGCGTTCCCGCAGGGCTTCGACGGTGAGGCGGAGTTGTTGTTCGATCTGGTTCATGGGCTGGTTGTAGAGGTCGGCGACGCGGGAGTGGACGCGCAGGACGGTTTGGGCGACGGAGAGTTCGTATTCGCGGGGGCGGGCTTCGTAGTCGACGAAGGTGGCGGGGAGGAGGGGTTCGCCGTCGTGGCCGGAGGCGAGGGAGATTTCGGCTTCGCCGTGGTCGTTGCTGGCCGCCGCGCCGCGGGCCCGGTAGTCCGCCAGATGCGCCTGCAGCGTCTCGGATCGGGTGAGGATGTCGTCGAAGGCGGTTCGCGGCAGGGTGAGGACGGTGCAGGTGGTGACGGCTTTGGCGGTGTATTCCCAGATGCCGTCGCTGTCGAGGAGGGCGTGGTCGCCGAAGTGGTCGCCGTCGGCGAGGGTGCCCAGGACGACCTGGTCGCCGTAGGCGCCGGTGCCGATCTTGGTGATCTTGCCGTGGGCGAGGAGGTAGACCTGGTCGGCGGGGGAGCCGAATTCGACGAGGGCGTCGCCGGGGGCGTATTCGTGTTGGGTGAAGCGGTCGGCGAGTTCGGTGAGGACGTCTTCGTCGGTGTAGCCGCGGAGCGGGGCGAGTTCGCCCAGCTCTGGGGGAATGACGCGGACTTGGGTGCCGGTGGTGGTGAAGGTGACGCGTCCGTCGCCGACGGCGTAGCTCAACCGCCGGTTGACTCGGTAGGCGCCGCCGGAGACTTCGACCCAGGGCAGGAGTTTGAGCAGCCAGCGGGAGGAGATGCCCTGCATCTGCGGGACGGACTTGGTCGTGGTGGCCAGGGTCCGGGCCGCGGCCCGTCCGAGGCTCGACGGCGCCTGCTGCTCGGATTCCACCGGGTCGGTGACAGTCACAACGAAACCCCCATCACTGGTAGCGCGGATTGGTGGCGTGCCAGGTGAAGCCGCCGCCCATCCAGGAACGGACACCCACGAGGAAGCGCTGCAGCTCCGGCGACGGCACGGCCAGCAGCTCCCGATGGCCGTCCTCGAACTCGTGGACGATCTTGTTGTGCAGCTCGACGGTGGCTTCCACCGCCTCGTCGACCGGGCAGCCCCGGTCGGCGGCGATCTGCAGCACCATGTTGCAGACCGGCTTCTCGTCGGCCGCGTCCTTGGCCACCGAGTGCAGGTCGTTGACCAGCACCGACGCCGTCCCGGCCCGCATCATCGCCTCGCGCACGCGCGGGTCGTAGTAGAACGGGGCGGCCAGCTCGTAACCGCCGACGGCGTCGACGAGGGTCATCGACGTGTAGAAGCTGTCGTGCTGGCGGGCCGCCAGGTACTCCCACGCCGGCGGGTACTGCCCGGTGTGGCGCCACGCGGCGTAGGCGTCCCAGCTGACGAACATCGAGAACGTCGCGTAGCAGACCCGCTGCACGAGCACCGGCGAGCCGTGCCGGCCCAGGTGGTCGATCGCCGAGTGCAGCCCGACCAGGATCGGGTCGCGGCGCAGCGCTTCTTCCAGCGGGGCGGTGAACTCCCCGGCCGGGGCGACCGGGTCCATCGCCGCCATGACCAGCGCCAGCCGCGGCGGGAGCTCGGTGGGCGCCGCGCCGAGCGTGCTGTCGTCGGCGTAGTAGTCGTCGGCCGCCCACCAGACCGCGTTGAGCTGCGCCGCGACCAGCAGCCGGTCCGGGTCGTCGCAGTCGGTGTGGGCGAGCATCACCAGCCGGCCGAACCCGGCGCCGGCGATCTGTTCCAGGCCCTTGCCGGTGAACCCGCAGTCCGCCGCCCAGGCGACCAGCCGCCGGTCGACCTCCGCGGCCAGTCCGTCGTCGACGCGGCCCTGGACCGGGCAGTACAGCGGTGGCGCGCTGCCGTCACCCCACGGCAGGTACGCGTACGACGGGACCGGCCCGGCCGGCGGCGCGAACCGGGTCGCGATCCGCGCCGCCGACGTCCCGAGCCCGAACGGCACCGACGGGGCGCCACCGGCGGTCCACTGTGGACAAATACTGCTCTCCCCGGTCACCTCGCCCGCCTCAGACGCGGTCGGCGGCGATCAGCAGGTAGTGGAAACTGCCTTCGCGGTATGCGGTCAGGAACGGCTTTTCGACCCCGGTGGCGACCGACGACTTCTCCCGCAGCTCCCAGTAGGGGATCGTCGCCGCGGTCAGGTCGACGACGTTGATCGGCACGAACCCGTTGGCGGCCATGGCCTTGAAGTAGTCACCGCGGGCGTGGATGTTGCAGATGTAGTGCTGGTCGATCTGGCTCACCGCGCGCGACCGGCCGCCCGTCACATCGTTGTAGCACCCGGTGATCGTCACGTACCGGCCGCCGGGCTTGAGCTGCCGCGCGTGCTCGGCGAACAGCTCGTTCAGGTCCACGTACATCGTGCTCTCGTTGTTCCAGATGCCCTGGAACACCCCGGATTCGAACCCGGTGTCGAGCATGTTCTTCAGGTGGTAGCGCACCGAGCCGTCGATCCCGCGCTGCCGCACGTGCGCGTTGGCGAACCCGACCTGCTGCTCCGAAATGGAGATGCCGTCGACCTGGCAGCCGAACCGCAGGTGGGCCATGACGCTCGTGCCGCCGCGGCCGCAGCCGGCGTCGAGCAGCCGGTCTTCCGGCGTGATCGGGCCGAGGTGGTCGAGGAGGACGTCCGCCTGCGCGGTCTCGAGCCGGTGCATCTCCGCGATGATCGCTTCGTCGCGCCGGTCGGCCGGGGTTTCCAGCACGGCCGGGTCGTAGTCGCCGAGGCCGTAGTGGTGGTGGTAGAGGCCGTCGACGTCGCCCAGCCGGAGGTTCACCGGATCCTTCTCCGCGTTCCAGTAGTCGGCGACCGACTGCTGGTACGCGGTGCGGGTCACGGGCTTCTCGAGAGCGGTCATCGATGGCACTCCTCGTCGTTTCCTTGACAGCAAAGGGAATCGATTCCCTTGTTGATGACGCTAGTGGCGGGAGTTTCGCAGGGACAAGAAGATTCACTCGCGGTTCGTGGTCGTTGCCCGTCCGGCCCAGCGGGACACGCGCCACAGGTGGCCGGGGCCGGTGCGCCGACCCCCGTTGGAGATCGCGCTCGCCACTACCGGGTGACGAAGCGCGACAGCCTGTGTCAGGTGATTTCGAGGGTGCCGAGCGGCAGGACCGTTGCGGTACCGGCTTCCGCCCCATCACACACCTTTCCCGAGGGTTCAGTGCGGCTCCGTGACCCACGGGTTGGGGCGGCAGACGGCCCCGTCGGGCCGGACCTTCGCGGCGGCACCGGGTTCGGCGCGGTTGAGGTCCGCGAGGTAGGTGTTGGAGAGCCCGAAGGTCTGCTGCATCATCACCGGCGCCGGTGCCCCCGGGGCGGGGCAGCCGACGTGGCCGAGGCCGAGGGCGTGGCCCATCTCGTGGTTGATGGCGTAGGCGCGGTAGCCGGTCAGGTCGCCGTCGTAGGAGTGGGCGCCGCGGAGCCACCGGGCGAGGTTCACGACGATCCGGTGGTCGCGGGACAGGCGGCAGGAGGAGTCGAAGGGGATGCGGAAACCGCAGAGGCCGGGCCGCCGGGCGGTGCCGGGACTGGTCAGGCTGATCCGCACATCGGGCTCGGCGCCGGCATCGCCGAGCCGCCGGAAGGTGACGGTACCGAGCCCGGTCCACCCCCGCGGATCGGCGAGGATGGTGTCGACGTCGTGCCCGAAGGAGGCGAGCTCGACGCCGCCTTCGACTTCGACGGTGTAGGTGAGCAGCTTTTCGCCGGTGCCGATGTCCTGCCCGCCGCCGGGGAGGACGCGCCAGGTACCGTCGCCGCCTTCGGTGACCGGCACGCCTTCGGGCAAGGCGGCGGGTTCGGCCGCGGGTTTCGGCGGCGAGCTCTTGGTGAAGGGCGCGGCCGAGGCGAAGCCGGAAATCCGCCGGGGCTGCGCGGCTTCGGGGGTGAGAAGAAGGGCAAGAGCAAGGGCAACGGCGAAAACGAGCACGGCGGGCGGCCACCAGGCGGCTTGGGCGGGTTCGGGGGCCGGGGTTGCCGGGGGTGGGGCCGGTGGCTCGAGGGTGGTGGTGCGGGCCCGGGGAACCCGCGGGGCCGGCGGGCCGACCGAGATCGCGGGGGCGACGGAGCTGGTGTGGGGCCGCGGGGCGGAGCGGGGTATCGGGGTGGGGTGTCCGGTCGAGGTGGTCGGCTCGATTTCCGGGGCTGGCGGGAGAGTCCCCGCACGAACCGACGCGGTGGCGGCCGGGGGTTCCGGTGCAGCCGTGGCCGAGGTATGCGGCTCCGTCGCGGACACCGGGCCTGGGCCGGCCGGAGTCGCCGGAGCCGGGGCGGCTTGAGCCGCTGATGGTCCCGGCCTCGATGCCGCCGGGCGAGCCGGGGTGGTGTGAGTCTCGGGGGCTGGTGCTGTGGGGTGGGTCGGTGTGGGCGCCGCAGCCGCCTGAGTATCGCGGGCCGGTGCTGCCGAGCGGCTCGGCGCGGCCGGATTCTCCTCGACCGGAGCCGCCGGAACCACCGGGGCCGCCGGAGTCGCCGGGGCCGCCGGGGCCGCCGGAGTCGCCGGGGCCGCCGGGGCCGCCGGAGTCGCCGGAGCCGTTCGCGCCGCCGGTGGTGGGATGCGGGGCGACCTCGGGGCCGGTGCCCCCTTCTGCTGCGCCGGGCGGCGGCGCGGCTGGGGCAGCCAGTCCACCCGGGCCAGGGGGTGGCGTTCAGTAGGCAAGGCCCACGCTCGCACACTCCGGTGCCACCGGGCCCCCGGCCCGCGGGTACGACACCGTCGACGGGTCGCCGTCGGAGGTGTAGCGGTGTCCCGAAGGCGCACCCAGCTCGTCGAGCCAGTGCGTCGATCCGTACCGTGCCTCCGCGCCCGTCGACTGGGAGCGGATCCGGGGGATCGCCGCCGGGTCGAACTCGCCCGAACACGGTGCCGGCGCCGGTGCCGCCCCCACCAGCAGCGCGCCGCCGTATGCGTAGCCCGGTCCCTGCACCGCCAGGCCCGGCCGGTGCGGGCGGCTTCCGTACGGCAGGGCCAGCGTCTTCGGCTGGTAGCCCGGGACCGCCTGGCGGATCAGCGCGTCCTCCTCGGCGATGGCCGCCGTCGCCGCGCTTTCCGTTGCCGTGCGCAGGTTCGTGTGGCGGCGCGTGTGGTTGCCGATCTCGAAGCCGTGGCCGGCGAGCCAGCGCAACGCGCGACCGTCGGGATCGCCGCCGAACGGGTGCTCGTTCACGTACAGGCTCGCCACCGGGCGGAACCGCGGGTGCGCCGCCGCGACGTCCAGGAGGATCCGGATCGCCGTGCCCTGCTCCGGTTGTCCCTGCGGGCTCAGGCGGAACACCGTCGGGTCGCCGTCGTCGAAGGTCAGGACCACCGGGTGCGCGCCCGCCGGGAGGTCGAGCCGGCGCGACACCAGCTCCGCCGTGGTCACCGGCACGTAGTCCTCGGCCGCCAGCCGCTCGAGCTCCGCCGTGAAGTCGGCGGGCGTGCGCTCGTAGACCGACTTCGGCTGCGCCACGAGGCGGTGGTACATGAGGACCGGCACCCGGCCGAGCTCGTCGGCGCCCAGCTGCCGGGCGGCGGCGGGCGTGATGCGCGCGGGCGCGGCGGCGGGCGCCGGACGCGGCGGTGACGGCGAGGGGACCGCGGGCGCGGGGCCGCCGCAGGCCGCCAGCGTGAGGACAGCGGTGAACCCGAGGCGGAAAAGGCAACGCATGCCCGAAGTGTGCGTCCGTGCCGCCGTCGCCGCGGGCCGGGCCACCGGGTCGGGTGAGCCCGGAATTGCGCTTCGCCGCAAGGAAAGCCGCGTTTCCGCAGGCCGGAGCCGGGAGCCCGGGAACCGCCCCGGCACGATGCGGTGATCGCCGGAAACCGGGTTTGCCGGTGATCACCGGCGGGTATTTCCCCGCGATGGTCCCGAAAAAGGCGGTCGCCGCCGAACGAACCTTCGATCGACGCCTGGTCCTCACCGCCGCTCTCGCGGGCTTCGCCACGAGCGCGTGCGGCGCGCTGCAGCGGGGGAAGGCGCTGGCCGTGCCCGCCCCGGCCCCCGCCGCCGTCGCGGCCACACCCCCACCACTGCCCCCGAACCCGCTCGAAAAAGGCCTGCTGGTCGGCTTTTGCGGAGCTCCGGGCGCGAAGGCGCTCGGCCGCATGACGGGTGACCTCACGGAAGCGAGCCGTGCGCTGCGCCGCCAGATCGAGGCGTTCCCGCCGGGACGTCCGGTCATCCCGGTGGTCGAGCTGATCGCCACCACCGTGCACCGCTCGCCCGGCGAGGACGGCATGTTCCGCAGCCGCTGCGAGGACTCGACCGTGCGTGCGTACCTCGACGCCGCGCGGGCGCTGAACGGCCTGCTGCTGCTGAACATCCAGCCCGGCCGGGCCGACTTCCTGCCCGAGGTCCAGGCCTACGAGCGCTGGCTGACCGAGCCCGACGTCGGCGTCGCCCTCGACCCCGAGTGGGCGGTGGAACCGGGCGTCGTCCCGGGCAAGAAGTTCGGGCGCACGACCGGCGCCGAGCTCGACGGCGTCGCCCGCTACCTCGGGGCCCTGGCCGACGCGCACCGCCTGCCCGCCAAGGTGATGGTCTACCACCAGGTCGCCGCGTCCGTGGTGCGTGACGAGCAGGACCTGCTTGCCCATCAAGGGGTCTCGGTCGTCAAGGTGGTCGACGGCATCGGTTCGGCCGCCGCGAAGAAGGCGACCTGGAAGACGCTGATGACGACCATGCCCGCCCACGTGCGGCCGGGCTTCAAGCTGTTCTTCGAGGAGGACACCCGCCGCGGCGCGAACCTGATGACCCCGGCCGAAGTCCTGGTGCTGAGCCCCACGCCCGCCTACGTCGTCTACGAATAGCCTGGCTGGGGAGCGAAAGCCCGGTGCGTCCGCCGCACCGGGCTTCTTCGTGCACTGTCGCGGCCGCGGACGACGAAAGCCCGGCGCGGGTGGGAAATCCGCGCCGGGCCGTCGCCGGCTTGTCCGTCCGGGGTGCCGGCCGGCTCAGCCGACCGGGACGGGCAGCCCGCCGAGAAGGTCGTTCACCAGTGCGGAAAGGCTGATCAGCACCCGCTGCAGCAACGCGTTGAGCAGCGCCGAGACCGGCGGCAGCGACTGGCGGGAGGCCAGCTGGCCGGCGAGTTCGTCGACGCCCTTGCGCGCTTCGGCGTTGTCCTTCTGCGCTGTGGCCGCGCTGTCCTTGGCCGCGGCCTGGATCGTGTACCGCTTGCCCTGGGCCAGATCCGACAGCAGCGGATCGAGGCGGCCGAGGGTGGCCTGCGTGCCGGGCACGTCCCCGTTGTCCGCCCGTGCGGCCAGCTGGTCGCGCAGGCCCTTGACCTCCGCCGCGGCGCTGGTGGTGCTCGACGATCCGCTGCCACCGGGCCCGCCCGCCGTCGCCACCCCCACTCCCGTCAACGTCACCGCGGCCGCGGTGACGAACACCGTGAGCGCTCGGGTCAGTGCACTTTTCATGTCGTACTCCTCCGGAGATTGTGCGATGCCGACTGCGATCATGGTGAGCGCCGATCGGCGATAACGCGAGCGGATGTCCGGGTGGGGCGGCGCCGGTTGATTTCACTCGGTGTGCGGCCTCGCGAGTTCCCCGGAACAAACATCGACATCGCGTGAAGGGCCTGTTCGGCGCTTTTTCGCATCGGCTACGTTGTGTGACACCACCACTCGTCCGTGTCGGACGGTTACGGTATCCGGCTGAATCGGCCGGATTTTCTTTACCGAAGGTGCGAGCGGTCTCGGCCCCGGGGAAGACCGGATGATCACCCGATCGTGAGGTTTAAGGGGAGAAAGAATGGGTAATCATGCGCATTTGTCCGAGGTGGGGAAAGCCACTCTTAAGTAGGGTACGGTGCGAAAACACTTCTTGCGCGGCGAGTGCCTCGCTAATCTGGGTGGCGGTTGCAGGGCCGGTTTTTCCGGCCGTTACTGTGGCCTCCTCGGTGCCGAGACCTGACAACTGGGCGCCATTCGGAGAGAAGGAAACGCAGAACGTCCCGACGCTGACGGCGCCGGGACGTTCTGCGCGAAGAGGAGGGAATCGCGGTGCGGGGCACCAGGGTCACTCGGGCGGCCGGCGGGAGCCGGCGGTGCGGGATCTGCGGTGCTCGGACACCGGGTGGCGCCCCAGTGCCCGGCGGGGACCGGCTTGGCGACGTCGCCGGTCTTCAGGTGCCCGGCAGGTTCTGCCGCGGCGGGGCTATCGGCTTTGATGCGCCCGGCGGGGACCGACCCGGCGACGCGACCGATCTGCAAGTGCCCGGTGGGGACCGGCCCGGCCATGCCTCCGCTCGTCAGGCGCCCGGCGGGTTCCGCCGCGGCTCCGCCGGCGGGTATGCGTTCGCGGGCGGCGGTGTCGCCCCCGCGGCCGGGTACCCCGCCATCGCTCCCGGCTTGGGTCCGCGCCGCACCAAGCCCGCCAACCCCAGCAGTCCGACCAGGCCGAGCAGGCCCCACAGGCCGTTGTCGTCGTTGTCGTCTCGGCTGTTGTCGCGGTTCGTGCCGTCGTCGTCCGTCTGCTGGTGCCACGCGGGTGCCGAGAACTCCGGTGCCGCCGAAGCCGGCATCGCCCCCGTCAGCGCGAACGCCGCCGCCGCGATGCCGGCGCAGCACAGCTTGCCTGCCTTGTGGTTCATCCCGGTTCTTCCTTCCGTTGCGGAAATCGGTTCCCCCCGGCGTACCCCCGCCGGCCGCATCCACTCCCGCTGTCACGGGAACGGGCTAAGCCGCCAGGGGTCGTTCCCCGGCGCCGGTCCGGCCTTTGTAAGATCGCTCCCGGTTCAAGACGGAGCCGTGCAGGGACGCGTCGCGTGCGCTCGTCCGCCTCCGGCCGTCCCTCCCCTTCGCAAGCGCAGCAGCGCATCCGAGCCGGGCCATACCGTCCACTGCCGTGGACCGGGGGAGGAATGAACACTGAACTCGTCGTCGCGCCACTGGGCGCGACGTACACGCCACGCCTCATCTGCACCACCGGCGACCGTCTGATCCACCCGGCGGACGGCCGCAACGACCTCGCCAGGATCGTCGTGCGCTGGGCCCGCGCCTGGGTGCCGGAAACCTGGCCCGCCCGCCAGTACTTCGCCGCGCTGGGCATCGGTGACGACGAAAACCCTTGCTACCGCGACGAAGACGTCGCCGGGTGGCACCTTCTGCAGCCTCGGCCGGACTCACTCGCGTGGCGGGTGCGGTCGGGCGAGATCGACGTGACCACCGCGCTCACGGCCGAAGCCGAGGCCTGGCCCGAATAAGGGATTCCCGCGAAAGAGCTCTGCGCCACCCGGTGCAGGGCTCTTTGGCGTGCCCGGAAACATTCCTTGCCCCGCAAGCGATATCCGGAGACGACGGCCGGGAAAGCCTGGCAGCAAACAGAACCCGGCTAACCCGTTCGGGTCACACCCGGCGCGGTCAGCGGCTCGCGGTACCCACACGATGGTGGCACGAAGTGGAAACGGCGCCGCGGCATCAGTACGTTTCCCTCACACGGGACGGAGAGCACACCTTCACTGCCGTCCCGTTCTCCGAAAAATCTCTCTCCGAGGAGCAATCCATGCTGAAGAAGATCGGCTTCGTCACGGCCACCGCGGCGGCCGGCGCGTTCCTGGCCGCCGGCGTCGCCGCGGCCGGCACCCCGGACGGCCACCACCACGGCCACCACGGCCACCACCACGGCGGCTACGACTACACCGGCCAGGTCGGCCTGGTGAACCTGAACAACACCGACGTGCTGCACAACGTCAACGGCACGCTCGGCGTGTGCGGCAACAACGTCAACGTGCTCGGCGTCCAGGTGCCGGTGCAGGACTCGCTCAACGGCATCGGCGTGCCGATCCTGTCGCCGGGCTCGCACGAGGCCAGTGGCGAGAACCCGGAAAACTGCGCCTCGGGCGGCCTGTCCGACGGCGGCACCAGCCAGGGTCACTGAGTTTCCGTGCCCGGAGCCGCCCGTGCGTGCGGAAGCCGGCTCCGGGCACGGGAAAACGGTCGCCGGCGCCGGCGCCGCACCGCGCGCCCGGAACACGGAGCGAGCTGCACACTCCGGTTCCGCGTTCCGGGCACGCCGCGACGCCGGACGGCGCCGACCCGGGTGGGACCGGCCACGACGCTGGAGAAGTGCGCCGGTCCCACCCGGCCTGACCGCACCCTAACGGACTTTTCCGGGCCCGGCGAACCGGAGCCGGGCCCGTTCCCTTTTCCCCGATCCCCCGCCGGGCTCCTCCGGCGGGTTCTCAGAAGGAGTATTTTTCTCGTGATCAAGCAGCTCGGCTTCGTCGCCACCGCTCTCGCCGCCGGGATGGCGGTGCTCGGCGGATCCGCGTCCGCGGCCAACGTCACCGTCGCCGGTCACCCGGTCGACTCCACCGACCAGTTCGGCCTCGTCGGCAACGTGCAGAACCTCGACGCGGTGCACAACCTGAACGTCGTTGGCGGCGTGTGCGACGACAACGTCAACGTCCTCGGCGTCCAGGTGCCGGTCCAGGACACCGCCAACGGCATCGGCGTGCCGGTGCTCTCCCCGGGCGAGCACGAGGCCGATGGCCAGAACCCGAGCAACTGTGCCGCCGGTGAGATCGCCGACGGCGGGACCGCCCAGGGCAACTGACCCTCCCGGTCGGACCGCCGCGCGGGGCGCGCCCCGCGCGGCGGTTTCTCATGTCCGGTCGAGCCGGTGCAGGGCCACTTCCCGCACGACGAGCAGCACCGCGGCCGCGACCGGCACCGCGACGAACGCGCCGACGACGCCGAGCAGCTCGAACCCGACCAGCACCGCGACCACGGTGACGAGGGCGGGGATCCGGACGGCCCGGCCGACGATCTTCGGCAGCAGCACGTAGTCCTCCACCACCCGGTAGCCGGCGAAGAAGCCGAGCGTCGCGAGCCCGACGGGCACCGAAACGGTGAGCGCGACGAGGGTGGTCCCGGCGCCGGCCGCCACCGAACCCGCGACCGGCACCAGGTCGAGCACAGCGACGAGCACGGCCAGCACGAGCGGGTAGGGCACGCCGAACGCCCACAGCCAGGCGAAGGTCGCCGCGCCCGCGATCAGCGACACCACGACGTTGCCGACGAGGTACGCGCCCACCTTCCGGAACACCGCGTCGCCGATCAGGATCACCCGCGGCCGGCGCGACCGCGGGGTCAGCCGGTAGAGCGCGGTGCGGATCCGCGGGAAGTCGGCGACGAAGTAGAGGGCGAGCACCACGACGATCACGGCGTCGCCGAGCAGCGCCGCCACCGATTTCGCGACATCGGACAGCTGGACGGACCGGACGGCGGCCTCGAGGCCGAAGGTCTCGTTGGCCCGGCCGAGCAGGGTTCCGTGGTCGCGCAGCAGCGTCAGGTAGCGCGGTGCGCCGTCCTGCAGCTGCGTCGCCTGGCCGGCCAGGGGAACGGCGGCCGCGGCGATGGCGCCGCCGAGGACGGCCAGCCCGGTCACGACGACCACGGCGGCGGCGAGCGCGCGGGGCACCCGGCGGGCGAGGCGGGCGGTCACCGGCTCGAGCCCGACGGCGAGGAAGAACGCGATGCCGATCAGCAGCAGCACGCCGGAGGCCGCGAGGAGGAGTTCGACGACCGCGATCGTGACGACGACCCCGGCCGCGGCGAGCAGTCCGGTGAAGAACGGCGAGCGGCGGTCGAGCGGTTTTCCCGGCGCTCCCAAGGGTTTCTCCTGCCGGGCCGCCGCGCCCTCGGCCTCGGCGACGGGATTTCCGGCGCGGTGGGCCCCGCGGCCGCTCGTTGCGTGCATGAGTCGGCGGCTACCCCCGGCCGGCGCGAACGAATCCACCCGATCCGGGCGCACGGGCAGGTCCACGCTTCCCGGTGACGGCGGCCGCCTGCCGTTGCCGGATTCGCTGCGGTGTCGGCAAAATCGCCTATGCGCTTCAAGGATCTTCTGCTCGTTCCGGTGGTCGCCGTCGTGGCCGCGTTCACGGTCGCGCCGGAAGCGGCGGCCGCCGGTGCGCCGCGGCTGCTGGTCGACCAGGACTTCCCCGATCCGGATGTCGTCAAGACGGCTTGGGGCTACTTCGCGTTCGCGACGGGCGCGAAGGAAACACGGATCCGGATGGCCGGTGCCGCCGCGCCGGAGGGGCCTTGGCGCGTCGCCGGGGACGCGCTCGGAGCCGGGCCCGCGTGGGCGAAGCCGGACGGCGGGTTCTGGGCGCCGGACGTCACCCAGCTGCCGGACGGCACGTTCGTGCTGTACTTCGCGGCGGCGCGGACCGCAGGCGGCGAGATGTGCCTCGGTGCGGCGACCGCGAAAAGGGCTGAAGGACCGTACACCCCGGCCGGCGACCGCCCGCTGGTGTGCGAGCCCGGCGATCACGGGGACATCGACCCGCAGACGTTCGTGGACACGGACGGGTCACGCTATCTGCTCTACAAGAGCAACGGCGCGGCGACGGGGCCGCCGTCGGCGATCTGGGCGCAGAAGCTGCAGGCCGACGGGCGTACCTTCGCCGGTCCGCGCACCGAGCTGTTGCGGGCGGACCTGACGGCCGAAATGTCGGTCGTCGAGGCGCCTTCGGTGGTCAAGGCCGGGTCGAAGTACCTGCTGTTCTACTCGGCGGACACGTTCGACAGCACGGGATACCACACGGGTTACGCCTCGGCGCCGACCGTGGGCGGCGCGTTCGTGAAGGCGGACGGCAAGTTCCTGACGACGGACCTGCTCGGCGGCAAGGTGGACGCCCCGGGCGGCGCGGACGTGGTGGACGACCACATCTTCTTCCACGGCTGGCTGGGCGGCGGCCGCGCGGCGCGGGGCCTGTATTCGCTGCCGATCACGTTCCCCGATGACGTGCCGCGGCTGGGGTGACGGCGTCACCCGTCCGGGTAGCGCTCGGTTGGGCCGCCCGGGGGCCGGATATCCGGGAGCGAGGGAACGGAGGAGCGAGATGACGGTGTGGTGGGGATTGGCGGGCTTGCTGGGGCTCCTGGGGTTGTGCGGTTTGCTCCGGAGCCATCGCGCCGACGGAACGGCGGTCGAGGACGACCCGCTGGCGCGCTACCCGGCGGCCCGGGAGCCGGCGACGCCGAACGCGGACGCGGCGCACACGCCGCTGATGACGCCGGCGATCACACCGGAGATGCTGGCTCGGCCCCCGCTGCCACGGCCGGAGTCGCCAAGGCCGGCTTCTCCGCGGTCGGAGGCGGCGGTGCCGGAGTCGGGGCGGATGGCGGGGGAGATTCCGGCGCCGCGGCCGCAGTCGGGTGGGGTGGCGGTGCCGGAGGGCGCGCCGGGCGGGGTTCCCACGATGCCGCAGGGCGAGGTGCAGCCGGAAGCTTCGGGTGCGCCGGTTCGGGCGGAGCGGGCGCCGGCCGCGGTTTCGGCGAGGCCGCAGGGCATGGCGCAGCGGGCGGCCGGGTCGGAGCCGAGGGCTGCCGGTTCGCCGGTCCCCGCGCAGCAGGCTGCGGCTGCCGCTCCGCCGGCCGTGGCGCAGCCGGTCGCCGAATCGGCGCCCGAGCCGGTTTTCCCTGCGGCGCAGGAACAGCCGGTCGAGGTGGGAACTCCGCAACCGCCGGTCGACGGGCGAGCTCCGCAACCCTGGACTGAAGAGGTTCCTCAGCAGAAGCACGCGCTTCGGGCCGAGGAACCCATCCGAGAACCCCCGACCGAAAACCCGCCGCCGCCGGACCGGAACCCCGGTGGGCTCGTCGGCAGGCTCAAGCGGCTCCTGGGGCGCACCTGACCGTCACCCCAGCGGGGCGCTCTCCTTGCCCAGCCCGGCCAGCAGGTCCCCGTGCTCCTCGATCCGGTCCAGCACCTCGTCCGCCGTGAAGGTCAACTGCGTCACGTGACCGCAGGCGCGGACCTCGTCCCACGTCACCGGCGTGGACGCCGTCGGGTGGTCGCGGCCGCGCAGCGAATACGGGGCCACCGTGGTCTTGGCCGGGTTGTTCTGGCTCCAGTCGATGAACACCCGGCCCGTGCGCCGGGCCTTCGCCATCACCGCCGTCACCGACTCCGGTGTCTCCGCCGCCAGGCGCTGGGCGAGCCGCTTCGCGTACGCCGACGGTGCCGCCGGGTCCTCGGTGCGGATTCCGCAGTACAGCTGCATCCCCTTCGAGCCCGACGTCTTCGCGTACGGCGTCAGCCCGTCCGCCACCAGGACGTCGTGGAGGCGCTCCGCCACCCGGCAGCAGTCCACGATCGTCGTTCCCGGGCCCGGGTCCAGGTCGAACACGAGGCGATCCGGGAGCTGCCGGGCGCCCGACTCCACCGTCCACTGGGGAACGTGCAGCTCCAGCGCCGCCATGTTCGCCGCCCACACCAGACCCGGGAGGTCGTCCAGCAGCGGGTAGTCGATCGTGCCGCCGGTGCCCGCCAGGCGCACCGTGCGCAGCCAGGCCGGGGCGCCCTTCGGGACGTTCTTCTCGAACCACTTCTGGCCGTCGACGCCGTTGGGGTAGCGGATGAACGTGACCGGCCGGCCCGCGAGGTGCGGCAGCAGCACCGCCGCCACGCGGGAGTAGTAGTTGATCACCTCGCCCTTGGTGAACCCGGCCGCCGGGTACAGCACCTTGTCCAGGTTGGACAGCGTGAGCCGCCGGTTGCCCGCCTGGACGGTGATCCGCTGACCCGCCGGTTCGGTCGGGGCCGGGGGTGGCGCGACGTCGCCGGGTTCGTGCGGAACCGCGCGCGGCGCCAGGACTTCGGCCGGCTCCTTGTCGTGGCGCAGCCCCCGCCAGGCCGTGTGGCGGACCCGGCCGCCGCGGGTGAACTGGCGGTAGACGATCTCGCCCACCAGGCGCGGTTCGACCCAGCGGGCGCGGACGATGTCCTCCCGCGGCGGGGTCGTCACGAACGGGTGCGTGCGCCGCTCGATGGCCTGCAGCTGCGCCTGCAGCTCGGCCCGGCTCGCCTGGCTGAACCCGGTGCCGACGTCGCCGATGTAGACGAGGTCGCCGGTGGCCGGGTCGTGGGCGCCGAGCAGCAGCCCGCCGAGGGTGCCGGTGAAGCTGCGCTGGCCGGGCCGCCAGCCGCAGACGATCACCTCCTGGGTGCGGACCAGCGGGTGCTTGAGCCACGAATCCGGCCGCTGCCCGGGGTGGTAGGCCGACGAACGCAGCTTCGCGACGACCCCCTCGTACCCGGCGGACGCGGCGTGCGCGAGGAAGTCCGCGGGCGTGCGGCGGTCGGCGGCGAGCTCGTCGAAGGTGACCGCGCGGACCACCGAAACGCGGTACGGATCGGGCATCGGCAGCTCGGCCAGCAGGCCCCGGCGCTCGTCGTACGGTGCGGACAGCAGGCTGGCGTCCCCGAGCCTGAGCAGGTCGAAGGCCAGGAACCGGACCGGGACGTCCTTGAACTCGAGCCCCTTCGGCCCGCTCTGGTGCCGGACGTAGCGGCCGCGCCGCTCCTGCATCCGCTCGAAGTCGATCCGGCCGTCTTCGCCGTAGACGACGACCTCGCCGTCCAGGTAGGCGGCGCGGCCGTCCAGTGCCGGGGCGAGCACGCCCTCGAGGTCGGCGAACTCCGCGGTGAAGTCGATGTTGTTGCGGCTGGTGAGCACCGTCGTGCCGTCCGGGGCGATCCGCATCGCCGCCCGGTAACCGTCCAGTTTGTACTCGTAGGCCCACTCCGGGCCGCTGCGCAGCCGGCCGCCGTCGGCCTTGGCGAGCATCGGCTCCAGCCAGGCCGGGACGAGAGATGCGTCGTCTGCCGCCATTTCGGACCTCCGTCACCTTCTGTGCACAAGGTAACCCGGTTGGCCTAGATTAGCCGGATTTGCGCAGGTGAAAGCGGGCGTGAACGCCTGTTCGGCACGCCGTCACGCCGGCAGGAAGTCGTCGACCGCCCGGCGCAACGTGGTGCGCACCTCGTCGGCGTCGTCGAGTTCGCCGCCGTGCAGGGCGCCGTCGCGCAGCAGGACGAGCACGCGCGCCGCGTGGTCCGGTTCCGGGTGGCCGAGGGTGGCGACCTCCTCGCGCAGGACGTCGAAGAACCACTGCCGGTGGTCGTCGATCACCTGGCGCACCCGGCTCTCCGGATCGGGGTACTCGGCGGCGGCGTTGAGGAACTGGCAGCCGCGGAAGTCCGGCCCGCAGGTCGCGTCGCCGACGACCGCCATGGTTTCGGCGAGCGCCTCGCGCGGGGGCCGGCCCGCCCGCGCCGCGGCGACGGCCGCGCGGATCTGCCGGCTGGTCTCGGCGAGGTAGGCCGCGACCAGGTCGTCTTTCGTGGGGTAGTGGCGGTAGAAGGTCGCCCGGGTCACGGCCGCCTCGGAAACCAGGCGTTCCACCCCGACGGCGTGGATGCCTTCGGCGTAGAACAGCCGGGCGGCGGTCGCGAGCAGCCGGTCCTTCGGGTGCGGCTCGGCAGTCGTCATCCCCTCAGCTTAGAGAAAGACCGATCGTTCTGCCAGATCGGCTTCGTCACATTGCGACGGCGGCCCGGGAGGTCCAGAGTAGCTACCAGAAAGACCGATCGTTCTCTCGAAGGAGCCAGTCATGAGCAAGCCCACCATCGTCCTGGTCCACGGCGCGTTCGCCGACTCGTCGAGCTGGACCGGGGTCGTCGCGAAGCTGCAGGAGCAGGGTTATCCGGTCTTGGCGGTGGCGAACCCGCTGCGCGGCGTCGAGTCCGACGCGGCCTACGTGAAGGACGTCGTCGGCAGCGTCGACGGCCCGGTGGTCCTGGCCGGCCACTCCTACGGCGGCGCCCTGATCACCCGCGCGGCCACCGACGCGCCGAACGTCCGGGCCCTGGTGTACATCGCCGCGTTCCAGCCGGACGCGGGCGAGAGCGTGTTCGAGCTGTCCGGCCGCTACCCGGGCGCGAAGCTCGGCCCGGAGACCACGAACGTCCTGGTGCACGACGGCGCGCCCGAGCTGTCGATCAAGCCGGAGGACTTCGCCGAGGTCTTCGCCGCCGACGTCCCCGCGGCCACCGCGGCGATCCTGGCGGTGACCCAGCGGCCGGTCGCCCAGCAGGCCCTCGCGGCGCCGTTCGAGGGCACCCCGGCGTGGTCGAAGCTGCCGTCGTGGACGCTGATCGCCAACCAGGACAACGCGATCCCGGCCGCGGCACAGGAGTTCATGGCCGAGCGCGCGTCGTCGACGGTCCGCCGGATCGACGCCTCGCACGCGGTCGCGGTGTCCCAGCCCGAGGTCGTCGCCGAGGTCATCCTGGCCGCGGCGGCGCACGTCGAGTGAGTCACCGGCAGAGCGTCCTCGCCTCGTCGAGGCGGGACAGCTTCTCCGGGTTGCGCACGGCGTAGATCCCCGTCACGAAGCCGTCGTCGACGCGGGCCGCCAGGACCGTGTCGGCTCGGCCGTCGCGACGGAGGATCAGCGCCGGGTAGCCGTTGACCTGGGCCGCTTCGAGTGTTCCCGCGGCGAGGTTGCCGAGGCCGGCGGCGAGCAGACGCGCCACGTCCTCGGCCCCGCTGACGGGCGACAGCACCGCCTGCACGATCCCGCCGCCGTCGCCGAGGAACACGACGTCGGGGGCGAGGACATCGAGCAGGTCCCGCAGGTCGCCCGTCTCGGTGGCGCGCCGGAACGCCTCCATGGCGTCCCGGGTCGCCGCCGGCGAGACCGCTCCGCGCGGCCGGCGCGCGGCGACTCCGGCGCGGGCCCGGTGCGCGATCTGCCGCACCGCGGCCGGGCTCTTGCCGACGGCCTCGGCGATCGCGTCGTAGCCCAGATCGAACACCTCGCGCAGGACGAACACCGCCCGCTCGGCCGGCCCGAGCGTCTCCAGCACCAGCAGCATCGCCATCGACACGCTGTCGGCCAGCTCGACGTCCTCGGCGACGTCGGGCGTGGTCAGCAGCGGCTCGGGCAGCCACGGCCCGACGTAGGACTCCTTGCGCCTGCCGAGCGCCCGCAGCCGCATCAGCGCCTGGCGGGTGGTGATCCGGACCAGGTACGCCCGCCGGTCCCGCACCACGGCGAGGTCCACGTCCACCCAGCGCAGCCACGTCTCCTGCAGGACGTCTTCGGCGTCGGCGGCCGAGCCGAGCAGCTGGTAGGCGACGGTGAACAGCAGGTTGCGGTGGGCGACGAAGGCGTCGGTGGCGGGATCGGCCATGGGTGGCTCCTCTGGTCGGGTGCGGTTCCCATCGGATGCCGGCCGCCGCCGCGGTGTGACAGTGATCGTCGTCACCGCCCCAGCGTGTCACGAAGCGCGGGGCCGCCGGCATCTCCTGGTCGTTCGCAACACACCGACGAGTGAGGACGACGCCATGGAATCCCGCTTCACCTTGACCGACAACGAAATCGGCGCCAAGTTCGCCAAGCGGTTCGGCACCGCGAGCCTGGCGATCATCCAGTCCCCGCTGGAGAAGGTCACGCAGGAGCTGGTGTCGCTGCGCGTCAGCCAGATCAACGGCTGCGGCTGGTGCGTCGACATCCACACGAGGGAACTCGCGGCCGCCGGCGAGTCCGTGGTGCGGATCAACCTGGTCGCGGCCTGGCGCGAGGCGACGGTGTTCACCGAGGCCGAGCAGGCCGCGCTCGCACTGGCCGAGGAGGGCACCCGGATCGCCGACGCCGCCCCCGGCGTCTCCGACGACACCTGGGCCCGGGTCCGCAAGCACTACGACGACGACCGGGTCGCCGCGCTGATCGCCCTGGTCGCGCAGATGAACTCGGCCAACCGGCTCGCGGTGATCGTCCACCAGAAGGGCGGCGCCTACGAGCCGGGCATGTTCGGCTGACCCCGGCCGTGCTTCGCTGGGGGACATGACGAAGGCGGAGCGGTGGCGTCGGTACTGGGACCGCAAGTCCACGACCTACGACGCGGAGATGGGCGTCTGGGACCGCCGGCTCTTCGGCGACTCGCGGGAGTGGGCCTGCGGCCAGGCCGTCGGCGAGGTCCTGGAGGTCGCGGTCGGCACCGGGCTGAACCTCCCGTGCTACCCGGCGGAGGTGACGCTCACCGGTCTTGACCTCAGCGAGGGGATGCTCGCCATCGCCCGCGACCGGGCCGGCCGGCTCGGCCGCGCGGTGACCTTCCGCCAGGGCAGCGCCCACGCCCTGCCGTTCGCCGACGCCTCCTTCGACACCGTGCTCTGCACGTTCGGCCTCTGCGCCATCCCCGACCCCGCGGCCGCGGTCGGCGAGATGGCCCGGGTGCTGCGCCCCGGCGGGCGGCTGATCCTGGTCGACCACGTGACGTCGTCGTCGCGGCTCGTGCGGGGCCTGCAGTGGCTGCTCGAGCTCGCCAGCGTTCCGCTGGCCGGCGAGCACTTCCGGCGGCGGCCGCTGAAGCTCGTCGAGGCACTCGGGCTGCCGGTGCAGCGGCGGGAGCGGTTCAAGCTGGGATTGGTGGAACGGCTGGTCGCCGGCAAGATCAGCTGATCAGCACGCTTTCGTCCAGCCGGGTCAGCAGCGAAGCGACGTCGTTGTAGACCGCCACCGCGCCGGCGTCGGTCAGCTCCGCCGCGCCGATGCCGCCGGAGAGCACCGAGACCGTGCGCACGCCCGCCTTGGTGGCGGCGTGGACGTCCCAGACCGCGTCGCCGACGAAGATCGTCTCCTCCGGCGCGGACCCGGCCTTCTCCAGCGCGGCGACCACCGGCTCCGGATCGGGCTTGGTCGCTTCGACGTCCGCGCCGGAGACGATGCCGGCGACCACGTCGTCGACGTCGAGGACCTTGCGCAGCGCCTCGAGCTCGTCCGGCCCCGCCGACGTCGCCAGCACCACGCGCACCCCGCGCCCGGCCAGCTCCCGGACGAGCTCGGGGGCGCGGTCGAACGGCCGCAGCAGGCCGGCGGTCTCCAGGTAGAAGCGGCTGTGCAGCTCTTTGGCCCGGTCGCCGATGCGGCCGGCGTCTTCTTCGCCCAGCAGGGTGCTCAGCAGCTTGCCGGACCCCTTGCCGATCGCGCGGTGCACGCGCCAGGAGTCGACGTCCCGGTCGAGCTCGTGGAACGCCCGGCGCCAGGCGTGGACGTGGAGGTAGTTGGAGTCGACGAGCGTGCCGTCGACGTCGAACAGGACCGCGGTGGCGATGGCAGGCTCCTTGGGGTCGGTGCGGTTTCCCCGTGCTCCGCGCGGGTACCGGGAGGGGTGCTCCGAATACCCCGTCCCGGAAGGACGTACACATGACCGGCCTCGTCTCGGTGGGCTTCCGCGGGCTGGCGGCGCTGCGGCGGGCCCCGGCCTTCCACCCCGCGGGCGTGGTGCTGCGCGGCGAACTGCGGGCGATCGCGGACGACCTGCCGTGGCCGGCCGGGCCGGCTCCCGTCGTCGCCCGGCTGTCCAAGGGCGCCGGCACGCCCGGCCGGTTGCCGGACGCGCTCGGGCTGGCGGTGCGCATCCCCGGCGCGGGCCGCGGCGGCGGACCGTGGGACATCCTGCTGACGACGGCGGGCAGCGGGCACCTCGGGCGGATGCTGCCCCGGCCGGCGGCCGCGTGGACCCGGGGCGCCTACAGCAGTCTCGCGCCGTACCGCCGGGCCGACCGGCTCGTCTGGCTGGGGGCGTGGGCGGAGGCGGCGTCGCCGCGGATCGAAGCGTCCCTCGAAGCGGCCCGCGCGGCGGGGAAGTGGGAGTTCGTGCTCCGGACCGGCCGCGAAGACGGGCGCTGGTGCGACAGCGCCGTGCTGACGTTGACCGAGGCCGGCGGGGCCGCGCCGGCGTTCGACCCGATGCTGAACCGGCCCGCCGGGCTGGAGGCCGCCCCGGACTGGCTGGGGCGGCTGCGGGAGCGCGCCTACGCGGGGAGCCGGGCCGGGCGGCCGTCCTGACCTGTTTCGCCACCGGTGCCGCCGGGTATGCCCGGGTTTCGCCCGATCGGAGGAAGCGATGAGCACTCCCGAAATCGACCCGGTGACCGCCGAGAGCATGGCGGCCGACGCCGACATCGGCGGCGAGCACACCGAGCCCACGGTCCGCGACCAGGAGCCCCGCGCGGACGACAGCGACGAAGAGGCGCCCGACCGCGGCGGCATGCCCTCGGCGTGACGTCAGGCGCGGGCACGCGGGTACGTCCGGCGCTCGCCGATCCGGCCGTCCTTCGTGTGGATGAAGTGGGCCGTGCCGCGCTTGATCGCCAGCTTGCGGCCCGCCGCGACGGCCTCGGACTTCGTCTCCGCGCTGCCGGACGCCCGCGTGTTGCCGACGACCTTGTTCTTCCAGACCGAGCCGTCGTGGAAGGTTTCGATGTCGCCCTCGGCCGGCTCGAGCGTGGGCTCGCTCCCGGGTTCCGCCTCCTGGCTTCCGGTTTCCGCCGTCCCGAAGAGCGCCGGGTCGGGCTTCGGCGCGGTGCCCGGGCCGCCCAGTGGTTCCGGGTCCATCAGGTATTCGACCCCGGCGCCGGTGGTCCAGGCGGCGCCCTTGGCGCCGTCCGGGCCGTCGGAAAGGTGCCAGATCGTCTTGTTGTGCGTCTGGTCTTCTTCGTCGAGCAGGGGCGTTCGGGGCGATGTCGCCTTCGAGCAGGCGGGCGACCATCGTGGCGAGCATTTCGACGTGGCCGATTTCTTCCGTCGCGGTGTCCATGATCAGGTCTTTGTACTTGCCTTCGATGCGGCAGTTCCAGCCTTGAAACAGGTACTGCATCGTCACGGTCATTTCGCCGTAGGCGCCGCCGATGAGTTCCTGGAGCTTGCGGGCGTACACGGGGTCGGGCCGTTCGGGCTTGGCTTCGAACTGCAGCAGCTTCGTGTGACGGAACACGTCGTCTCCCTTCCGAGCCGGGGGAGTTCCCCCGATCGGCCGCGTCAATCGGGGAAACGTCGCGTTTGACGGGTTCCGGACGGGCTATCCGATCGGGTGATCGTCGTGGAGGAGGTGGTCACCGGTGCTCGCCCGGCACAACTCGGTGTGGCTGGTTCCCCGGCGCGGCGCCCCGGCCAAGGCGTCGGTCGTCGGCGTGCTGGACCGGGCGACCTATCCGCAGCTGCGCGACGGGTTGCTCGAGTTCGCGGTCGACTCGGAGGACGGCGTGCTGATCGACGTCGAGCGCCTCGAACTGCGCGACCGGACGCTGATCAGGGTGTTCGACCTGGTCGCCCTGCGCGTCGGTGACTGGCCGGCCCTGCCGTTCGCCCTGGTGACCGGCCGCCCGGAACAGCGGGCGGCCCTCGCGTCGAGCGGCGTCCCGGTGTACCCGGACGCGGCCGCGGCCGAAGCGGCACTGCGCTGCCCGGCCCGGCGGCGGGCGGGCCGGCTGCTCGACCGTTCGCCGCGGACGTCGGCGCGGGCTCGCGGGTTCGTCCGCGGGGTCTGCGCGGAGTGGATGGTGCCGGAGCTGACCGGGGACGCGGAGCTGATCGCGACCGAACTGGTGGAAAACACGCTGCGCCACACGGAATCCGCGCCCAGCCTGCGGCTGGAGCTGCGCCGCGGGACGCTGTCGGTGGAGGTCTCGGACGAAAGCCGGCGGCCGGCGGTGCTGCGCGAGGGCCTCGACCTCGCCGCGACGGGGATGGGCCTGCGGATGGTCACCAAGGTCGCGAAGCGGTGGGGGAGCAGCCGGTCCCGCGCCGGCGGCAAGACGGTGTGGGCCCTGCTGGCCCGTTAGTGCCGCCGGAAGCCGGACCCGGGCGGGCCGCCCCGGTGGAGCGTCCCGCCCGGGAACCGATCAGGAACCCGGGCCGGAGTAGATCTCGGCGGCCGGTGGCTCGGAGACCGTCGTCGGCTTGTTCCAGTCGCTGAACTCCATCGCGCCGTTCTTCGGGTCCGACATGCGCAGCAGGTAGTGCGGCTCGGTCGCGGCCACCGTGGCCGTGCCTTCCGAGCTCGTGAAGCTCAGTGCCGGCGCGCCGGCGACGGTCGTCTGCTCGCCCGGCTTGAACGTCGTCTTCTCCAGCTCGCCCAGCGTGCCCCCGGTGAACGTCTTGTAGTCGAGGAACATCTTGAACGCCTCGCCGATGCCCTGGCCGATCTTGGCCGTCGACGACACCCACTTGCCGGTGAGCTGCTTGGCCGCGGCGGCGGGGGCGCCGGACTGCTTCACCAGCGACTCGGTGAACTTGAAGTAGTACTTCTCGCCGACCCGCAGCACCGGGATCTCGAGGCCGTCCTTCACCACCGTGCCGCTCGCGCTGTCCGGGTTGAGCTGCAGGTCCAGGTTGACCGCGCTGCCCTCCTGGGCCATCGTGCCCTTGACGTGCACGGCCGAGGCCTGTTTGGCGGCGGCGGAGATCGCCGGGCCCACCTTGGCGGCGTCGAGGGCGGGCGCCGCCGGGGCGCCGGCCGTCGCGGAGGTCGTCGTGCCGGCCGCGGGCGGGGCGGGGGTGTCCGTGGTGCCGGCGCAGCCGGCGAGGGCGAGGGAACCGGCCGTGAGGAGCGCGGCCAGGCGGAGGCGAGGCATGGGTAGTCCGTTCGTGAAGGCCGGGGCGTCCCCGGACACGAACGGGCTATCGCCTGATCCGGTGGTCCGTTACAGCCGTCGTGACGCAGGTCATCGCGCCGGGCGGCGGGGCCGGAAGTCGCGTTCGGTTTCGACCTCGCCTTCCGCCGTGTGGACGAAGTGCCCGACCCGGCGCTTCCGCGCGATCTGCCGGCCCGCCAGCACGGCGTCGATGCGGCGGAGGGAGGTGTTGGACGCCCGGTGGCCGCCTTCGACGCGGTTCTTCCACAGTCCGTCTTCGTAGTAGGTGTGCACGTCACCCTCCGCCACGACGTCGCCTCCGATCACGGGACCCGAAGAGAGGCGGATGCCCGGGGACGTAGCGGACAAACGTGCTGCGGCGGTCAGGCCAGCCGGAGTACTTCGATGGCGTTGTCCTTCAGGATCAGCGGCCGCACCTCGTCCTTGAGCTCCAGTTCGGCGAAGTCGGCGAGCCAGCGGTCCGGGGTGATCACCGGGAAGTCGGACCCGAACAGGACTTTCCGCTTCAGCAGCGTGTTGGCCGCGCGCACGAGCTGCGGCGGGAAGTACTTCGGCGACCAGCCCGACAGGTCGATGTACACGTTCGCCTTGTGCGTCGCGACCGAAATCGCTTCGTCCTGCCACGGCACCGACGGGTGCGCCAGGATCACCGTCAGGTCCGGGAAGTCGGCGGCGACGTCGTCGAGCAGCATCGGGTTCGAGTAGCGCAGCTTGATGCCGTGCCCGCCCGGCAGGCCGGCGCCGATGCCGGTCTGCCCGGTGTGGAACAGGGCCGGCACGCCCAGCTCCGCGATCGCTTCGTAGAGCGGGTAGTACTGGACGTCGTTGGGCTCGAACGCCTGCAGGCTCGGGTGGAACTTGAACCCGCGCACCCCGTGCTCGCCCACCAGCTTCCGCGCACGCAGGACCGCGGCCTTGCCCGCGTGCGGGTCGACCGAGCCGAACGGGATGAGCACGTCCGCGTGCTCCGCGGCGGCGTCGGCGATCTCCTCGCTCGACAGCGCGGGGTGCCCCGTCGCGGCGGGCGCCTCGACCGTGAAGACGACCGCGGCCATGTTCCGGGCCCGGTAGTGCTCGGCGATCGCGGTCACCGTCGGCGTGCGGTCCTGGCCGGCGCGGAAGTACTTCGCGGACGCGTCCAGGAGTTCCTGGTCGAGGGCGAAACAGCCGTGGCCGTCCTGTTCGACGTGGGTGTGGACGTCGATGGCGGTCAGGGAGGAAAGATCCACGAAGAGCTCCAGGTCAGGGCAGGTCGGGCTGCGCGGCCTTGGCGGCCAGCAGGCGGTCGAGGACGGCGTCGCGGGCCGCGACGAGCCGGTCGTGGTCGGTGCCGGCCAGTTCGGCGTCGATGCCGGCGACCAGGGTCTCGGCGAGTTGCGGGGTCAGGTGGACGCGGCCCAGGTCGCGCCACCACTGTTCGGTGGGCGGCCCGAGGTGGCGCAGGACGTGCGCGAGCCCGCCCGCGCCGCCGGAGAGGTGCTGGTTGGCGAACGGGCCGAGCACCGCCCAGCGCAGGCCGGGCCCGTTGGCGATGGCGGCGTCGATGTCGGCGACCGTCGCGACGCCGCGTTCGACGAGCGAGTACGCCTCCTGCCACAGCGCGGCCTGCAGCCGGTTCGCGACGTGGCCGGGCACCTCCCGGGTCAGCCGGATCGGCCGCTTGCCGGCCGCGGCGTAGAACTCGACCGCGCGGTCGACGACCTCCGGCGTCGTTTCGGTGCCCGGGACGACCTCCACGAGCGGGATCACGTGCGGCGGGTTGAACGGGTGCCCGACGACCACGCGCTCGGGGTGCTTCGGGCAGCCCCGCGCGATGACGCTCGGCAGCAGCCCGGACGAACTGCTCGCCAGGATCACGTCCGGCCGCGCGGCCTCGTCGAGCACGCCGAACAGGCGGTGCTTGACGTCTTCGCGCTCGGGCCCGTTCTCCTGCACGAAGTCCGCCTCGGCCACCGCGGCACCGGTGTCGGTGGCGAAGCTCAGCCGATCCTGCGAAGCCCCTTCGGCGAGCCCCAGCCGGACCAGCGTGGGCCAGTGCGCGGAGACGTCGGCGCGCAGGCGGTCTTCGGCGCCGGGCGCCGGATCGGTGGCGACGACGTCGAAGCCGCGGGCGAGGAAGTGCGCGGCCCAGCCGGCCCCGATCACGCCGGTCCCGACGACCGCGACGGTGGTGATCCGGC
Organism: Amycolatopsis sp. NPDC005003; assembly: GCF_053600695.1. NCBI lineage: Bacteria > Bacillati > Actinomycetota > Actinomycetes > Pseudonocardiales > Pseudonocardiaceae > Amycolatopsis > Amycolatopsis sp. NPDC005003. Next base: position 11,730 of record NZ_JBSGAI010000067.1, on the reverse strand, counting down.
CGGGCTGCGCGGCCCGGCCGGCGGGGGACGAGGTGATCCGGACGGTCATGCCGGCCCTCCGGCGAGCGCGACGAACGGGTCCAGTGCCGCGGGATCGGCCAGGACGTCCCGCGCGGCGACGTCGTCCGGGCGCGCGCCGCGGAGCAGCTTCTTCACCGGCAGCTCCAGTTTCTTCCCGGTGCGGTTGCGGGGGATCGACGGCACGGCGGTGATCGCGTCCGGCACGTGCCGCGGCGAGAGCGCGGTCCGCAACGCCGACGCGATCTTGCCGCGCAGCGAGTCGTCGAGTTCCGCGCCGGACCTCAGCGCCACGAACAACCAGAGGTCGCCGTTGCCGCCCGCGGGGTCTTCGAGATGCACGACGAGGGAGTCCTCGATCTCCGGGAGTTCTTCGACGACGGCGTAGAACTCGGCGGTGCCCAGCCGGACGCCGCCGCGGTTCAGGGTGGCGTCCGAGCGCCCGGCGATGACGCAGCTTCCCTCGGGCGAGAACCGGATCCAGTCGCCGTGCCGCCAGATCCCGGGGTAGGTCGAGAAGTACGTCTCGCGGTAGCGCTCACCCGACTCGTCGCCCCAGAACCCCACCGGCATCGACGGCATCGGCGCGGTGATCACCAGCTCGCCCAGCTCCCCGACGACTTCGGCGCCGTGCTCGTCGAACGCCTTCGCGTCGACGCCCAGGCAGGGACCGGAGATCTCGCCTGCCACGACGGGCTGCAGCGGGCTGCCCTGGACGATCCCGCTGCACACGTCGGTGCCGCCGCTGCCGACGTTGAGCAGCACACCCGGGAACTTCTCGTGCACCCACTGGAAACCCTCGGCGGGCAGCGGGCTGCCGGCCGCGCCGAGCTGCCGCAGCGCGGACAGGTCGTACTCGGCGGCCGGGTCGAGCCCCGCCTTCCGGCACGCCATCAGGAAGCCCGGGCTCGCGCCCATCAGGGTCGCCCGCGTTTCCCCGGCCAGGCGCCACTGCCAGGCCAGGTCGGGGTGCAGCGGGTTGCCGTCGACCAGCACGATCGACGCGCCGGTGAGCAACCCCGAGACCAGCGCGTTCCACATCATCCAGGCGGTGGTGGAGAACCACAGGATCCGGTCGCCCGGGCGCAGGTCCCAGCTCAGGCCGTGGTTCTTGAGGTGCTCCAGCAGGATCCCGCCGTGGCCGTGCACGATCGCCTTCGGCTTGCCGGTGGTGCCGGAGGAGAACAGCACGCACAGCGGGTGCGCGAAGCCGACCGGCTCGAACCCGGGGGCACTCTCGGTGAGCAGGTCGGCCCAGGCGAGCGTGCCGGGCAGGTCGTGATCGCCGTAGGGGACGTGCACGACGTGCTCGGCGGTGGGCAGGCCCGCGCGGATTTCGGCGACCTCGGCGCGGCGGTCGACGTCCTTGGCGCCGTAGCGGTAGCCGGACACGGTCAGCAGCACCCGCGGCTCGATCTGGCCGAACCGGTCGACGACCGACCGGGCGCCGAACTCGGGGGCGCAGGAGGCCCAGATCGCGCCCAGGCTGGCGACCGCGAGGTAGGCGACCACGGCTTCCGGGATGTTCGGCAGGTACGCGACGACGCGGTCGCCGCGCCCGACCCCGAGCCGGGCCAGTCCCGCGCGGGCGCGCGCGACCTGGTCCCGCAGCTGCGCCCAGGTCAGCTCGGTGCGCTCTCGCGTCTGGGAGTAGGCGATGACCGCGACCTCGTCGTCCGCGCCGTGGGCGAGGGCGTGTTCGGCGTAGTTGAGGGTCGCGCCGGGGAACCACTCGGTTCCCGGCATGGTCCGGTCGGGCACCACCGCGGTGGCGGGGGAGTGGAAGCGGACGCCGAAGAAGTCCTTGATGGAGGACCAGAAGCCGTCGAGGTCGGTCACCGACCACCGGTGCAGGGCGGCATACCCGTCGAACGACTGCCCGCGGGCTGCCAGCCACCGCAGGTACCGGCCGATTTCGGTGGTTTCGCGGACGTCGGGTGCGACCGGGCGCAGGATCATCGGCCGACCTTCCCGGCGCGCTTCTCGAGGAACGCCTGCATGCGCTCCTTCGCCTCGGCGCTGCCGCCGGCGATGGCCGCCATCAGCGCCTCCATCAGGTAGCCCTCGGCCGGGTTGGCCTCGGCGATGCGGGGCAGCGCCTGCAGCACGGCGAAGTTCGTGATCGGCGAGTTGTCCGCGATCTTGCGGGCAAGGCCGAGCGCGTGCTCCAGGCCGTTTTCCACGCGGTAGTGCGACAACCCGGCGGCGTGGCCCTCGTCCGCGTCGAGCACGCGGCCGGTGAGCATCATGTCGGCCATCCGGTGCGCGCCGATCAGCCGCGGCACCCGCACCGACGCCCCGCCGCCGACGAACAGCCCGCGCTGCCCCTCCGGCAGGGCGTAGAACGCCGAGGGTTCGGCGACGCGGATGTGCGCGGCGGCCGCCAGTTCCAGGCCGCCGCCGACCACCGCCCCCTTGAGCACGGCGACCACCGGGACCCGCCCGCGTTCGAGCCGCTCGAAGGCGCGGTGCCACATCATCGAGTGCTCCAGGCCCTCGAACGCGTCGCGTTCGGTGAGCTCGGACAGGTCCAGCCCGGCGGAGAAGTGGTCGCCGACGGCGTCGAGCACGACCGCTTTGATCCCCGGCGGCGGGGAGCCGAAGAACGTTTCCAGGCCGAGCACGGTCGTGTCGTCGAGGGCGTTGCGCTTCTCGGGACGGGCCAGCCACAGCACGGCGATGTCGTCCCGCAGCTCCAGGCGCAGCGAAGGGGGCAGGAGGGGGGTCGTCATGCGGTTCCGTTCGTGAAGGTTTCGGCGGCCAGGGCGCGCAGTTCGACGCGGCGGACCTTGCCGGTGGCGTTGCGGGGCAGGGCGTCGGTGAACAGCACGTGCTTCGGGATCTTGTAGCGCGCCAGGTGCTGTTCGAGGTGGGCGCGGAACCGCGGCTCGTCCAGCCGGGCCCCGGGCCGGAGCACGACGAAGGCCGCGCCGGCCTCGCCCCAGCGCTCGTCGGGCACCCCGACCACGGCGCAGGCGTCGACCTCGTCCAGGCGGACGGCGACCGCTTCGATCTCGGCCGGGTACACGTTTTCCCCGCCGGAGATGATCAGGTCCTTGACCCGGTCGACGACGTGGGCCCAGCCGTCGTCGTCGACGCGGACGACGTCACCGGTGCGGAACCAGCCGTCGTCGACGAAGCTCGCGGCCGACTCCTCGGGCCGGTTCCAGTACCCGTCGAAGACGTGCGGGCCGCGCACCAGCAGCTCGGCGGGAGTCCCGTCGAGCGGCCGCGGCGCGAGGTCGGGGCCGAGCGCCGCGACGTCGGTGAAGAAGTGCGGCACCCCCGCGGCGACCGGGTGGTCGAGCGTGCCTTCGTGGGTGGCCATCGAGACGCCCGGCGAGGCCTCGGTCATGCCGTAGCCCTGCAGGAGTTTCACGCCGCGGTCGAGCCACGCCTGCGCGACGCGTTCGGCCACCGGCGAGCCGCCGTAGAGCACGCAGGTCAGCGAGCTCAGGTCGGTGCGGTCCCAGTCCTCGTGCCGCCACATCATCTCCAGCATCGTCGGCACCGCCGAGAAGCTGGTGATCCCGGCTTCGCCGATCCGGGCGAGGATGGTGCCCGGATCGAACTTCGCCACCGGTTCCACGCTGCCACCCTTGAACAGCGTCGGCAGGGTGATCTGGCCCAGGCCGACGCAGTGGAACAGCGGCGCGATGCACAGCGCCTTGTCGGTGCCCAGGACGTCGAGGTGCGCCAGCTGGTTGACGGTGTTCCAGGTGAGGTTGCCGTGGGTGAGGATCGCGGCCTTCGGCCGTCCGGTGGTGCCGGAGGTGTAGAGAAGCAGGCACGGATCCGCCAACCCGACCTCGGTGTCCGGCGCCGGCCCGGCCTCGGCGATCTCCGCCTCGAAGTTCCCGTCGGTCGGCTGGGTCGCGAGGACGACGCCGTCCGGGAGCGCACCCGCCGCGGCCACGAGGCCGGCGGTGTCCGCGCTGTGCACGAGGGCCGACGCGCCGCTGTCGTCGAGCATGTACCGGATCTCGGTGGGGGAGAGCCGGTAGTTGAGCGGGACGAAGATCGCGCCGCAGCGGGCGGTGGCGAACAGCGTCTCGAACACGGTGATGTCGTTGACGCCCAGGTAGGCCACGCGGTCCCCCGGGCGCACGCCGAGCCGGGTCAGCGCGCCGGCGAGTCTTTCCACCCGGTCGGCGAGCCCGGCGTAGGTCAGGGACCGGTCGGGCTGCACCAGCGCGGTGCGGTCCGGGTTGATCCGCGCCCGCCGCGCGGGCCAGCTGCCCAAGCCGAAATCGGGCCGGTTCACGATTCCCTCCTTCACAGTGTCTTCCGGGGTCAAACCCCGGACCCCAGCCGGGGGGCAGGCCCCCCTGGACCCCCCGAGCGTAGGAGGAGCACCGGTTTGATCGTGGTGCCCGCGAGCATGTCGTCCACCGCCTGCTGAATCTGCCCGAACTCGTAGTGGGTGACCAGCCTTTCGAGCGGGAACCGGCCGGTGGCGACGAGCTCGGCCAGCGTCGGTACCAGCGCCTGGGTTTCCGCGTCACCCATGGTCAGGCCGACGACGTGCCGTCCGGGGAGCAGGAAGTTGACGTCCACCGGCACCGTCGTGCCGAACGCGGGAGCGCCGACGACGACCGCGGTCCCGCGCGCGGCCAGTGCGCCGATCGCCGTGCCCAGGACCCCGGCGTTGCCGGTGGTCTCGACGACGCCGTCCACGCCGCGGCCGCCGGTCAGCTTGCCGACCGCTTCGGCGAGGTCCTCGACGCTGGTGTCGATCGTGTCGGTGGCACCGAGTTCGCGGGCGAGCTCGAGCCGGGCCGGTACGCGGTCGACGGCGATGATCCGGGTCGACGGCGTCAGGTGGGCGGCCATGACCGCCGACAGGCCGACCGCGCCCGCGCCGGTGACCAGCTGCGTGGCGCCCGGGCGCGGGGCGAGGACGTTCCACACCGCGCCGGCGCCGGTCATGATGCCGCAGCCGAGCGGGGCCAGCAGGTCCAGCGGCGCGTCGGCGGCGACCTTGACGACGCTGCGCTCGTCGGCGACGGCGTGCCCGGCGAAGCTGGACTGGCCGAAGAAGTGCCCGCCGAGCGGGGTGCCGTCGCGGGAGATCGGGGTGGTGCCGTCCGGGCGCTGCCCGCCGAGCAGGTTGGCGGGCAGCCAGGTCTCGCAGTAGGCGGGGTGGCCGTCGCGGCAGTTCGCGCACCCGCCGCAGGAGGTGTAGCTGAGCAGGACCCGGTCGCCGGGCTGGACGCGGGTGACCGCGGCGCCGGTCTCCTCGACGATCCCGGCGCCTTCGTGGCCGAGTACGCCGGGCAGCGGGAAGGGCAGGGCGCCGGCGGCGACGCCGAGGTCGGTGTGGCACACGCCGGTGGCGACGATCCGGACCCGGACCTCGTCCGGGCGGAGGGCGTCGAGGGCCACTTCGCCGAGGGTGAACCCGGCGCCGGCGGACTCCACGACGGCCGCGGTGGTGGTGGTCATGGGGCTGCTCCTTGAGGAGGTGGTCACCTTGTCGTGAGTGGTAATTAGGGTTCTAACCCGAATTACCACTCACGAGCGTCAGGCGAGGGAGATGACGACGGACTTCGTGCGCGTGTAGGCGTCGAGGGATTCGGGGCCGTATTCGCGGCCGAAGCCGGAGTCCTTGACGCCGCCGAACGGGATCGCGGGGTCGAGCATCGCCCAGTCGTTGACCCAGACGATCCCGGCCTGCAGCCGCGCGGCGACCCGGTGCGCGCGGGCGAGGTTCGTCGTCTGCAGCCCGGCCGCCAGGCCGTAGGGCGTGCTGTTGGCCAGCGCGACCGCTTCGTCTTCGGACGTGAAGCGCTGCACGGTCAGCACCGGACCGAAGATCTCCTCGCGGATCACGCGGGAGTCGTCCGGCAGGTCCGCGATCACCGTCGGCTGGAAGAAGAACCCGCCCCCGAGGTCCGGCCGCCCGCCGCCGGTGACGATCCGGCCGCCGTCGGCGCGGGCCTGCTCGACGTACTGCTCCACCTTCGCCCGGTGCCGTTCGCCCGCCATCGGGCCGACCACGGTCGCGGGGTCGAACGGGTCGCCGACCGGCACGTGCGGCACGGCTTCGGCGAGGGCGCCCAGGATCGTGTCGTACAGCGCGTCGGCGACGAGCAGCCGGGGCCCGCCCATGCAGAACTGGCCGGTGTTGAAGACGAACGCCTTGATCACCGCGGCGATCGCCTGCTCGACGTCGGCGTCCTCGAACACGATGTGCGCGGCGTTGCCGCCCAGCTCCAGGGTGACCGGCTTCAGGTGTTCCCCGGCCACGCTCGCCGCGTGCCTGCCGACCGCGGTGGACCCGGTGAACGCGACCTTGTCGACCCCGGGGTGGCGCAGCAGGGCGTCCCCGATCTCCGAGCCGAAGCCGGTGACCACGTTGAGCGCGCCGTCGGGCACGCCGGCCTCGGCGAGCAGCTCGGCCATCAGCAGCGCGCTGAGGGAGGTGTCCTCGGCGGGCTTGTGCACCACGGTGTTGCCGGCGGCCAGCGCGGGCGCGATCTTCGAGGTGGACAGGATCAGCGGGAAGTTGAACGGGGTGATCGCGGCGACCACGCCGAGCGGTTCGCGGCGCGTGTAGGCGTGCGAAGGGATCGGGATCTGGCGCGTCGCGCCGTCCACGCCCTGCGCCAGGGCCGAGTAGTACTCGTACTGCTCCGCGACGGTCTCGACGTCGACCGCCCGGCACAGCGAGATCGGCTTGCCGACGTCGGCGCTCTCGAGGGCGGCGATCTCGTCCGCGCGCTTCCGCACGAGGTCCGCGACCCGGTGCAGCACCCGGGCGCGCTCCCGGCCCGGGGTCGCGGCCCAGCCCTGGAACGCCTCCCGGGCCGCGGCCACCGCGGCGGTCACGTCGGCGGCCGACGCGCGGGCGAGGGTGGTGAGGGTCTTGCCGGTGGCCGGATCGACGGCGTCGAAGCGGGCTTCGGCCTCCGACCAGCGGCCGCCGATGAACAGCCGACCCGGTGCGACGTCCGGGCGGGGCCGGGTGCCCGGCCGCTCCTCCACTGCGGTCATCGTCCGACTCCTCACTGAGTGGCGGGTATATCAGGAACCCTGAGATTGGCCCTCAGGATGCGGCGCGGAGGCCGTCCCTGTCAAGGGCCGGGTTCCGGAGCGGCGGCGACGGGATTTCCGGCGCAATTTTTTGACCGTCCGTTAACCGAATCCGGTGTGGACGGACGACTTTTTCAGCGGCGGACCGGCTGTTTCACCCGAGGCGGCCGAGGTGCGTAACGGCCGGGCGGGGAACGCCGACTCCAGCGTGCCCCGGAAAGGGCCGTGTCCATTCCGTCCGGCCCGCGGGGGTGTCGGAAAAGAGGTCAGCCGTGCACCCGAAGAACTGCCGGCGGTTCGCCCGCCGATCCCTGCCGCCCGGCTTCGCGGTGGCCGCCCTGCTGGCCGGCGCCGGTGTCGCCGTCGCCACCACCTTCGCCGCCGGGGTGCCGGTCGCGGTGCCCGACCACCCGCTGGGCGGCGGCGCGGCGTGCGCCGCGCTCGTGGCCCAGCAGCAGGCGCGCGGCAGCGTCAACTATCCCGCGTCCGAGGTCGAGCCGTACGTCGCCGCCGACCCGGCCGACCCGCGCCACCTCGTCGGATCGGCGCAGCAGGACCGCTGGAACGACGGCGGATCCAACGGCCTGACCAACGTGGTGTCCCGCGACGGCGGGGCGACCTGGACGCCGGCCGCCGCGCAACCGCGGTTCAGCATCTGCGCCGGCGCGACGCCCGGCTCGCCCGGGTACTTCCAGCGCGCCACCGACCCGTGGGTCAGCTTCTCCGCCGACGGCCGGGTCGTGTACTCGATCGCGGACTCCTTCAACGCCGACGGCCCGGCGTTCGGCGGGGCGAGCGCCATCCTGATCAGCCGCTCCCTCGACGGCGGCGACCACTGGGGAACCCCGGTCGTCGCGCGGCTGGACACCTCGACGCAGGTGCTCAACGACAAGGAGACGGTGACCGGGGACCCGCTGCTTCCCGACCGCGCCTACGCGGTGTGGGACCAGCTGGTCTCGCCGCAGAGCCACGCGAACCCGAGCGCGTTCACGCACTCGATCACCTACCGCGGCCCGACCTACTTCTCCCGCACCACCGACAAGGGCGCGACCTGGAGCACCGGCCGGATCGTCTTCGACCCCGGGCAGAACGACCAGACGATCGGCAACCAGATCGTCGTGCCGACGACCGGGCCGGGGCGCGGCGTGCTGATCAACGGCTTCGACCTGATCACCAACAAGGGCGGCGCCTGCCCGTACACCCACGGCGGGCAGCACTGCCGCGGCTCGTCGACGTCGACCGCGGCCGTCATCCGGTCCACCGACGGCGGGACGACGTGGTCCGGCGCGATCGGCATCGACACCCAGCAGGTGGCTTCGGTGGCGATCGCCGGCCACCCGGTCCGCTCCAGCGACGAACTGCCCGAGTTCGCCGTCAACCCGGTCAACGGCTTCGTGTACGCGGTCTGGCAGGACGCCCGGTTCAGCCCCACGGGCGCGTCGAAGATCGCCTTCGCCCAGTCCACCGACGGCGGGCTGACGTGGGGTGCCACGATCCGCGTCGACCAGTCGCCGGGGGACACGCCCGCCTTCGTGCCGCAGATCCGCGCGACCGCCGACGGCACCGTCGGCCTGAGCTACTACGGCCTCCAGAACGCGACGCCGGCGCAGCCCGGGCTCACCGACGCCTACCTCGCCCACTGCCACGCCGCCACGAGCGACTGCGGCAACCCGGCGAACTGGGCGGTGAACGGGCAGACGAGGCTGACCACGACGTCGTTCGACTACACGACCGCACCGGACGCCGGCGGCTACTTCCTCGGCGACTACTCCGGGCTCGCCGCCACCGGTTCGACGCTGACCGCGTACTTCGGCGTGGCCCGGCCGGTGGCCGTCAGCGGGGCGTCGGACATCTTCGCCAACCACGCGGGGTGAATCGCGTGCCGGGAACGGATCACCGTTCCCGGCACACGTTCACCCGGAAGGGTGGTTTGAGTGGCGCGCGTGCGGGTCGCGTGCGGGGGCAGGCGGTTCGGCCGTTGGCGGGGTTGCGCCGTTCGGATCAAGGACTACGCTGCGAAGTGCGGTTCAGCAGCACCCGTCCCCCGACTTGCCAGCGACCGAGCGGGTCGGTCGTGAACGACCCGCTCGTCACGTCATCTGCGAATGAGGCGTGGAAATGTTAGTCGTCCAGCCCCCAGCGACGGCCATCCCCGTAGCGCCGCCGAAGCGCGAACAGTTCGACATCCAGGTGATCCGCCCGTACTTCGGCGCGGTCATGGTCCGCATCCGCGGTGCGCTCGACGCGGACAGCGCCCCCCAGGTGCGGTCGGCGCTGAGCACCTGGGCCCACCGCCGGTTCCCGGTGCTGGTGCTGGACCTGTCCGAGGTCGACTTCCTCGACGGAGCCGGGCTCGCGGCCCTGGGCGGCATCCAGGCCCGCGTCGCCCGCGAGAACGCGACGCTGCGCGTCGTCACGGGCGACAACCGCGTGGTGCGCCGGGCGTTGTCGGCGAGCGGGCTCGACCACGCCCTCAACGTGAGCCGGCTGCCGTCCGGCTGGGAGCGCGCAACGGAGATCCACAGCCAGAGCTGAGCCTCGGCCGGCGGTCTTGGCGGGCAAGCTGGCGGCGGTCTTGGCGGGCAAGTCGGCGGCGGTCCCGCCGGGCAAGTCGGCGGTCCTGCCGGGAAAGCCTGCGGACTCACCGCGGCCACCGCACGCGGCTGGTTCGGCGTCACCGGCCGCCCGGCCTTCGAAGGAGCGGCCTGCCCTCGGCGGTGGCGGCCGCGTTAGGCGCGAGCGGGTTCCCGCAGCCCGTCGATCGTCTCCGTCAGCGCGTCGTCGGTCGGGGTCGGCTCGATGCCGAACGCCGCCGTCGCGGCCGACGAGTCGAGGACGAACGGCCGGCGCAGCTGGTACTGCATCTCCACCGTCTCCCGGGCGATCGGGTCGAAGAGGCCGCCGAGGCGCAGGGTGAAGCGGGACATCGCGGTGAGGCGGGCCGCCGGCGCGCCCGCCAGTTCCGCGGCGCGCTCGGCGAGCCGGCGGACGGACACCGCCGGTGCGGTCGGCACGTGCCACGGCCGGCCCCAGGCCCGCTCGTCGGCCGCGACCGCGACCAGGGTGCGGGCCACGTCGCCGACGTGGGTCCAGCTGTGCGGCGCGTCCAGGTCGGCCGGTATCGAGGCCCGCTTGCCGGCGAGCACCTTCGGCAGCACCAGGGCGGTGAACAACGAGAGCGCGCCCGCGCCGAGGTAGTCGGACCCGCGCACGTCGGCCGTGCGGATCCGGCCGGCTTCGTGCGCGGCCAGCGCGTCCGCCCACAGCGCGGCCCGCACCGCGCCCTTCACCGAGTTGGGCCGCATCGGCAGCTCCTCGGTGATCGGGCCGTCCACGGCACCGTAGGCGTACAGGTTGCCGGTCGTGACGAGCACCGCGCCGCTCGCCTCGGCCGCCCGCAGGAGCGCCGCGCCGAGCGGCGGCCAGCCGGTGCTCCAGCGGTGGTACGCGGGGCCGCCGCAGCTGTAGAGCGCGACCGCGCCCTCGGCGTGCCGCGCGAGGGCGGCGGAGTCGGTGGCATCTGCGGCGATGCGCTCGACGCCCTCGACCTCCGGGCCGCTGCCGCTGCGGGTGAGCAGGCGGACTTCCTCGCCGCGAGAAGCGAGCAAGCGGGCAGTGGCCGAGCCGACCGGGCCGGCTCCGACGACGACGTGCAAGGACATGGCGTCCACCTTTTCCACCCAGGAGAGAACAGTGTTCTCTGATAAGAACACCGTACTGACGTGCGGGCGGAGCCGTCAAGAACACTGTTCTCGGCAAGTCCCGGTGTTCTCGCCGCGTGCGACACTGGCGGTATGTCCGCCTCGTCGCTGCGCGCCCGGGTCCGCTCGGAAATGCACCAGGAGATCAAGGAAACGGCCCGTCGCCGCCTCGCCGCGGAAGGGGCGAACCTGTCGCTGCGGGCCGTGGCCAGGGACATGGACATCGTCCCGTCCGCGCTGTACCGGTACTTCCCGAGCCGCGACGCCCTGCTGACCGAGTTGATCATCGACGCCTACGAGGGCCTGGGCACGGCGGCCGAGGACGCCGAAGCCGCGCTCCCGCGCGCCGACCTGCGCGGGCGCTGGCTGGCGGTGTGCCACGCGGTGCGGTCCTGGGCGCTCGCGCACCCGGCCGAATACGGTCTCCTGTACGGGAGTCCGGTGCCCGGTTACGCGGCCCCGCCGGAAACCGTGGCTCCGGCGTCGAAGGTGGTCCTGCTGCTCGCCGCCATCGTCGGCGACCTGCCGGAGAAGACGAGCCCGCCCGGCGGGCCGCTGCCCGGGCCGGTGCGCACCGACCTGCGGCGCCTGATCGACGAGCAGGCCACCGACCTGCCGGAGGAGCGGCTGGACCGGGCGCTGCTCGCCTGGACGCACCTGTACGGCCAGGTCAACTTCGAGGTCTTCCACCGGCTCGACGACATGATCCAGGCGCGCACCGAGTACTTCGAGCACCACCTGAACCTGATGGCCGACATCGCCGGCCTGCCCTGACCTCTTGCGGGGGTCCGGGTGGCGGAGCCCCCGGCCCGGGGCGCAGCCCCGGATGTCACTGACCTCGTGTGGGGGTCCGGGTGGCGGGGCCCCCGGCTCGGGGCGTGGCCCCGGATGTCACTGACCTCGTGTGGGGGTCCGGGTGGCGGGGCCCCCGGCTCGGGGCGTGGCCCCGGATGTCACTGACCTCGTGTGGGGGTCC
>NZ_JBSGAI010000066.1:0-37414 GCF_053600695.1 Amycolatopsis sp. NPDC005003 | reverse complement strand
CACCCCAATAAAAATATTGCGATGGGGGGGGGGGCGCCGCCCCCCCCCCCCCCCACCCCTCCCAACCTCTGTAGCGGGGACAGGATTTGAACCTGCGACCTCTGGGTTATGAGCCCAGCGAGCTACCGAGCTGCTCCACCCCGCGTCGTGGCACCTACCTTACGCCTGTCTTTCGGGCGGGTGCAAAGCAGGTGCCGTGGGGGTAATCGACGTCACCCTCCGGGCTGGGTGCTGGGGGGTGGTGTGCTGGTTCCGGGTGCTGCGGTCTTGGCTGCTTCGTAGGCGCGTGCTGCTGCGTCGAGGGCGGCGAGTGCGGCGCCTTGGTCGGTGAAGTTGCCGGATTGCTGGGCGGCTTTGAGTTTGGCGAGGGCCGACTGGATGTCGGCGACTGCGCGGTCGAGGGCCGCGTTGCCGCCGCCGTTGTTGGCGGGCGGGGTGGTGGTCGGGTTGGTGGAGCTCGGTGGGGTGGTCGTCGGCTGGCCGGCTTGGGGCGGGGTGGTGGTGGCTTCGCCGGTGCCGGCGCCGAAGACCTGGTCGAGGGCTTCCTGGAGGGTGGCGCCGTAGCCGACCTTGGGTCCGTAGGAGACGAGGACGCGGGCCAGCTGCGGGTAGCTGTTCTGGTTGCGTTGCCGGATGTAGACGGGTTCGACGTAGAGGAAGCCGTCGGCGACCGGGAGCGTGATCAGGTTGCCGTAGATGGGGGTGACGTTGGGGTTGTTGAAGAGGGTGCGGTCCTGGGCGACGCGGGAGTCGCTTTGGAACCGGTTCTGGACTTGGACGGGGCCGTCGACCTGGGTGGCTCCGGTGGCCGCGCTGGGTAGCTGGAGGACGCGGATCTTGCCGTAGTCGGCGGGGTCGGAGGACACCGACATCCAGGAGGCGAGGTATTGGCGCTGGAGGCCGGTGAGCGAGCTGGTCAGCTGGAACGTCGGCCGGCTCTGGCCCGGGGTGTCGGCGAGGACGTAGTAGCCGGGCTGGTTGGCCGCGCCGGCCGCGGCCGGGTTGGAGCCGCCTTCGGCGGTCGGGTCCTGGGGGACGCTCCAGAAGGCCTGCTGCGAGTAGAACTCCTGCGGGTTGCTGACGTGGTAGCGCGACAGCAGTTCACGCTGGATCTTGAAGAGGTCCTCGGGGTAGCGGAAGTGGGCGCGCAGGTCCGGGGAGATCTCGGAGCTCGGTTTCACGAGGCCGGGGAAGACCTTCTCCCAGGCGTTGAGGACCGGTTCCTTGTCGTCGATGGAGTACAGCGTGACGGTGCCGTTGAAGGCGTCGACGGTGGCCTTGACCGAGTTGCGGATGTAGTTGATGGAGCTGTTGGCCTGGCGGGCGACGCCGTTGAGGGAGTCGTTCGTGGCCGCGCCGAGCTGGGTCTGCTGGGCGTACGGGAAGTTGTTGAGCGTGGTGTAGCCGTCGATGATCCACTGGATCTTGCCGTCGACGACCGCCGGGTACGGGTCGCCGTCGAGGGTCAGCCACGGCGCGACCTTGCTGACGCGGTCGCGCGGGTCTCGGTTGTACATGATCTTGGAGTTGTCGCCGATGGCGTCGGAGAACAGGATGTTCCGTTCGCCGTACTCGGCGGCGAAGGCCAGGCGGTTGAACCAGTTGTCGATCGAGACGCCGCCGCTGCCGGTGTACTTGTAGCGGTCGGTGGCGGTGTCGTACTCGCCGGGCGCGTTGCCGGTCGTGCCGCCGACGATGGCGTAGTCGGATTCCGCGGCGGACAGCTCGCCGTAGTAGATGCGGGGTTCCTTGACCTCGATGCCGGGCTGGCCGGTGGCGGGCGCGCCGGCGCCTGCCGGGTTCTGCGTGTCGCTGGTGGTGGCGATCGGGTAGCCGCCGTCGGAGTTGGCGTCCTTGACCGCGCGGTCGATGGTGTTGGCCGGCGCGACGACGAAGCCGTTGCCGTGGGTGTAGACGAGGTGCTTGTTGATCCAGCTGGTCTGGTTGCCGGTGAGGCCCTCGGTCTTGATCTCCTTGGCGGCGACGATGTAGTCCTGCGTCACGCCGCCGACGGTGTAGCGGTCGATGTCCAGCTTGGCCGGGAAGCCGTAGAAGTTCTCGCGGCCGACGCGCTGGGTGAAGGTGTCGGAGAGGATGTTCGGGTCGAGCAGCCGGATGTTCGACATCGTCCCGTTGTCGCTCTTGATCTGGTCCGGGGTGGCGTCCGACTTGCCGGTGTAGGGCTGGTACTGGACGTCGGTGAGACCGTAGGCGCGGCGGGTGGCGTCCATGTTGCGCTGGATGGACGTCGCTTCCTTCTCGTTCGCGTTCGGCTTCACCGAGAACTGGTCGAGGATGGCGGGCCAGGCGACGCCGACGAGGATGCCGGACAGGATGAGCAGCACCAGTGCGATGGCCGGGAGCTGGAGGTTCCGGAGGAACGCACCGGCGAAGAACGCGATCGCGCAGATCACCGAGATGCACAGCAGGATCAGCTTGGCCGGCAGCACCGCGTTGAGGTCGGTGTAGGTGGCGCCGACGAACAGCGGCATGCCGCGGTCGGACAGCAGCAGGTTGTACCGGTCGAAGAAGTACTCGACCGCCTTCAGCAGCACGAAGAGCCCGACGAGGATGGCGAGCTGCGCGCGGGTCGGGCCGGCGAGCTGGCCGCCCTTGCCGGCCAGGCGGATGCCGCCGAAGACGTAGTGGGAGATCAGCGCGCCGAAGAAGGAGATGACGACGGTGATGAACAGCCAGCCGAGCAGCCAGTTGATGAACGGGAGGTCGAAGGCGTAGAAGCCGACGTCGTTGCCGAACTCGGGGTCGGTCTGGCCGAACGAGGTGCCGTTGAGGAACAGCTGGACGACCTGCCAGTCGCTCTGGGCGGACAGGCCGGCGATGAGGCCGGTGAGCACCGGGATGCCGACGCCGAAGAGGCGGATCCGGGCGACGATCGCCGAGCGGTAGCGCGCGAGCGGGTCGTCGGCGCCGGAGATCGGCACGAACACCGGGCGGGTCCGGTAGGCGATCATCAGGCTGACCGCCAGCGCGCCGCCGACGAACAGGCCGACCGCGAAGAAGAGGATGATCCGGGTGATCACCTGGGTGGTGAACACGCCGCGCGCACCGACTTCGCCGAACCACAGCCAGTCGACGTACGTGTCGAGGAGGCGGGCTCCGAGCAGCAGCGCCAGCACGATCACCGCGGCGATGATGAGGAGGATCCGGCTCCGCCGGGACAGCTTCGGCAGGCTCACCGGGGGCCGAGTCGCCACGGCACACGCTCCTGTCTTCGTCAATACCTGAGCAGGGGCGCGTGCGCCCCCTGATTCCCTAACTCTACGGATGCCCGGTGAAGTTCCCGGGACCCGCCCAAACCGGACTCGCGGCGTCGGGGCACCGGCCGACCTGACACGATGTGCGCATGGCAGCGAACGAAGCGCGACAGGCCGGCGTGGCCGCGCTCGCCCGTGAAATCGAGGAGTTCATGGCCGCGGGCGGCTGGGACCAGCCGCCGCAGCTGTTCGCGCTGGTGCCGACGGCGGCGTTGCTGGACGAGCAGCCGGAGCTGGCCGGGCAGCTCGACCGGGCGAACCCGCTGACGCCGGTGGCCCAGGAGGCGCTGCCCGAGGGCGACCTGGCCGAGGCGCTGGGCCGGATCGCGTGGCCCGATCTGGTGATCGGCTGCGCGCTGGCGCAGGAGATCATCGTGCTGCCGCCGGGCTCGGAGTCGGAGCTGCCGGACGTCGCCGAAGCGGACGCCGAGAGCCTCCGCCGCGCGGCCGCCGACCACCCGCAGCGCACCGAGGCCCGGCTGGTCGCGGCCGTCCTGCGCGACGGCGAAGGCGCCTGCGTGATGCGCCTGCGCGGGATCGGCACGGCCGAGGTCGCGGACGAGACGGTGGACGAGATCGTGGAAAGCCCCGACCTGGCCCCGAACCTGGTCGAAGCGTTGAAGGCCACGCTGCTGCCCTAGCAGGCGGCCGTCGGCCGTCCCGCCTTGAGGTTGGCCAGCTGGGTGAGCGCGTCGTCCAGTGTGGACACCTTGATGAGGTTGAGGCCGGCCGGCGCGGTGGTCTTGGCCTCGGCGCAGTTGTGCGCGGGCACCAGGAAGTCGGTGGCACCGGCTTCGCGGGCGCCGACGACCTTGAACGAGATCCCCCCGATCGGGTCGACCTCGCCGGTCTCGGTGATCTCGCCGGTGCCGGCGATGTGCCGCCCGCCCGCGAGGTCGCCGGACTGCAGGCGGTCGATGATGGCGAGGGTGAACATCAGCCCGGCCGACGGGCCGCCGACGTCCTGCAGGGAGATGTTGACGGTGAAGGGGGCGTCGGCGCGGTCGACCGCGGTGAGGCCGATGAAGCCCTCCTTGCGGTCGGGGCGCGCGGCAAGGGTGAGCGGCACGGTCCGCTCGGGCTGGCCGTCGGACTGGAAGGTGATCTGGACGGTCTGGCCGGGCAGGGTGCCGGTGAGCGCGGCCCGCACGTCGGCGGCCTCGACGATCTTCTTGCCGTTGACGGTGATCAGCTTGTCGCCGGGCGAGAGCACGTGGTCGGCCGGGCTGCCGGAGACGATCTGCTTCGCCAGCACCTTGATCGGGTAGCCCAGCTTGCGTAGGGCGGCGACCTGGGCGTTGGTCTGCGAGTCCTGCAGCTGCTGGATGTTCTCCTGCTTGACCTGCTCGTTCGTCTCGCCCGGCTTGAAGTACTCCTCGCGCGGCGCGAGCGCGTACCGCCCGCTGGCCCAGAAGCCGAGGCCCTGGAACAGGGTGACGCCGTCGTGCAGGGAGACCGTGGTCATCCGCAGCTCGCCGGTGGTCGGGTGGGTCTCGTGGCCGGTGACCTGGATGACCGGGTTGCCCGCCGCGTCGCGACCCAGCGTGTCGTAGGTCGGGCCGGGGCTGATCGCGACGAACGGCACCGGCACCACCGAGCCGAGCACCACGAAGATCAGGAACAGCGAGCCGCTGACCACCAGTGTCCAGCCGCGGCGGGTCATCCGGCGGGCCTCGCCGGACGGCTCCGGCGCCGGTTCCGGGGCGCTCTTCGCGGGGGCGGTCTCCTCGGAGGACTTGGTCACGACCGACAGCGTACGGTGACCGCGTTCGCTTCCCGGTGAAGGCCACGGTTGACGCGCTCGACGGGCCTCGAGCCGCGTACGGTGGACACATGAGCAAACCCCCGTTCGGCTTCGGACCTTCCGATCCCGACAAACGAGGTGAGAACGACCCCTCGGAAGGCGGGCAGCAGTCCGGCGCCGAGGCCTTCAACCAGCTCGGGCAGATGCTGAGCCAGCTGGGCCAGATGCTCAGCCAGGCCGGCAGCTCCAGCGGGCCGGTGAACTACGACCTCGCCAAGCAGATCGCCCTGCAGACCCTGGGCAGCGCCGGCAACACCGGCGAGAGCAAACTCGGCTTCCGGGGTGGTGACGACGCGAACGCGGCGGTCCGCGACGCGGCCCACCTGGCCGAGCTCTGGCTCGACGCGGCGACGGTCTTCCCGGCCGGCGCGACGTCGACGGTCGCCTGGTCGCCGCGGTCCTGGGTCGAGAAGACGCTCCCGACGTGGCAGCGGCTGTGCGACCCGGTGGCCCGGCAGGTCTCGGGCGCCTGGATGCAGGCGCTGCCGGAGGAGGCGCAGCAGGCCGCGGGCCCGCTGCTGCAGATGATGGGGCAGATGGGCGGCATGGCCTTCGGCTCCCAGCTCGGCAACGCGCTGGCCCAGCTGGCCTCGGAGATGCTGACGTCGACCGAGATCGGCCTGCCCCTGGCCCCGGCCGGCACGTCGGCCCTGCTGCCGGCGAACATCGAGAAGTTCGCCGAGGGCCTGGAGCTGCCGAACAGCGAGATCCTGGTGTTCCTGGCCGCTCGCGAGGCGGCGCACCAGCGCCTGTTCACGCACGTCCCGTGGCTGCGGCAGCGCCTGCTGGCGACGGTCGAGGAGTTCGCCCACGGTATTTCGGTGGACACCGCGGCCCTGGAGTCCCTGGCCGGCCGCATCGACCCGGCGAACCCGGCGAGCATCGAAGAGGCGATGTCCTCGGGGCTGCTGGAGCCTCAGACGACGGAGGAGCAGAAGGCGGCCCTGCGTCGCCTGGAGACGCTGCTGGCCCTGGTCGAGGGCTGGGTGGACGTGGTGGTGGCCGAAGCGGTGGGTGACCGCCTGCCGGGAGCGGACGCCCTGCGCGAGACGCTGCGCCGCCGCCGGGCCACGGGCGGCCCGGCCGAGCAGACGTTCGCCACCCTGGTGGGCCTGGAGCTGCGCCCCCGCCGCATGAGGGACGCATCGAACCTGTGGAGCCTGGTGGGCGAGCGCCACGGCACGGAGAAGCGCGACGGCCTGTGGTCCCACCCGGACCTGATGCCGACGGCGGAGGACCTGGACGAGCCGATCGACTTCGCGGACCGGGTGGGCTCCAGTGACCTCCTCGACGGGCTCGACCCGATCGCGGAGCTGGAGCGCACGGAGCAGGCCGAGCGCGCGGAGAAGGACGAGCCCCCGTCGGAAGAGGGCGGCAAGCAGTCCTGAGCCGAGCTCCGGAGGGCCGGTGCCCCGCGTTCGCGGGCACCGGCCTTCTGCTGTCCCGGCGCAGGTCGACCACCTCTCATCACGACCTCCCCTCTCTGACCGTGATTCCTTCCCCGGCCCCGGGGAGCGAACCAGCCGGGGCGGCCCGCCGAAGCAGGCCACCCCGGCCGTCGTCATCCGCCTAGTCCTCGGTGGAGATCCCCCACCCGGCAGCGGCCGACAGCCCTTCCAGGTACCCGATCGCGCGTTCCGTCTTCGGGTACCGCTGCACCAACGCCCAGAACGCCGCGTCGTGCCCGGGCTCCCGCAGGTGCGCCAGCTCGTGCACCAGCACGTAGTCCAGCACCCACGGCGGCACCTTCCGCAGCCGTTCGCTGACCCGGATGGTCGCGTCGACCGGCGTGCAGGACGCCCACCGCGTGCGCATCGGCGGCACCCAGCGGACGCTCGCCGGCACCGCGGTGCCGCCCAGGTACTTGCCCGACAGCAGCGCGCAGCGCGCGAGCAGGGCTTCGTCCGACGTCTTCGGGGACGCCGGCCGACGTGGTTCCGAGCGCTGCAGCTTGCGCTCCATCTCGGCGACCCAGTGTTTCTCCTCCGCCCTGGTCATCCGCGCGGGGATGAGCACGACGAGCGTGTCGTCGTTCCAATACGCGGTGACCGTCCGGTGCCGGCGCTGGCTGCGCCGCACTTCGACCTTGTGTCCGGGTGTGTCCGACGGGGGGTTCGTGTCCCCCCGGCCTCTCAGTGAGGGCATCCGTGCTTCGACCACCCGACAACGGTACGGCCCGGCACCGACAACTCCGAGCGCTTCGAGGTCACAGACCCGAGTTGTCCACAGCCGGTTCCACTTGTGGACAACTCGGCCGTTCCGGCGTCTTCCCGAGCCTCCCGGCCGCCGCCGGATGCGATCCTGCGGACATGATCCTCGACACCGCGGACATGCCACCGGTCCTCCTGCCGGCCCACCCTGCCCTGCTCCCGGGCCTCACCGTGCTCGAACGCGGTCCCCGCGAGATCCAGATCGGCCTCGACCCGCGCCACGGCGTGATCGTCGAAAACCTCTCCCCGTACCTCGTCGCGAAGCTCCGCGCCCTCGACGGCAGCAAGCACGTCGAGCGGCTTCTGCTCGCGGAGAGCGAACACCGCGAGCAGCTGCGCACGCTGCTGCGGCAGCTGACCGCGCTCGGCCTGGTCACCGACGCGGGCCGGCCCGACGGCCAGGGTTTCCGCGGCGAGCCCGGCCTCTGGTCGCTGCGGGCCCGGCACCACCAGCCGGCCATGGCCGACCGGCGGCGCACCGCCGCGGTCTCCGTGCACGGCGACGGCCGGGTGGCGGTGGCGGCCGCCGTGCTGCTGGCCAACGCCGGCATCGGGCACGTCGAGCTGCGGGTGCCCGGCACGGTGACCGAGCACGACCTCGGCTCCGGCTTCACCACCGGAGACCTGGGCCGGTCGCGGCGACAGGCCCTCGCCGACCTGCTCCGCCGGGTCGATCCCGAGGTCCGCGTCACCCGCCTGCACGACCGGCACCCGGATCTGGCCCTGCTCACCGACGCCGTCGTGCCGGCCCCCGAGCTCGTCGCCGAGCTGATGGGCGACGGCGTCCCGCACCTGGCGGCGCGCGTCCGCGACGGCACCGGCATCGTCGGTCCCCTGGTCGTGCCGGGCCGCAGCTCGTGCCTGCGCTGCGCCGACCTGCACCGCACGGACCTCGACCCGTGCTGGCCGCGCGTCGCCGGGCAGCTCGCCGGCCGGCACCAGCGGCCCGACCTCGGCGCGGTCCAGTCCTGCGCGTCGCTGGCCGTCGCCCAGGCGATGCGGCTGCTCTCCCCCAGCGCGCCGGCCCCACCGGCGTGGAACGCGACCCTCGAGATCGACGCCTTCGACGGCCGCATCCGCCACCGGCGCTGGCCGCCGCATCCGCGGTGCCGTTGCGGCGCCGGGGAGGTGATCCTGGAGACGTAGCCCACGAAGACGTCTCTCGCAGGCTGCGCGCCGCCGAGGCCGCAGGGCAGAATCGCCGTTGTGACCGACTTCCGCGACCCAGCCGATCGTGACACCGCGATGCCGCGCAAGGGTGCCGCCCGTACCGCCAAGCTCGCCAGTCTCCCGCTCGGCATCGCCGGCCGGGCGGTCGGCGGCTGGGGCAAGAGGCTCGCGGGCCAGAGCGCGGAACAGGTGAACGCGACGCTGTCGGCGAAGGCCGCCGAGCAGCTGTTCGAGGTGCTCGGCACGCTCAAGGGCGGCGCGATGAAGTTCGGCCAGGCGCTGAGCGTGTTCGAGGCGGCGGTGCCGGACGACATGGCGAAGCCGTACCGCGAAGCGCTGACGAAGCTGCAGACCGCCGCGCCGCCGATGTCGGTCCGGCAGACCCACCGGGTGCTCGCCGAGCAGCTCGGCCGCACCTGGACCAGCCGGTTCGCCTCCTTCGACGACGAGCCGGCGGCGGCCGCGAGCATCGGCCAGGTGCACCGCGCGGTCTGGCACGACGGCCGGGCGGTCGCGGTCAAGGTGCAGTACCCGGGCGCCGACGAGGCCCTGCGCAGCGACCTGCGGCAGCTGCAGCGGTTCAGCAGGCTGTTCCAGGCGTTCGTGCCCGGCACGGAGGTCAAGCCGCTGCTGGCCGAGCTCGCCGAGCGGATGAGCGAGGAGCTCGACTACCAGGCCGAGGCCCAGCACCAGCGCGCCTTCGCGAAGGCGTTCGACGGCGATCCCGGCATCCTGGTGCCGCGGGTGGTGGCCAGCGCGCCGAAGGTCGTCGTGACGGAATGGGCGAGCGGCACGCCGTTGTCGAAGGTGATCGCGGACGGCGACCGCGAGACCCGGAACCTGGCGGGCCGGCTGCTGGCGGAGTTCCACTACTCGTCGCCGGAGCGCGTCCACCTGCTGCACTCGGACCCGCACCCGGGCAACTTCATGATCACGGAAGACGACAGGCTGGTCGTCATCGACTTCGGCGGCGTCGCCCGGCTGCCCGAAGGCATCCCCCGCCACCTGGGCGAGATGACGCGCCTGGCGCTCGACGGCGAGTCCGCCGAGCTGATGCGCCTGCTGCGGGAGAACCGGTTCATCCGGCCGGACAGCGACCTGACCGCGGAGGAGGTGCTCGCCTACCTCGCGCCGTTCACCGAGCCGCTGGCGGCGCCGACGTTCCACTTCACCCGCCGCTGGATGCAGAAGCAGGCCGGTCGGGTGGGCGACAGCCGCGGCAACGACTTCCGGGTCGGCCGTTCGCTCAACCTGCCGCCCGAGTACCTGATGATCCACCGGGTGACGGCGGGGTCGACGGGCATCCTCTGCCAGCTCGACGCGGAGATACCGGCCCGCGGCATCGTGGAGCGCTGGCAGCCGGGGTTCGCCGCCTGAGTTGTCCACAGGCGGGGCCTCGAACGGAGGGATCCGGCCGAGTTGTCCACAGCTGTGGTGGACGGGGTTCCACCCGGTTGGCCGAGCCGTCATGCTCGGTACATGACTGCTACTCAATGCACCGACCCGCTCGCCCTTCGTAATCCCGACGCCTGCGAGGTGATGGACCTCGAACAGTTGCGCCGGGCCGGGGTGTCCGACCGAAGAACCCGGCGGCTCTGCGGCCCGGGAGGGCCGTGGCGCCGCCTGCACCCCGGTGTCGTCCTGCTGCGCAACACCGCCCCGACGCGGCAGCAGCTGCTGCACGCTGCGCTCGTGCGCTACGGGCCCGGGGTGGTGATCACCGGCGCCGACGCCCTGCAGGCCCACGGCGTGAAGTGCCCGGCGGAGGGCGAAATCCGCCTGCTGGTGCCCGACCACTGCCGGGTGGTGGCGTGCGAGGGGGTGCGCCTGGCGCGCACGGCCCGGTTGCCGGACCCGGTCCGGGTCGACGGCCTCCCGTTCGCACCGGTGGCCCGGGCGACCCTGGACCTGGCGCGGTCCGAACCCGACCCGGCGCGCATCCGGGCGCTGCTGACGTTGCCGCTCTACTGGGGCCTGTGCGACCGCCGGGAGCTGCTGGCGGAGCTCGCGGCAGGTCCCCAGCGGGGCACGGCGGTGGTCCGCAAGGTGCTGCGCGGGCTCGACGAAGGACCGATCCAGGCGCACGGCCTGGCCGCCCGCGTCCTGGACCTGGTGCCCATCCCGCCGCCGAGCTGGGACCAGACGATCTGCGACCGCCGCGGCCGCCGCATCGGCGAGGCGGACGCCTGGTGGGACGAGCTCGGCCTGGCCTGGCAGTACCGCTGCAACCCGGGCACGGGAGGCGGCTTCAGCCACCTGGCCCTGGCGGCGACGGGCATCGTCCTGGTGCGGTGCACGGTCAGGCAGCTGCACCAGGTCCCCCGAGCGGTGGCGCAAGAGCTGGCCAGGGCCTTCGGCGAAGCGTCCAGGACACCCCGCCCCAAGGTCCGCGCCGTCGCACAGACATCCCTCGGCGGCGCAGCCTGACGCCGTCCGCCCCCGACCGGCGGACCACGAAGCCCGCCGCACGCCCCGGCCCCACCGATCCGCGCTTCACCCGTTCAGGAGGGCGAATTGATCACCAGTACTCGTCCGGCAGCTTGCCTTCGATGTCCCGCACGTGCTGCCGCGCGCAGTCCGGGCACAGCCACCGCAGCGAGCCGCGCTCCCGGGTGGACACCCAAGCGAGCGCCGTAGCCGGGTCTTCGCCGGCAGCGCGAGTCCGGCCGCAGCGCGTGCACACCACCGGTTCCGGCGCGCTCACCGCAACCGTCCACAGTGGATCGACTTGGCGCCGAGCAGGTACAGGTCGTCCCGGCGGCCGAGGAAGTGCGGGCTCTGCGGATCGGTGAGCGCGGCGGCCGCGGCACGGTCGTCGGCGTCGAGCCATTCCCCGGCCGAATCGGCAAACCACCCGACGCGGTGCACCACGTATTCACGCAGGAGGTCCGAGCCGGGCATCGGGTGGTCGACGAGCGCCCCGAACGACTCGACATCCTCGAGCCCGGCCTCGCGAAGTGCCCGCGGCCAGCCGTAGGGCATGCCGACGCTGCCCGGAATCCCGGCCCGCATCCGTTCGAACCACGACGCCCGAGCCGCCAGCAACCGCTGCTCCAGCCCGGGCCGCCCGACACCGAGATCCCACGGGAGGCACCGCATCTCGAGCCCACCTTCGGAGATGGCGACCACGCCACCCGGCCGCACCCACCCGGCAAGGGTGCGCAGCGCGGCTTGCTGATCCCCGACGTGGTGCACAACACCGGAGGCCCACACAAGGTCGGCGGCGGGCACCGCCAGCGCGGGATCGGTGAGGTCCCCGAGCAGGCCGACGACCTCGACCGACTCCCCGGCCACCTCGGCCACGGCCCGTTCGGCCTCGACCAGCAGCTTCGGCGTGGCGTCGAAGAGCACCAGGGTGCCCCCGGATCCACGGGCGAGCTCACGCGCGAAGAGCACGCTCATGCCCCCGGCCCCGCACCCGACATCGACAACGGTGGGCCGCACCCCCACCGAGCCGACAAGCCGCCGGGCAACGGGAGCAAGCGCCCCGGCATCGAGGGCATCGGCCATGCGCAACTGAGCCAGGCGATCCGCCCAGTCGATGTCGCCGTGGGTGTGTCCGGACATCAGCCCATTCAACACCAGCGCCCAGCCCCAGGAGGCCCCGAAACAAGCCCACCCGAAGAAGGCCGACACCATCAGGGCCCCGCGGCGCCCACCCGGCCGGCAGCGCAGTCGCCCACGCGACGCGGCTCCGCACCGCCCCAACCCAGCCGCCTCCGGCACGGTGCCCACCACGCACCGCGCCCGGCAGCCCCGGCCCCCGCCGAGACCCAACCGCGCCCCGCAGGCACCATCACGCCCCGCACCGCCACCGACCCAACCACGCGTCCCGGCAAGGCGCCCCCCACCAGCCGGACCACGCGACGCAACCGCAACTCGGCGGCACCGCCACCGCGCGCACCCCCGGCAGCACGCCGCCACCAGCCGGATCGCACGACGCAGCCGGACCTCCGGCGGCCGCGCCCCACCGCGCCCGCCCCAAGCACGACCGCACCCCGGGCAGCACGCCACCGCCGCCGAGCTGCGGCAAAGCGCGAAAGCCCCCGCCGCCCGCGGGACGGGTGGCAGGGGCCTGCGCTCAGTTCTGGTCCTGGTACCGCTCCGCCCGTCGAGCCGCCCAGCGGGCTACTCGCGTCCAGCGGCGCGCGGCACGTGCGCTACCTCGGGCCCGCTGGGCGCGGACCCCCTCCTCCAGGTCCCGTATTCGGGCCCTGGACAGTTCTTCGTAAAGCAACATCTCGCTGATCTCCTCGATCTCGGTCTTCGTCAACTGCAGCTCTTCGCTGCGGGGGTGGGCTTCGTAGTCCCTCGTGGTGACCGGTTCGACGCTCATGCGGCGGCGCTCCGGTGATCGCCGCCGGCCTTGGCGGCGGCGGGCTCGACAGCGTTCTTGCGCGGGCGGCCGCGGGGCCGCTTGCGCGCGATCACCGCGCCGCGCTCGAAGATCTCGCCGCCCCAGACGCCCCACGGCTCGCGACGGGCCAGGGCGCCCGCCAGGCAGGCCTCGCGGACCGGGCAGTCCGCGCACTGGGCCTTGGCGCGCTCGAGCTCGGCCGGGGACTCCGCGAACCACAGGTCCGCGTCGCCCGAACGGCAGGGCAGCGCGACGTCGGGAACGGTGATCGGGTCGAGCAGGTCGGCGAATATTGCCTCACCCGAGGTGTAGGCGATGGCCGAAGACATGGTGGTTCCTCCTTGTGCCGTACGGGTTTCCGGTTGGGTGCTGAAGCTGGGCAACGCTGGTTCCTCTTGGGTTGTGCAGCCAAAAACACGAAGGCCGCGGATCCGGGTTTTCCGGTTCCGCGGCCTTCGTGAGCCTCGTGTCCTGACTAGGTCAGGAACTTCGCTCCCGTATCGACAACGGAACACGGAACTGCTTGATGGTCGGCAGATCGGCCTGCGGGTACGCGGCGAGAACGCCCTGCGTCCCGAAGACGACGACACCGGTGGCCCAACGACGCTCGACGCGCCGCATGCCACGGATCTCGTGAGCGCTCACGGACGCAGTACCGGTGAACACACCGGTGCCCGGGCGCTGAGCAGCCGCGACTTCCGCGGCGCAGGACAGACGGGTGCCCGGGTTCGTGAGCGTCATGTTGATGGTCATTTCACCGGCACCTCCTTCTGTACTCTGCACACGCGTCCGCCGAGCGGCGCTGTCCGTAGATCCCCAGTCGAGCCCTTCGGGCTCGGTACTGGCAGGTTATTGCTCTCCACCACACCGGTGCAACTCAATTAACGGGAAAATCCTCGAAGTTACGAAGATCGCCCCTGAGCAGCGGGTTCGCCGCGTCGATCATGGTTCGGACGCGGTCAAGACCCCGTCGACGCCCGGACGACGCCGAGGATCTCCGCACCGAAGCGTTCGAGCTTCGTCGCGCCGATCCCGGAGATCGACACCAGCGCCGCCTCGTCGGCCGGGCGCTGCTCGGCGATGGCCGTCAGCGTCGCGTCCGTGAAGACGACGAACGCCGGCACCTTGAGCTCGCGAGCCCGGTCGGTGCGCCACGACTTCAGCCGCTCCAGCAGGCCCTCATCCACTGTGGACGGGCACCGGCCGCAGCGGCCCAGCTTGACGTCGATGGTCTCCGGCAGCGGCCCGCCGCAGACGCGGCAGCGGGTCTTGACCGGCGTCGCGGGCTTCTGCTGCGACCGGGCGACGCGCGCTGCCGGGTGGTCCTCCGGGACCAGGCCGTAGAGGAACCGGCTGCGCCGCCGGTTGCGCCGCGCGCCCGGGGTGCGGGCCAGCGCCCAGGACAGCCACAGGTGCTCGCGGGCCCGGGTGACGCCGACGTAGAACAGCCGCCGCTCCTCCTCGATCGCCGCTTCGTCGTCGCCGGCGTGCAGGATCGGCATCGTGCCCTCGGCGAGGCCGACGAGGAACACCGCGTCCCACTCCAGGCCCTTCGCCGCGTGCAGTGACGCCAGCGTCACGCCCTCGACCGTCGGTGGGTGCTGGGCCGCGGCGCGCTGGTCGAGCTCGGCGCAGAAGCGCGGCAGATCGGCGTCCGCGACCGTCGCCGCGAGCTCTTCGGCCAGTTCGACGATCGCCAGGAGCGCATCCCAGCGTTCCTTCGCCGCGCCGCCGGCGGGCGGCGACTCGGTCAGGCCGACCCGCGCGAGCACCGAACGCACCGTCGTGACCAGGTCGGAGCTGCCGTCGCCACTCGCGGCCCGCAGCGCGGACATCGCCTGCCGGACCTCCGTCCGGTTGAAGAACCGCTCGCCGCCGCGGACCAGGTACGGGATGCCGGCGTCGGCCAGCGCCGACTCGTAGGCCTCGGACTGGGCGTTCACCCGGTAGAGGATCGCGATCTCGCTCGCCGAGACGCCGCCGTCGAGCAGCTCGCGCACCCGCCGGGCGACGGCCTCGGCCTCGACCGCCTCGTCGTCGAACTCGGCGAAGCGCGGCTCCGGCCCCGGCGGCCGCTGCCCGATCAGCTTCAGCCGCGAGCCCGCCGGACGGCCCCGCGCCGCGCCGATCACCCGGTTGGCCAGCGCGACGACCTCGGGCGTCGACCGGTAGTCGCGCTCGAGGCGGACGACGGTGGCATCCGGGTAGCGCCGCGTGAACTCCAGCAGCGGCCGCGGCGACGCGCCGCCGAAGGAGTAGATGGTCTGGTTGGCGTCGCCGACGACGGTCAGGTCGTCGCGGCCGCCGAGCCACGCGTCGAGCAGGCGCTGCTGCAGCGGCGTGACGTCCTGGTACTCGTCGACGACGAAGCAGCGGTAGCGGTCCCGGAACTCCTCGGCGACGGACCCGTGCTCCTCGAGCACCGCCGTCGTGTGCAGCAGGAGGTCGTCGAAGTCGAGCACCTGCGCGGCGTTCTTCAGCTCTTCGTAGGTCCGGTAGACCTCGGCGACCTGCGCCGCCGGGGCCGGGATGTCCCGCTGGGCGCGCGCGGTGACGGCCGGGTAGTCGTCCGGGCTGACCAGCGACGCCTTCGCCCACTCGATCTCGCTCGCCAGGTCGCGCAGGACCTCGACCTCGGTGCCGAGCTTGGCCCGGTTCGCGGCCTGACCGACGAACCGCAGCTTGTTCTCCAGCAGGTCCCACGGCCGGTCGCCGACCACGCGCGGCCAGAAGTACCGCAGCTGGCGGCGGGCGGCGGCGTGGAAGGTCAGCGCCTGCGCCGCGTCGACGCCGAGGCCTCGCAGCCGGGTCCGCATCTCCCCCGCGGCCCGCGTCGTGAACGTGACGGCGAGGACCTGACCGGCGGAAACGTGCCCGGACCGGACGAGGTGGGCGATCCGGTGGGTGATCGTGCGGGTCTTGCCCGTGCCGGCTCCGGCGAGCACGCAGACCGGCCCCCGGGGGGCACTGGCGGCGGCGCGCTGCTCGGGGTCGAGACCATCGAGCAGACGGGTGAGGCTCTTCGGGGAAAGTACGCCGGTCACGTCCGGCATCCTCGCAGAGGGGGACGGGGAAACGGGGCAGGGGCACGCGGCCGTATCCTGGTCATATGGCGGGACAGCAGGACAAGGAAGCGGCCAAGCAGGCCAAGAAGGAGAAGCGCGCGGCGAGCAAGGCCCGCCGTGGCCAGCTCTTCGAGGCCTTCAAGATGCAGCGCAAGGAAGACCCGTGGCTCATCCCGTGGATGGTCGGGGCGATCGTCGTCGTCGCCGGCGTCCTGTTCGGGATCGGGTTCTTCTTCGACGCGCAGTGGGTGCTGCTGCCGCTCGGCCTGATCCTCGGCGCCCTGCTCGCCATGATCATCTTCGGCCGGCGCGTCCAGAAGACGGTCTACTCGAAGGCCGACGGCCAGCCCGGCGCCGCGGCGTGGGCGCTGGAGAACCTGCGCGGCCGCTGGAAGGTGACGCCGACCGTCGCTGCGACCACGCAGCTCGACGCGGTGCACCGGGTCCTCGGCGGCCCCGGCGTCGTGCTGGTCGCCGAAGGCGCGCCGCACCGCGTGAAGACCCTGCTCGCCCAGGAGAAGAAGCGTGTCTCCCGCCTGATCGGCGAAACGCCGATCTACGACGTGACGATCGGCCACGACGAGGGCCAGCTGCCGCTGAAGAAGCTCCAGGGCTACCTGATGAAGCTGCCCCGCAACCTCAAGCCGGCCCAGGTCGACGCCCTCGAGGCGAAGCTGGCCGCCCTCGGCAACCGCGGCGCGGCGCTGCCCAAGGGCCCGATGCCGGCCGGCGCGAAGATGCGCAACGTCCAGCGGACGATCCGCCGCCGCTGACCCCAGCATGAGGAAAGGCCCCCGCCCGGATCCCGGGCGGGGGCCTTTTCACGTTCAGCACGGCGCCGGGCGACAGCGCCGTCCCTGCCGCGCGGGCGGCCGGCGGCGCCGGGCTGTGCGCTCACCGCGCCGCCGAGCAACGCGGCGCCGGACCGGGCCACGCAAGCAACCGGCGCCCCCAGCAGCGCCCAACCAACGCACCCAGGCAACCGGCATCCACAGCGGCACCCAACCAAGCCACGCAGGCAACCGGCATCCACAGCGGCGCGCCCACCAAGCCACGCAAGCTAGCGGCGGCCCTCAGGACCGGCGGCCGGTCAGCGCATCCGGATGACGACGGTGCCGGTCAGCCGGTCGAGCCAGCTGCGGCCGTCGGCGTTGCGGACCGCCGCCGGGATGAGCACGAACGTCAGCGCCGCCCGGACCAGCGCGCGCAGCGGGCCGACCAGCGCGGCGCCGTCGAGACGGGCGACGCGGATGCCGACGACTGCCATCCCCGGGGTGAAGCCGAAGAAGCCGGCCGAGATCACCGAGATGATCGCCCACACGCCGCCGGACCAGAGGTTGAACTGCTGCATCGCGGCCGGGTCCTGCAGGCTCGGGTGCAGGAAGATGGCCGTGACCAGGGCGGCCACCACGAGGTCGACGATCAGCCCGAGCAGCCGGGCGCCCCCGCTCGCCGCCGAGCCGACGCCCGACTCGGGCAAACCGAACTTCTCGCCCGGCCAGCGCGAGCCGTGTTGATCAGTGCCCTGACCACCGTCACCGGTGCCGGGGAGCCATTCACCGGTCCATCTCGCCACACGTCTAGGGTATGCCGGTGGCGCGGACCACATCCGACCTGGTCGGATACCCGATATCGACCACCCGTTAACACCGGCGAAACATACGGGTGACGGTCGGGCAACACCGCACTTTTAGCGTGAGCCGAAGAGAGCACTGCCGTACGAGCTCGAACGAGAAGGAGTCACCGAGGGTGCCCACTACTCCAGACGACATCCAGCGCCTCATCGCCGATGAGGACGTCGAGGTCATCGACGTCCAGTTCTGCGACCTGCCCGGCGTGATGCAGCACTTCACGGTCCCCGCCAAGGCCTTCACCGAAGACGTCTTCGAAGAGGGTCTCGCGTTCGACGGCTCCTCGGTGCGCGGCTTCCAGTCCATCCACGAGTCCGACATGCTGCTCCTGCCGGACGCGGCGACGGCGCGGATCGACCCGTTCCGCAAGGCGAAGACCCTCGCCCTCAACTTCTTCGTGCACGACCCCTTCACCCGTGAGGCGTACAGCCGCGACCCGCGCAACATCGCGCGCAAGGCCGAGCAGTACATCTCCGAGTACGGCGTTGCCGACAACGTCTACTTCGGCCCCGAAGCCGAGTTCTACATCTTCGACTCGGTCCGCTTCGACTCCGCCGAGCACGCCTCCTTCCACGAGATCGACTCGATCGAGGGCTGGTGGAACACCGGCGCCGACGAGGCCGGCGGCAACCAGGGCTACAAGACCAAGTTCAAGGGCGGCTACTTCCCGGTCCCGCCGGTCGACCACTTCGCCGACCTGCGCGACGAGATCGTCCGCAACCTGCAGGGCTCCGGTTTCGAGATCGAGCGCGCACACCACGAGGTGGGCACCGCCGGCCAGACCGAGATCAACTACAAGTTCAACACCCTGCTGCACGCGGCGGACGACCTGCAGCTGTTCAAGTACATCGTGAAGAACACGGTGTTCGCGGCGGGCAAGACGGCGACGTTCATGCCGAAGCCCCTCGCCGGCGACAACGGCTCGGGCATGCACTGCCACCAGTCGCTGTGGAAGGACGGCCAGCCGCTGTTCCACGACGAGTCGGGCTACGCCGGCCTGTCGGACACCGCGCGCCACTACATCGGCGGCCTGCTCAAGCACGCCCCGAGCCTGCTGGCCTTCACGAACCCGACGGTGAACTCCTACCACCGCCTGGTCCCGGGCTTCGAGGCCCCGGTTTCGCTGGTGTACTCGCAGCGCAACCGCTCGGCCTGTGTCCGCATCCCGATCACGGGCAACAACCCGAAGGCCAAGCGCGCCGAGTTCCGCTGCCCGGACTCCTCGGGCAACCCGTACCTGGCGTTCTCGGCGATGATGATGGCCGGCCTCGACGGCATCAAGAACAAGATCGAGCCGCCGGAGCCGATCGACAAGGACCTCTACGAGCTCCCGCCCGAGGAGGCCAAGGACGTCAAGCTCGTCCCGGGCGACCTGGGCACGGTCCTCGACACCCTGGAAGCCGACCACGACTACCTCCTCGAGGGCGGCGTGTTCACCCCGGACGTGATCGACACCTGGATCTCGTACAAGCGCGAGAACGAGATCGACCCGCTGCGCCTGCGCCCGCACCCGTACGAGTTCGCTCTGTACTACGACGTGTGATCGGCGCGGGGCTTTGACCAGGCATTTCACTGGTCCGAGCCCCAGCCAGGCCGTCACCAGGCCGTGAAGGTCACCAGGTGACGTCCCACCAGACACGGGACGGCGGTCGAGGGGAACACCCCGACCGCCGTCCCGTTCCTTATATATGCGTCGCCTCACGCGGCGCCCTTCGGCGGAACACCTCGTCGATGGCCCGCCGCGTCCGCTCCGAGCTTGACGGCATCAGGTGCGTGTAGACGCGGAGCGTGAACGCCGGGTCAGCGTGCCCCAGGTACTCGGCGAGCGCCCGGATGCTCTCCCCCGCGTCCAGCAGCGCCGAGGCGTAGAAGTGTCGAAGCCCGTGAAAGCCGTCCGCCCGACCCGGCATCTCCACCCCGGCCTCCCGCAAGGCCGGCTTCCAGGTGTGGTGGTTGAAGGAGTGCCGGTGGAGCTGGTTGCTCTCCCGGGTGTAGACCAGCAGCCGGACCGTCACTGGCTTGCCGTCCGGCACCTCCCACGGCAGCGTCACGGCCAGCGGCGGGAATCGCTCCATGTGTTCCTCGATCGCCGTCCGGACCTCCGTCGACAACGGCACCTCCCGCGTCTTCCGGTGCTTGGGCAGCGCGAAGACCATCCGGCCGCGAACGATCTTGACTTGACGCTCCACCCGCAGCATGTCGGAGCCCTCGGTGATGTCGTCCGGTGACCAGCCGAACACCTCACCCTGGCGGAGCCCACAACCCGCGCCGAGCGGGACCATGACGCCGTAGCGATCGCCGAGGGTCCTACGGACGGCGTGGACCCGCGCCTCCGGCCAGGGGATGACCTTCGGGTACTCGCCGCGCGGCTTGGTGACCGACTTGGCGTTGCACGGGTTCTTGTTGATCCGTTCGTCGTCGATCGCCGCCGCGAAGATTGCCGAAACATTGGCGAAGATGGTGCGACGGTAGGTCTCGGCGAGCCCCTTCTTTTGCAGAGCCCGATCCCACTCGCGAATAGTCGAAGGCCGAATATCGCGCAGCGCCTTATCCCCGAGCGTCGGATAGACGTGCAGCTTGAGCCGGAACTCGGTTCCCTCTCGGCTCGATTCGTCGAACGTCTGGGAGCTGAGCCAGCTCTCGCCGAACTCACGGAACGTCATCCGGCCGGCCTCCGGGTCAAGGTAGGTCCCTTGTGTCTTGTCGTTCTCGACCTTGTGGAGGAACGTGCGCGCGGCCGACAGCTGCCGGTCCGGGTACATCTTGGAACGCTCACGCCCATCCGGGTCGAGGTATCGCACCTTGTACCGCAGGCCGACGCCGTACAGGTCGGACTTCTCCTTGACCGGCTTGCCCTTGGCGTCGAGGACCGGCTTCTTGGTCTCCGGGTCAACCTTCGGCCGATACCAGCGATCTTGAATATGCCCCATGGCAGACTTCTCCCCTTGTTCGAATTCAGAAAGATTCAGGCCGCGTCAGCGAACCAATTGCGGACTGCCTCGGGGTCATAGCGAAGGTGCTTACCCATCTTTCGCCCCGGCGGACCGTATCCGCGCTTCCGCCACGATCGGACCGTCTCGACCGATACATGCAGGAAAGCCGCCACGTCGTCGAGCGTCCAAAGCCGCTCAATACTCGTCACCTTGTCCATACCCCTCCCCCTTCGAGATCAGGCCGCGAGCTGAGTTGCCGAAGTTTCCGGACCGTCCCCTGGTGGTCCGGCGGCAGCGAGTAGCGCGCGGTCGTACTCGGCCTTCCACGTGATCCGTTCCGCGATCGCGCGCATGACCAGGTGCGGCCGAGGCGGGACCTGCGGGTCGCCGGGCTCGACCTTGCGCCAGACCAGCTGGGCCGGGTCCGGTTGTGGCTTCTCGATCCCGATCGCGGCCAACGCCTGCTGAACGAACGCCTTCCGATCGGCCTTGTGGTCGTCGAGGGTCTTCCCGGACCACTTGCGCGACACCAGCACCCGACGCCCCGGCAGCCCGAGCGTGGTCCGCCGGTGCGCACGTCCCTTGCAGTGCCCCGGGGTGGTCTTGCTGCCCGCGCCCTTGGGCTGGACCCCGTAGAGCAGCCACACCGCGCAGCGCGGCGAGCACGGGGTAACCGACAGCTCAGCGTGCAGCCGGTCGTGATGATCCCGCAGCCTCGCCGTATCCGCCTCCACCACTTCCCCTGTGGACTTGGTGAGGTACTTGGTCAGGTAGCCGATGTGGCGGCCGGCCTCTTCGGTGCCGCCGAGGATGCCCTTCGAATGCACCTGCCGCCCAAAGGTCACCACGTGCGCCGGGTCCTCCACCTCTTCCACGGCGTCTTGCCAGGTGGTCAGCGGCTCGCGGGTGTCCGGGTCGAGGAACGCCCGGGTGTCCGGGTCCCAGACCGGCAGCCGATCCACGTAGACGACCTGGTCATGGTTGGGCCACCAGACCTGGTGATACGTCGCTTCGGTGACCTGGCGGATGACGTCGTGCGGGATCGCACCCCGGATCGCCGCGTGTAGATGCGGAGCGGTCCGCTTCTGCGGCTCGACGGTGGCGAAGTACTGCGCGTCCCAACCGACGACCCGGCGGAGGTTCTGCCACCAGCGGTCCACCAGCGCCGAGAAGTGGACGGCATCCCGGGCGGCCCGCCGGTAGTCATACCGAGACGGGTCGACCGGCGCCCCATCACGGACCGGACCGTAGGTGTCACAGGTCAGCGTCACGAACATCGACGGCCGGAACTTCCCCGCGTACTCCCGCCCGACCGTCGTCTTCGCGACCTTCTGCCGGGGCAGGTTCGGCGCATCCTGACGCCGCCTTGTCGACCGCTTCACCGCCCGCTTGGTCGGCATGTCGGCCGCGGGCAGGCGACCCCGCATCCCGAGTTGCCGAAGTTCCGCATCGACCCCGGCGATCTCCTCTCGCAGTTCCTCGGCCTCCGCCTGGTCGTGCTCGACCACCTCCCGATAGGCGGCCACGAGGTCCGCCCGATAGGTCAGCAACTCCTTGTGGTCCTCCGAGGGCGGCTCGGCGGTGAGGACGGGTTCTTCGGTCATGTGCCAGCCCTCGCGGCACTGGGCCTGCCGAAGCGCCTTGGCCTTCCGGGCACAGGGCAGGCACACCGACTCCACGGTGGAGCCGCACGGGACGGGGACGTAGCGCAGTTCACCGGTCGTGGTGTCGCCGACTTCCATCGTGAACGGCCGGACGCAGACGCCGTGCTTCTCCGCCGTCGCCCGGATCACGTCAGCAGCCAGCGGTGCCCGCATCCGTTCGGCGCGCGTCCCGGTGGCCGGCTGGGTCTTTTCCTGGTCGGTCATTAGGCGGCCACCTCCCCAGGGCGAGACCATTGCCGAAGCTGGAACACGGGCATGTCCTGCCGGGCCTCGGCGGGCAGGTCCGGGAACACCGCCGGGTCGTAGGCAACCCCGCTGTACACGTGGACCGGGATGCCGCACGGCGTCCGGCCGTTGATCGACAGGTGCACCGAGTCGCCGTCCGGGGTGCGCCAGAGCGAGGCCGACACGTCATCAAGCGTGTTCGACCAGGTCTGCAACGCCCCCGCGACGTCGGGCAGCCGGTGGGCGTCGAGCTGGACCGTGAGCGGGTCCGACCACGTGCGCACGGTCAATGTCGCCACCGGCGAAAGCTGGTGCAGGTCGAGGTGATCGCGGATCGTGTCGAGGAAGACCATCAGCCGGTTCACGCCGCCACCCCCTCGCCACCGAGCACGGGCCGAGCCACGCCGCCGTTGGTGACGTAGTGCTCCAGCGCCTTCACGGTCTCGTCGGAGACCCACCCAGCCCGGATGCGCAGGGGTTCGCGGATGCCCTCGCCCCACACGAATCCCACCCCGGCCTCACTGTCACCGATCCGGTTTGCCCACGCGCCCCGTTCATAGGCGCCGTCCCCGAGCACCATGCCGACGTGCGTCTTGGAGGTCACCCGCAGGCACACTCGTCGGGTGAACAGCTCCCGCACGGGGACGGTGTCCTTCGTCGGCTCCTGCACATAGCCGCGTACCGAGATGTTCAGTGCCCGGCCTTGCGTGTTCAGCAGCGCCACCCGCTCGACGATCTGTTCGCGGGTCTTGCGGTCGGTGTACTTGGTTAGGGCCCCGATCTCGTCGAACTCCAGCAGCTCCAGCGGGTACTCCGTCGACAGCGGGATAGTGCGAACCCGCCCGGCGAACTCCCGCTTGCGGGACTCCATCTCCTCCACCAGGCCGTCCAGCACCTCCAGCGCGTCCTTCCCAGACACCGCGTACCGGGAGAAGATCCCGCGCCCGTAGGCCAGCTCCATGCCCTTGGGGTCGATCCCGGACATGCGCACCAGCCCGGACCGGATCGCCGGGGCCGCCGACACCAGTGGGCACCACATCACCGAGTTCTTCCCCGCGCCCGAGGCACCGGCGGTCAGGCAGTGCGCGCCCGAGCCGAGCAGCGGCACCCGCCAGTCGTGCCCGTACTCGGTGCGGCCAGCCCATACCCGGCGCAGGTCCACCGCGGACTCCATGGCCTGCTCGGGAACCGCCGGGGAGTGCACGACCGAGGCCAGTTGGTCGCGGCGCTGGAAGTCGACCGACACCACGTTCGGCTCCAGTTCCCGCACCTGACACCGCGCGACCTTCCGCGCCGAGGCCAGTGCGCGGGCAGCCTCGTCGAAGTCCTCCGGCTTCTGACCAGGCACGAGCCGAACCCGCACCTCATCCCACGACGCGCCGGACCGGACGCCGAGGACCTTGGGCACCTGCACCCCGGACTGCCGAGCCGTCGCCCGCGAAGCCTTACGACGGCCAACCAGGTTCACCGTCACTTCCACCGGCAGCGCGGCATCCCGGACGCTCAGCCCGCAGGCGTGCAGCCACCCAGGCAGCTTGAGGTGGTAGACCGCCCAGCGCAGCCACCACGACCGCAACGGCCGGCCGCACCACTGATCGAACGAGGTCACGTCGAGCATCCGCCACACGCCGAGGATCAGCGCCAAGCCGCCGAGATTCACGACGAGCCAGATCCAGCCGACCCAGATGCACCACAGGTAGACCGCGATCACGGTCAACGAGGTACGCCAGTGGATCACGACCTGGGAGAACAGCCAGAACACGACCTTGCACGCCCACCACAGGGCGAAGAACACAACCGCCATCGCGGCCAGCGCCTCAGCCATCGAGGCCAACGCGCGGCCGATCTTCGCCAGCACCCACACACCGAGCCCGAGCCCGGCCAGGGCGATCACGAGCACTCCGGGGGAAGTCATCGCCGACCACCCCGCAGCACTGCCGAGAGATCCAGGGGCAACGCACCCAGGCAGGAGGCGCACTTGGTCTCACCCGGCAGAAGCCGAGCGAACCGCTTGCATTCCGAGCACCGCGAGCGGGTGACCCCCACTGGCGCACGGTTGTTGCCATCGTCTAGCGTTTGCATTGTTCACACCTCGCGGTTGTGGACAGCGCAGGAGCGGCATGGTTGGTAGCCGAGTTTCCGCTTCTGCGCCTTACGGTTCCGCGTCACCGAAAGAGGACGCGTTTCATCGCCGCACGACATAGCGCGCGTTTTTCGTTGCAGTGTTTGATTGTTCGTGTGTCTACACGGGACTATTCAGACTTCGACTTGCTGCCCTGGATCTGCGCCGACACCTCCCCCGCCTTCCGCCGTTCGTACCCCGCCCAATACAGGGCCTCGTGGTGGTGCCCCCGGTCGACGTCGGCGACCTTCTCGTACATCCGCGCGTTCGACTGCCGGAACGCCAGCCACACTGCTGGGTTCGCGTCCGGCGCCGGGAGACGCTCCGTTGCGATCTCGTGCGCGGCCCGCAGGGTGCGCGGCTCAGTCGGCTTCGCCATCACGCACCAGCCGATCCGTCGCGCGGGCTTCGAGGAGTGCCGCCATGTCCTCCGCGCTGTCGCGGAGTTGGCGAAGGAACCTCACGCACGCCGGCCACATCGCCGGGTCGTCCGGCGGCCGCAGCATCACCACGCACGGCGCCCCCGCGAGCACCAGCATCGGCGGATGCGTCGGCTCCGAACCAGTCTCCTCGACCGCCAGTTCCGCCTCCGACCCGACGATCCACGTCACGCCGAACCCGTCCCACCCAGCTTCCGCCGCGTCCTGTTTCTCGTCGTGTGCCATGTCCCTGAACACTTTCGCCATGCCGAAGGCGGGTGTCCCACTTGTCGGCTTGAATCTCGAATGCCTCAGCGGCGGAGATGACGGCCGCCCGCGCCCAGGCCGGTAACGGCACTTCGGCCGCAAGATCACGCCAAGCTGCGGCAACCGCCCGCGACACCTGAGGCAACTCGACGTCCGACGCCCCGGCGTATCGCGCGTAGGCGCGTTCCCAAGCTCGCACCCGCTCCCACCGGCTCATGTGATCTCCCCTGGTCGTTGGGCCGAGTCAGCGCGGTCGAACTCCATGCGCGCCCGCCGCTCGAACTCCTCAGCCGCCACGGCCGACGCGTGCCGCGCCCACAACGGAGCAGCGAGATCGGCAGACAAGGCACGCCACGCCACCGCAACCGCGTGGTAGGCGTGAGCAAGACGCCGCACTGCCGCCAGATCGTCAGAAGCCGACCTCATCGCAGCGAACAGCGCGGACGTCTGCTCCGCGTACGCCTCGTTCCACCGAGCGACCGCCTCACGCGACGGCCGCCCCGCCATCACGCGGCCTTCTGCTGACCACTCTGGCCGGCCGGGGTCTTCGCGGCCTGCTTCGAGCCAGCACCACTACCCGGCTCACGCATCCCGGTGGCCCGCAGCGCCCATCCCTGGTACTTGAACTTCTCGCCCATGACCCGGGCCTCGACCGTCAGGCCCTCGAACACGACCGGCCGGAAGTCGAAACCCTGCATCGCGGCCGGGGGCGGGACGGGCTGGACCCGGTCGAGCAGGGTGACCGTGGCCGACTTGTCGCGGTCCTTCTCTGCCGACGGGTCGGTCACGGTGACCTTCCACTGCGGCAGGCCGGTCTGCTCGTCGATCTTCTGCTTGGGCTGCTTGCCCCGGGCCTTGTCCTCGTTGGAGACGTACTCCATGTCCGGAGTGACGGGGCCAACGATCGCCGCCCCGGCTGGGAACACGGCGTCGTGCTCGATCTCGAAGCGCGTTCCGCGCGGTACTGCCATGTCGGTTCTCCCTGGTCAGGCGCCTCACTCGACGCTGCCTATCGTGGCTGTCATGGCCAGGTTAGCCAGGTTGGCTAGCCAAGTCAAGCAACACGAAAACGGTCTAGGCCGCTAGGTGGCCTAGACAGGCTTGGAGCTGGTCGGGGAGACTGAAACTTGACCCGTGGCAGAGCCACCAGTCAAGGAAGGAAAGCACCCATGGCGCTCGACCCGGACGACCCGCGACCGCCCTACGTGCAGGTGGCGAACGCGCTGCGCGCGGCGATCCTCACGCGCAAGTTCACGCCCGGCGACAAGCTCCCATCGCGGAACGAGTTGGCGAAAACGTACAACGTCGCGCCGATGACCGTGCAGAACGCCATCCGCGAACTCCGTGACGAGGGCCTGATCGTGTCGCGTCAGGGCAGCGGGGTCTTCGTCCGCGAGCGCACCGAACGCCCGGTCGGCCTCCGACCACACATCGAACGTGCCTTCGAGGCTCAGGACGTCACGATCGACTTCGCCGGGTTCTCCGGCGAGACCCTGCACGGCGTCATCGCCGAACCGCTGGACAAGATTCGTATCGGCCGGCTACGGCCCGAGTCGATCACCGTCCGCCTGCTGGTCCCGGACCCGACCCAGCCATGGTCCCTGCCGGTCACCGTGGACGAGCACGCCGACAGCCCGCTGTTCCGCAAGCGCGCCGAAGAGATCATGCGCCGCCACACCCTGGCCATCGTCGACTCGGTGACCGAACTCGGCGAGCTTGGCCTGGTCAATAAGGCGTCGGCACAGGTCCGCGTGCACCCGGCACCGCCGATGTTCAAGCTCTACCTGATCAACAACGAAGAGACGTTCTTCGGCTTTTACCCGGTCCGCGAGCACGTCATCAACTTCGGCGGCGAGACCCAGGCGATCTACGACCTCATGGGCAAGGACGCAATCCTCTTCCACCACTCGATCAACGACGACGACACGTCGACCGGTTCACAGTACGTCGACCAGGCTAAGACCTGGTTCGACAGTCTCTGGAACAGCGTTGCCAAGGACTATCAGCGATGAAAGCCGCAGAGGTGCTGGCCCGAGCCCGCGCCCTACTTCTCGACTTCGACGGCCCGGTTTGCTCTGTCTTTGCAGGAATTCCCGCGTCCACAGTCGCCAACCAGTTGCGGGGAGTCCTTGCTGACTGCGGACACGCTGATTTGCCCGAAGCAATCGCGGCCAGCGCCGACCCGTTCGACGTTTTCCAATACGCCGCCACGCTTGGCGAAGACCAGGCCCGCTTTGTCGAAGTCGCTTTTGCGGCCCACGAAGTCGAGGCGATCTCTAGCGCCACGCCCACAAGCGGCGCACACGACCTCATCGAGGCGTGGCATGAATCCGGCCGGCCACTGGCCATCGTCAGCAACAACGGCACGCCAGCTATCGGCGCCTACCTCGACCTCTACGATCTTCGAAGATCGATCAGCTTCGTATCTGCGCGGACCGGTCCGAACGCCGCTCTGCTCAAGCCAAGCCCTTACCTCTTGCAACAGGCCGTCGCTGCACTCGAAGTACCCCCCAGCGAGTCCGTGTTTCTAGGTGACTCCACAAGCGATATGGTGGCCGCCAAAGCAGCAGGGACTGCCTCTATCGGCTACGCAAACAAGCCCGGCAAGGGCACCAAACTTGTTATGGCCGGGGCCGACGCAGTCACCGAAGTGATCAAAGGCTTGGCGACCGTGGCTTAACCTCCGCAACGCCGAGCATGCCGACCGCCGGGGCCCTATCTACCTGGGCTCCCCTTATAAGTCACCATCACTTCGCGTCAGCGTCCACAGGAGTGACCGGACGGGTAATAAACGAAGCAGACCAACTCGCTTCACTCTGACCATCAATGCTTGCTTGCCACTTGTAATGACGTCCCGGCTCAAGCGGCAGACCGGGCCCAATGTTGACCACAAATGGAGCCGAAGCTGGCGCGTCCGGTGGCGTATTCGGCTGCACGCCCATGGTGACGTGGCTCAGGACGGTGATCGGCCCGTCGCTACCCGGCAAGGACACAGGCTTGCCGTCTTCGTACGTCAGGTCGAGGCGAATCTCGTGCGCACCGCTAGCCTCCTCTTGGCTGTCGAAGCTGAAGATGACCAACACAGCCATAGGCGCTGTTGTCGGCGCATCGACAGCTGTCCAACCGATACCAAGGGCATGAGCCTTGCCAGTAGCGGAATCACTCTGGCCCGCGTCTGCTGTCAGTACTGCAACCTTCACCTGACGCCCACCTGAACGTGCCCAAGTCCGGTCACGTGAACGGCAGTAGCGCGCGATGCGTGACTTGCCCCTGCCTCAGCGGTGCGAGCAGTGATGCCCTCCGGGCGCTCAGCTCTGATGACTGAGCGTGCAAGGTTAGAGGGGAAGACTCGATGCTTGACCGCAACGCCAATCGCGAGCGCGTAGCGGCGCAGGGTCGAGAGACGAGGGTCACTGCTCATCGTCTCGATGTCCGAGACCACGCTCTGGGAACGCCCCATCGCTTCAGCCACCTGGGTCTGGCTAAGCCCCAGCCGCTTACGCAGGTTGACCAGCTGATCGACCCAGGCAAAGTCAGCCTTGACGAGCTCATCTGCCAGCGCATCCTTGGGGTCGCTGGAGTCGATGCCGAGCAGCTCATCCAAGTCACTCATCATACCCTCCAGTATCGGCTAAACCCGATAGTAGCTTTATGCTCCACCCTGCCACCACCCCCAGCGTCTGGCCGCCTCCTCGATATCCCGATCCTGTTGCTCCTTTGACAACTTCCGGTTGAACAGGAGGCCAAGCATCACCTTGGCGTCACGAAGCTTGAGGGGCTCGCTGTAGTAGAGCCGCCACTGCTTGCGTCCGATCTTCCACTTGATCTCCATGACTCCAGGTCTGAGCTGTAGGCGTGGGCGCCCATCCCCCGGCTCATGCAGCTCACCACGCTCGGCACGATTGAGCTTCGCCTTGATCAGAGCCCTGAAGTCCCGCGCAGCGTCCGCCCCCTCAGCCGCTTCGATGTCCGCAGCGTGGGCCTGCACCTCGGCGATCGGGACATTCACACCCTCTTTCTCGTACCACTTCCACTGGCCACCGCTGGTGAACGCAAATGAAACCCAGCCGGACGTCACCTAGCCTCCCCTTCAGCCACAAGACTCACGCGGCGTGGACCGACTAGGGCCACAGTCGCCAGTGCCCCTTATGTCGGCACCGACTTGACGCCCGTATCGGTCGGGCTCTGTTACGTCCCAGATCGTTACTTTCAGTGGTCGATCGGACAGTAGGCCAAGACCGCGAACCCGTCGATGAGTTGCACATGAGTGGCCAGTATCTGTCCTCTGATGCTCTCGGTCGGAGAGCAGACACCAGCGAAGTCACGTAGATAGCCTGGTCGACGTCGTGACAGGACACAGCCGACCTTCGTTACGTCCGGCAGACGCTGCCGCCAAGTCCTTCCCCCTGCCGAATTCAGCTCTATGGGATCAAGACGGCGCGCAAGCGCGCCGTGCCCGGACCGCCCAGCCTCCGCTCCGCTCCGGCCGGCGGCCCCGGCACGCGGCATTTGCAACATCGATGACCACCAGCGCGTCTTACCTGCATGTTCAAGATCGTGCTGACCATCGTCGGCCTGTTGCTGTCGATCGTGGGCATCGGCCTGGCCGTGGGTGCCTATGTGTCGACAAACCGAGAGCACGGCACCGAGCCTGTGTGGCCTGCGATAACCAGGGCCCTCGGCTGGGCCCGTCATTCCCTACGTCGCGTCCTCCGTCGCAACCGTGACCTCGACGTGCGCGTCGCGGCCGGGGCTGCAATGGCCACAGGAGTGGCGATACACGCCGAAGGGATCGTGTCGCGTGGCCCCGCGCCAGTAGCGCTATCCATGGAGGAGAAGTTCCGCTGGATCGAGCGACGTATCGAACTGGTCGAGCAGGAAGCGCTACAGGAGCGGAGCCGACGAGGCGACGACGTGCGCGCACTGCGCACGGCCGTTGGCGACACAGAGCGCCAGATACGCGAAGTCGAGAACGCTAGCCGGGAGCTTGCCAGGTCCGTAGCGATCGGGACCGTGAGGCTTCAGATCACCAGCCTGCTGTTCGTCGGCGCCGGGACGGTCGCGCTTGCCGTCCCAGGGTTAATGCCATAACGACCAGTAAGCCGTTCCTCGCACAGGATCGTTTAACACCAGCCCACCGGCATCAAGGGCGCCTGCGGCGTCGCTGCGCGATGAGCTGCGCTCCCCCTTGACCCCGGCAGCCCGGTGCTAACAGCGGCAGGGGCGAGGAAGACGGGGGCGGACTGCCACCGCGTCAGGCCGTCTCCAGGCCGTCAGACGTCCGCCAGAGTTGACCATGAACGACCAACGACGACCGATAACCAGCAGGTCAGCAGGGGTGCCGACGATCAGCCCGCAGGTAGAAGCCGGGTCGTGGCAGACCTACGACGTGTGATCTGACCGTCCACGAACACGGGGCGGCGGTCGAGGGGAACACCCTCGGCCGTCGCCCCGATCTTTTTTTCTACGTTCGGCCCACCGTTTCAGAAACGGATGTCGCACGAAAATTCGATCACGA
Organism: Amycolatopsis sp. NPDC005003; assembly: GCF_053600695.1. Taxonomy (NCBI): domain Bacteria; kingdom Bacillati; phylum Actinomycetota; class Actinomycetes; order Pseudonocardiales; family Pseudonocardiaceae; genus Amycolatopsis; species Amycolatopsis sp. NPDC005003. Next base: position 6,754 of record NZ_JBSGAI010000066.1, on the reverse strand, counting down.
AAAGGGCCGGGGTTTTATTCCGACGGGGACAGCAGCGCCATGTCCGCGCCCGCGGCCTCGTAGCGGCCCCGCGGGTCGTCGACCAGCTTGCGGCGCTCCAGGTCCATCAGCCCCAGCGTGCAGGTGATCTCCGCGGCCAGCGTGCCGTCGAGCTTGAAGATGTTCGAATCCATCTTGAACGTCTTGCCGCTGCCGAACTTGACCACGCACGTCACGTCGACCTCGTCGCCGGCGCGCAGCTCGCGGCGGAAGACCACGTGCGTCTCCAGGAGCACCGAAGCCACGCCCGGGAGCCCCTTCAGCGCGCCCGCCGCTTCGAGGAGTTCCAGGCGGGAGACCTCGCCGTACGAGTGGTACACGGCGTGGTTGAGGTGGCCCAGGGTGTCCAGCTCGTAGTGCCGGACCTTGATCCGGGTACGGAAGGGTTCGCGATCGGTCACCGGCCCACTGTAGGTCAGGCCTCGTAGAACAGGTGCTCGACCACCGTGTGCGCCCGGCGGGTGATGCGGCGGTACGTGTCGAGGAACTCCCCAGGGTCGTCGCCGGCCGACTGGCCGAGCACCCGGGCCACCGCGGCCAGGTCGCGGCCCGAGCCCGGCACCTGGTCGACCGCCTTGCCGCGCACCAGCATCCCCGCGTTGCGCACCCGGGTCGCCAGCAGCCACGCCTCGGCCAGCGAGTCCGCTTCGGGCTGCTCGGCCAGGCCCGCCTCCGGGAGCACCGCCAGCGCGTCCAGCGTCGACGTCGTCCGCAGGCTATCGACGGAGTGCGCGTGCTGGAGCTGCAGCAGCTGCACCGTCCACTCGACGTCGGCGAGGCCGCCGCGGCCGAGCTTCGTGTGCAGTGTCGCGTCGGCGCCGCGGGGCATGCGCTCGGTCTCGACGCGGGCCTTGATGCGGCGGATCTCGCGGGCCTTCGTCGGGTCCAGGCCGCCTTCGGGGTAGCGGATCGGGTCGATCATCGCGATGAAGCGCTCGCCGAGGTCGTCGTCGCCCGCGATGAAGCGGGCCCGCAGCAACGCCTGCGCCTCCCACACCTCGCCCCACCGCGCGTAGTAGGCGCGGTAGGACTCCAGCGTCCGGACCAGCGGCCCGCTCCGCCCCTCCGGCCGCAGGTCGGCGTCGACCTCGAGCGCGGGGTCCGGGCTCGGCGCGCCCAGCATCTTCCGGACGGTCTCCGCGACCGACGAAGCGAACTTCACGGCGTCGGCGTCCGATACCCCTTCGGAGGGCTCGCACACGAAGAGCACGTCCGCGTCGGAGCCGTAGCCGAGTTCGGCGCCGCCGAGCCGGCCCATCCCGATGACCGCGATGCGCGCCGGCGTCCGGCCGAGCTCGGCCTGCCGCTGGCGGTACGCCGCGGCCAGCGCGCCCTGCAGCACCGCGGCCCAAACCGAAGACAGCGCTTCGCACACAGCCGGCACGTCCAGCAGCCCGAGCAGGTCGGCGCAGGCGACGCGCAGGAGTTCGTGCCGCCGCAGCGAACGCGCGGCGGCGATGGCGGCGTTCAAGCCGGGCTGACGCCGGACGGCGGCCCGCAGCGACTTCGCCACCTCCGCCGGCGTGCGGCCCAGCAGCCGCGCCGGGTCGCCGAGCAGCTGCAGCACCTCCGGCGCGCGGACCAGCAGGTCGGGTACCAGCCGGGACGTGCCCAGCAGGAAGGCCAGGCGCTCGACGACCGTGCCCTCGTCGCGCAGCACCCGCAGGTACCACGGCGTGTCTTCGAGCGCTTCGGACACTTTCCGGTATGACAGCAGGCCGCCGTCCGGATCCGGGGTGTCGGCGAAGAGGTCGAGCAGCACCGGAAGCAGCGCCTGCTGGATCGCCGCGCGCCGCGAGACGCCCGCGGTGAGGGTCTTGATGTGCTGGAGCGCGCCGTCGGGCGCGGTGTAGCCGAGCGCGGCCAGGCGGCTGGCGGCCTGCTTGGTGGTCAGGCGCAGCGCCTCGGTGGGCACGTTCGCGACCGACTGCAGCAGCGGCCGGTAGAAGATCTTCTCGTGCAGGCGCCGGATGCCCTTGCCGTGCCGCCGGAACTCCGCGAGCAGCGCCTCGCCCTGGCTCTTGCCGCCGCTCGCCTTGATCCCGCTCGCCCGGGCGATGATGCGCAGCTCGGCGGTGTCCGACGGCGCCGGGAACAGGTGGGTCCGGCGCAGCCGCCGCAGCTGCAGCCGGTGCTCGATCATCCGCAGGAACTCGTAGGACGCGCCCAGTTCGGCGGCGTCCTGGCGGCCGACGTAGCCGCCTTCACCGAGCGCTTCGAGCGCGTCCATCGTGGACGATGAGCGCAGGTCGGCGTCGACGCGGCCGTGCACGAGCTGCAGCAGCTGCACCGCGAATTCGACGTCGCGCAGGCCGCCGCGGCCCAGCTTCAGCTCGCGCTCGGCGTGCTCGGACGGCACGTGGCCCTCGACGCGGCGGCGCATCTGCTGCACCTCGGCGACGAAGTTCTCCCGGTCGGCCGCCGACCACACCAGCGGCGCCACCATCTCGGCGTACTGGCGGCCCAGCTCGGCGTCGCCGGCCACCGGCCGCGCCTTGAGCAGTGCCTGGAACTCCCAGGTCTTGGCCCACTTCTGGTAGTAGCCGTGGTGGCCGTCGAGCGTGCGGACGAGCGCGCCGGCCTTGCCTTCCGGGCGCAGCGCCGCGTCGACCTCGAAGCACGCCCTGTCGACGACGCGCATCATCGTGCTCGCCAGCCGGGTCGCGAGGCCGAGGTCGCCTTCGCCGACGAAGATGACGTCGACGTCGCTGACGTAGTTGAGCTCCCGGCCCCCGCACTTGCCCATCGCGATGATCGCCAGGGTGCCTTCGGCCGACGCGCCGGCTTCGGCCTCGGCGACGAGGAGCCCGGCGGCCAGCGCGGCCTCCGCGAGCTCGGTCAGCTGGGCCGCGACCTCGGCGTAGCCCGGGTGCTCGAGCCCGGCCTCGACGACGTGCCCGAGATCGGCGGCGGCGATGCCGAGCAGCTGGCCGCGGTAGGCGACCTTGAGGGCGTGCTCGGCCTTGGGCCCGGTGCGCACCGAACCGTCTTCGGCCAGGAGCGCCGTGCGCAGGGCTTCGCGGTAGCAGGCGGAGTCGGTGCACTTGTCCCCCAGGAGCGAACGCCACTGCTCCGGGTTGGCAGCGAGGAAGTCGGCGAGCGCGCTCGACGTCCCGAGCACGCTGAGGAAGCGGCCGCGGAAGGTGCGGTGCGTGCGGAGCTGCGCTTCGAGGTCGGCCCACTCTCCGGCGTCGGCCTCGCGGATCCGGTCCAGGCCGCGCAGCGCGAGGTCGGGGTCGGCGGTGCGGGACAACGCCGCGAGCACGTCGGCCGCCGTGGCGACCGGGCCGGCGTCGGCCCACCAGCCGGCCGCGCGCAACTGCCCCTCGGCACGGGAATCGGTGAAGCCGTACCTCGCCGCGGAAGCGGTCGTTCGCGCTCGGTCTGCCATCACCGACCACCGTAGCCCGGCGTGGCGGCTCAGGCGGCGAGCCGGCCCGGCTCGGCTCCGGCGGGCGTCGGCTCGGGCACCTGGAAGCTGTGCGCGGTGACGGGGTGGCGGCGCGAGAGGAGGTAGATGCCGAGGCCGACCCCGGCCCCGGCGACGCCCACGGCGACGGTGCCCGCGTTGCCCAGCGAGGCGATCTTGCCGGAGAGCGCGCCGACGATCGCGGCCGCGGGCAGCGTGAACAGCCAGGCGACGACCATCCGGCCGGCCATCCGCCAGCGGACCGGCGCGTCCCGGCGGCCGACGCCGGAGCCGACGATGCCGCCGGAGCAGACGTGTGTCGTCGACAGCGGGAAGCCCAGCCGCGACGAGATCAGGATGACCAGCGCCGAGCTCGTCTGCGCGGCGAAGCCCTGCGGGCCTTCGATGTCGGTGAGGCCCTTGCCGAGGGTGTGGGTGATGCGCCAGCCACCGAGGTAGGTGCCGAGGGCCAGGGCACACGCGGCACTGATGATCACCCAGACGGGCGGCGACGCGCCCGCCGGGAGGCTGCCGGCGGTGACGAGCGTGAGCGTGATGACGCCCATCGTCTTTTGCGCGTCGTTGGTGCCGTGCGCGAGCGAGACCAGGGAGGCCGAGACGATCTGGCCGACCTTGAACCCGCGCGTGGCCGGGCGGCCGCGCACCAGGAAGCGGTAGACGAGGTAGGTCGCGGTCATCGCGACGAGCCCGGCGATGACCGGGCTGGCCGCGGCCGGGACCAGGACCTTTTCGACGATCTTTCCGAAGTGGACCGAGTCGGCCCCCGCGGAGATCCAGGTGGCGCCGATCAGGCCGCCGAACAACGCGTGCGACGAACTCGACGGCAGGCCGACGAACCACGTCACGAGGTTCCAGACGATGGCACCGATCAGCCCGCCGAAGACGATCGCCGGGCCGATCTTCGTGTCGTCGACGAGGCCGCTGGAGATCGTCTTGGCGACTTCGACCGACAGGAACGCGCCGACCAGGTTCAGCACCGCCGAGATCGCGACGGCCACGCGGGGCCTGAGTGCCCCGGTGGCGATCGACGTGGCCATCGAGTTCGCGGTGTCGTGGAACCCGTTCGTGAAATCGAAAATGAGGGCCGTGACGACGACGACCACGACCAGCAACGAGGGTTGCACCCCGACCTCCGCACCCTTGTGGGGACTCCTCCCGCAAGGTACCTGACGGGTACGCCCGGCGTTAACAGGATGTTGCTGGTTGTGACCTCTGTCGTTAAGCCAGCGGCAAAGTACGGTGACTTGCCACCGCGGCTTCGAGTTCTCCGGCGGCCAGCTTGACGAACCGCTGCGCGAACGGGCGCCAGGTCTCCTCGATGTCGGCGTGCACGGTCACCAGCTTTTCGTGCTCCAGCGCGCCGGGCCGGGCGAATTCGGCTTCTTCGGGGCATTCCGCGGCCCAGCTCTCGACGACGGCCGGCGTCGTCTCGATGTGGAACTGGACACCGTAGACACAACGCCCGAGCCGGTAGGCCTGGTGCGCGTAGCGCGGCGAGGACGCGAGCAGCTCGGCGCCGGGCGGGAGCCGGGTGATGGCGTCGGTGTGGAACTGCAGGACGTCCTGCACGAGTGGAAGGTCGGCGAACAGCGGGTCGGTCCACGCCGCGTCCTTCTTGCTGACGAGGTGCGGACCGACCTCCGGCCCGTCCGGGGCGACCTCGACGCGGCCACCGGTCGCGACGGCCAGCAGCTGGGCGCCGAGGCAGATGCCCAAGGTGGGCAGATTCTTCGCGGCGGCCTTGGACAGCAGCCGTCGGACGTCGGCGAGCCACGGGTGCTTGGCGTCGTCTTCCGCGGCCATGCCGCCGCCGAGGCAGACGACGGCCCGGTAGCCGTCGAGGTCGGGCAGGTCTTGTTCCGGTAGCAGGCGGACGTCGAGTTCCGCGCCGGCCTCGGTCAGCCAGTCGCCGAGGGGGCCCAGCGGGTCCGACGCGTCCGGCTGGATGATCAGGATTCGGGTCACGCTGTCCAGGGTAGGTCAGCAGGCACAGCGAATTCCTTGTTCGGTGGTTGCGTCGGCTTTGCCGCCTTCGACCGGGTAGCCGGCGGCGATCCAGGCGGTGATGCCGCCGGAGAGCCGTTTCACCTTGAAGCCGAGCTGGGCGAGCTTGAGCGCGCCCTTGGTGGCGGCGTTGCAGACGGTGCTTTCGCAGTAGCAGACGTAGACGAGGTCGCGGTCGAGGTGTTTCGTGCTGTCCGCCGTCAGGTCCCGGTAGGGCAGGTTGATCGCGCCGGGGATGCGGGCGTGGGCGAAAGCCTCGGGCGCCCGGGTTTCGACGACGACGTAGCCATCGGTGCGGCCGGCTTCGAGGTCCTGGACGAGATCGTCGGGATCGACCTCGAACCCGAGCTCGGCACCGAAGTACGTCACGGCGGCTTCGGGGGCGGCGGCGGGGAAGGCGAGCGTGCGCGTCATGGGGTAAATCCTGCTGGGTTCGCGGGTTCCAGGACAGGGCACAATCGGCGTGGAATCCCGGGACGGCCGGGGATTTCCCTGTTCTGGCCCTGTGAACCCGGGAGAGTTGCGGTGGACCACCTGGACGACGTCGACTGGCGCCTGCTGGAGCTCCTGCAGGCGGACGGCAGGCTGAGCTTCTCGGAGCTGGGCCGCCGGGTGGCGCTGTCCGGCTCGGCGGTGACGGAACGCGTCCGCCGTCTCGAGGAGCGCGGAGTGATCACGGGCTACGCGGCGAGCATCGACACGACGAAGCTGGGGTTGCCGATCGAGGCGCTGGTGCGCGCCCGGGTCCGAAGCCTGGACACACCCCGGTTCCGGACGGCGGTGTTGCCGCTGCCGCAGGTGGTGGCCGCGGACCACGTGACGGGTGACGAGTGCTGGGTCCTGCGGGTGCTGTGCCGGAGTACGGCGGAGCTGGAGGAGCTGGTCGAGAAGGTGCAGCGGTACGGGGAGACGAACACGTCGCTGGTGTTGTCGTCGCCGCTGCGGAGGCGTTCGGTGGCTCGGCCGGGCTCTGCGTGAGGCATCACGCGTGGTCCCGGGGGCATCTCGCGTGTCTGGAGAGCCATCTCGCGTGATGGGGGAGGCATCACGGCGGCCGGCCGGGCGTTACTCGCGTGATTCGGGGCGGGGTTCGCCTGGCTGGGGCCGGAACTGGCGTGATTGAGGCCGGATCTCGCGTGATTGCCGGCGGAACTCGCGGGCCTGAGGGGGCGGGCGCGGGGAAAGGGGCGGAAATGGAGAAAGGGCCTGGGCCGGGAGACTCGTGGTCTCTACCGGGCCCAGGCCCTCTCTTCACGGTAAGTTCGGCGGTGTCCTACTCTC